>JBDUCH010000211.1:0-7286 GCA_040003555.1 Variovorax sp. | reverse complement strand
AGGCGTAGACCATGGTCGGCACCAACAGCGTCATGTTGATGTGCTGGCTGGCCACGGTGTCGAAGATGCGTTGCGGGTCGAAACCGTTCATCAGGTACACGCTGCCGCCGCGCGTGAGCACCGGCAGTACTTTGCTGCCCGCTACATGGGAGATCGGTGCCGCTGCCAGGTAATGCGGTGTGGCAGGTAGCTCGAAGTCGGCCAGGACGGACATCACCATGTGCATATGGCCCGCATGATCGCGTGCCGTTCCCTTGGAACGCCCCGTGGTTCCACCGGTGTAGTTGACGTTGGCCATGTCGGTCACCTGGGCGAGGTCCACGGGCGAACGGCTGCCTGCTTTCTCTGCCGCTGCCAGCAGATCCCGCCCGAAGGTGGCGGGGCCAAGGCTGTACACCGCATGCAAATGTGGCGACGCGGCAGCCAACTCACCGCCCCGCTGCCCGAAGGCGATCATGTCGACCACCAGCGCATCTGCCCCGAAATCACGCAATTGGAACAACTGATCTTCCAATGAACCCATGGGATGCAAACAGGAAATGGCCATGCCGCTGCACAACGCAGCCATGTTGGCGCACCAACCGGTTGCGACGTTGGACACCAGCAGGCCCACACGCTGGCCTCGGACGAGGCCAGCCGAGGCGTAAACCTGCTGCATGCGGCCAATGAGGTCCGCGGTCGCGCGGTAGGTCATCTGCCCGCCATCCCAGCCAAAAGCCACTCGATCCGGATACTGCGCGAGCGCCCTCAGCAGAACGTCGTTGGTGGTGGGAAGCAACATGTTTTGAGCAATCATCGCTGTCTCTTTGTATGGCTCAGGGATATCGAGCCGGGTTAGGAATGTTCATTCAGTCCGGCAGTCGCAAGCCGCGCAGCTCGATATTCGGACGCGATGCGTTCAACCAGTTCGGCGACCGGTTCGACGCCTTGCACACCTGAGACGCTATGGCCCGCGCTCCAGATGTCGCTCCATCTGCGTGGCCCCGTGGCGTTGGCACTGTTGCCGTACAACTCCTTGGCAGTGGCGGCACTGACCTGCTCGTCGAGCTTGGCCGGATCCAGCCCGGCAGCCCTTATCGAGGCTTGCAGCATGTTGGCTTCAAGACCGGAGAAGGCGCGGGTCAGCACCACATCGTCCATGCTGCTGTCGACCAGCATCTGCCGGTAGGCCGGTGCTGCCATGCTCTCGGAAGCCGCGATGAAGCGCGTGCCCATGTAGGCCAGGTCGCATCCCAGTACCTGTGCCGCCCACACCGCGGCACCGTCGGCCATCCCGCCCGCCAGCACGAGCGGGCCGTCGAAGAAGGCCCTCACGGCGCGCACGAAAGCGAAAGGATTGAGCCAGCCGGTCTGGCCCCCTGCTCCGGCCGTCAGCAACACCAGCCCATCGGCCCCCGCTTCAAGCGCCTTGTGGGCATGCGCCAGGGTTGCCACGTCGGCCAGCACCAAACAGCCAATGTCGTGCAATGCGGGGATCACAGGCGCGGGTGAGCCCACGCTGGTGATCACCATCTCCACCCGATGACGGACGAGACACGCAAGGTCGTCATGCAGTCTCGGTTGACGCACGATGAGATTGGGGCACCAGGGCGCCGGAGGCACTTCGCAATCGCGCAGCGATTCCTCGATGCGACGCAGCCAGTGATCCAGTTCGTCGACCGAGCGCGCATTGGCCGTTGGAAACGCACCAATGACGCCGCTCCGGCAGGCAGCACTGACAAGGTCAATGCCTGAAACATGCAGCATCGGTGCTGCAATCACCGGCAAGCGCAAACGCGATGTCAGCGTCGCTGGAAGGCCACGCATCACGGGTGCAGGCGACGCAGGATTCTTCATCGTTCAACGCGTCCTGGACAACGAGAGATTTAGCGGTTCATCGCCAGTCTCGGCGCTGCAACCACTGTGTTGTTTCATCGCTATGTCTCCTGGTACTCAGAGAAGCTTCTTCGGTAGAACGCGGGGTCCATCGATGGCCTGCAATGGCGGCACTCTGCGCCGTCTCGTAGGTCTTCAACGATCTGTTGTGACGATTTTTGAAGTGCACGGCCTTCGGTATATCGTCGCATCCGACGATCTTCGGCCGCGATGCGAATCTCCCGCGCCGCAGCGCTGCGGCGCGTGCTTCACCCTCGTTCGCGAAACACGGGCCTGCGCTTGTCCAGGAAGGCCTGCACGCCTTCGGCGAAACAGGGACCGTCGATGAGTTCGCGTTGCCGGTCTCGCTCGTAGTCCAGCTGCTGCGCCAGCGTGTGGCTGCCCGAAGCGTCGAACAGCGCACGGGCCTCCTGAATCGCGTGCGCAGGCAACGCGGCCAGTTGCGTCGCCAGGCGGGTGGCCTCGGCGGGCAACTTGTCATCGTCGACGCATGCCCAGATCAGCCCCCACTGCGCGGCCTGTTCGGCACTGAGCCGGTCGCCCAGCAGCGCGAGGCCCATGGCACGGACACGGCCGGCAGCGCGCGGCACAAACCAGCTGCTGCCCATGTCGGGCACGATGCCGAGGGCGGGAATGAACGGCAGGTAGAAATAGCTCGACCGCGCCGCCACCACGATGTCGCCCGCCAGCGCCAGGCCCGCACCGCCGCCGACCGCCGCGCCCTGGAGCGCGCACACCACAGGCACCGGATGCGCGCGCAATTGCGCCACCAGTCGGTTGCCGCCGTCGGTCATCAGCGCAGCCACCTCGGCACCGAGGGACGGCGCACCGGCGGGCCGGGGGGCCGCGAGTGACGGCAGGTCGGCACCGGCGCTGAAGGCGCGGCCCCGGCCGGTGAGGACGAGCGCCCTGATACGGCGGTCGTCATGCACCTTGCGCAAAGCGTCGAGGCACGCACGCACCAGCGGCTCGCTCAAAGGGTTCATGCGCCCTGGATCGTTCAGCGTGAGGGTCGCCACCGGTCCATCGACGTCGAACTGCACCCATGATTCCGTCATGTCTGCTCCCTGTTCAAGGTTGCTGCCACCCGCGATCCGGTTCACAGCTCGCGCGCGATCAGCTCTTTCATGATCTCGTTGGTGCCACCATAGATGCGCTGCGCACGCGCATCGACGTAGGCCTTGGCGATCGGATACTCGGCCATGAAGCCGTAGCCGCCGTGGAGCTGAACGCAGGCGTCGACCACCTTGCCCTGCAGGTCGGTGGTCCAGTACTTGGCCATCGACGCCATTTGCGCATCGAGTTCGCCGCGCAGCAGAAGCTGCAGGCAGCGATCGACGAAGACGCGACCGATGCGCAGCTCGGTCTTGAGCTCGGCCATCGTGAAGCGCGCGGTCTGGAAGTCGATCACCGCCTGGCCAAAGGCCTTGCGCTCGCGCACGTAGGCCAGCGTCCAGCCATAGGCCGCCTCCGCCGCGGCGATGGCCGAGATCGCGATCTGCAGGCGTTCCCAGGGCAGCTCGCGCATCAGGTAGGCGAAGCCCTTGTTCTCTTCGCCCAGCAGGTTTCCGACCGGAACGCGCACCTGGTCGAAGAACAGCTCGCCGGTGTCCTGCGACTTGAGGCCCATCTTCTTGAGCGGCGCGCCCTTGGTCAGCCCGGGCGAGGCCGCATCGACCACCAGCAGGCTCACGCCCTTGGCGCCAGCCTGCGGGTCGGTCTTGGCGACGACGATCACCATGTCGCAGATGCTGGCGTTGGAGATGAATGTCTTGGAACCCGACACCACGTAGTGCTCGCCCTCGCGCATTGCGGTCGTGCGCACGGCCTTCACGTCGGAGCCGCCGCTGGGCTCGGTCATGGCCAGGGCGCCAACGATCTCGCCGGTCACCATCTTCGGCAGGTAGGCTTGCTTGAGCGCTTCGCTGCCGTAGTGCAGCACGTAGTTGGTGACGATGTCCGAATGCATCGCGAACGACATGCCCATGTTGCTGTGGGGCGCGGCTTCTTCCAGGAGCGCCGCGGTGTAGAGCAGGTCCGCCCCCGGCCCGCCATAAGCCTCCGGCACGGTCGGGCACAGCAGCCCGGCCGCGCCGGCGCGGTCGAACAGGCCGCGTTCGAAACCGCCTTGCGACTCCCAGCGCTCCAGGTTCGGGGCGACTTCGTGTTCCATGAAGCGCGCCACGGTGTCGCGGAACTGCACATGCTCGGGACCAAATAGATCGCGTGGGTACATTGGGTTTTCTCTCGAAGTGAATGAAGTGATTGCGGCGGGCATCAGGCCGCCCGCGGTGCTCTCAACGCTGCCGCCGGCGGCAGGGCCGAAGCCGTGAGGTATTCGGTGCGCAGCCGGGCGATGAGGGCCGCTGCAGGCGGCACGTCGCCGATGTTGGACACGCCGTGCCCCGCGCTCCAGACGTCACGCCAGGCCTTCGGGCCGTTGGCGCGCCGGAGCCCGGCCTCGCGCTGCCAGTCGGCGCCGTAGGCCTGCTGCAGGCTCTTCAACAGCATGTTGGCGTTCGTGCCGGAGACGAGGTCCGTGTAGACGATGTCGGCCACCGACGCGTCGAGCACCATCTGCTTGAAGGCGGGCACCGCGCGGCATTCCTGCGTCGCGATGAAGCGGCTGCCGAGGTAGGCCAGGTCGGCGCCCAGCACCTCGGCCGCACGCACGCCCTGGCCGTCGCTGATGGCGCCGCCAAGCACGAGCGTGCCGTCCCAGAAGCTGCGCAGCTCGCGCGCCAGGCTGAACAGGCTCTGCGTGCCGCCATGGCCGCCAGCGCCACTGCCCACGGCGATGAGCCCGTCCACACCGGCGTCGATGGCCTTGCGCGCATGCTTGGCATGGATCACATCGCTGAACACCACACCGCCATAGCCGTGCACGGCCTCGACCACCTGGCCGGGATGGCCCAGGCTGGTGATGACGAAGGGCACGCGATGCGCGACCAGGACCGCGAGGTCCGCATCCAGCCGGGTGTTGGACGGGTGCAGGATCAGGTTGACGCCGTAGGGCGCAGGCGCCTCTTCGGTGGAGGATTCCAGCGCCGAACCGATCTCCGACAGCCAGGCGCCGAACTCCTCGGTGGTGCGCGTGTTCAGCGCCGGGAAGGTGCCGGCGACACCCGATCGGCAACAGGCGATGACCAGTTCCGGCCCGGAGATCAGGAACATCGGGGCGGCGATGACGGGCACGCTGAAGCGCCCGAGGAAGGAGGATGGGAGAGGCACGGAGCACCCTTGTGAAAATGCCGGAACAGTCCTGCGCCGGCTAGCCTGTGGCGTCGGAAGGAAGAAGGTGCGCAAAGTGCCGCTGCACCACCGCACCGTCGAGCCGCAGCGCGTGGCAGCCACCGAGCGGCGAACTGCGCTGCGCGCTGCCCTGCGCGTCGGCGCCGCCGAAACTGTCGGGCTGCGACCAGAGGATCTGGAAAGCCGTGGTCGCCATCGGCGGCAGCAGCTCGGTCATGTGCGAGCAGCCGAGCACGCCGCGAAACCGCCGCTTCACGGCCTGCGTGAAGCCTGGCTCGATGCGCAGGCCGACGAGTTGGCGATAGCTGTCGGCGATGTCGCCGCACACGCTGTAGGGCGCATGCAGCGTCTGTGCCTCGGCGTCGCGGATCACGAAGTCGCGGTCGATGGTCAGGCGCACCTTCATCTGGTGGATCGGCTGGCCGCCGTCGACCGAGCGCTCGGGCAGCGCCAACGCGAAGGGCTTGGTATCGATCAGCGTGCCCTCGATGTCGAACAGCCCGTCGTCGCGCACAAAGCCCTCGCAGACGATGCGGCGCGTGTGCACAGGGCGCCGGCCCGATGTGCCCAATGGGCCAGACATGGCATCACCCGATGTGGGGGACGACATCTCAAGCGGCTCCAGCAGGGCCGAAGATGGTGCCTGCGTCGCGCAGCGCCGCGATGTCGCCCTCCGACAGGCCCAACGTGCGCAGCAGCGCGACGCTGTCGCGACCGATCACCGGGGCCGGCGGCGGCACCTCGCTCGGCGTGCGGCCAAAGCGCGGCGCGGGCGCCGGCTGCACCACGCCGCCCGGCGCGACGAAGGTGCCGCGGGCGCGGTTGTGCGGATGCTGCGGCGCCTCGCTCATGGCCAGCACCGGCGCGAAGCAGACATCGCTGCCTTCGAGCAGATCGCACCACGCATCACGGCTGCGCGTTCGGAACAACGCCGCCAGCTTGGCCTTCAGCGCAGGCCATTCGCCACGCTCCCACTGCTGCAGGAAGTGCGGGTCGGTGATCTCGCACTTCTCGAGCAACTGCCGGTAGAACTGTGGCTCGATCGAACCGATCGAGACGAAGCGGCCGTCGGCGCATTCGTAGTTGCCGTAGAAGTGCGCGGACCCGTCGAGGAAATTGGTCTCGCGCGCATCGCCCCAGTGGCCCTTGGCCATGAGGCCGTACTGGGCCGCCATCAGCACGGCAGCGCCGTCGGTCATGGCTGCATCGACCACCTGGCCCTGCCCCGACGTGCGCGCTTCCAGCAGCGCGGCGACCACGCCGAGCGCGAGCAGCATGCCGCCGCCGCCGTAGTCGCCGACGAGGTTCAGCGGCGGCGCGGGCGGCCGGTCCTGCGGGCCCATCGCATGCAGCGCGCCGGACAGCGCGATGTAGTTAAGGTCATGCCCTGCCGCCTGCGCCAGCGGGCCGGTCTGGCCCCAGCCGGTCATGCGACCATAGACGAGCCGGGGGTTGCGGGCACGGCAGGCATCGGGGCCCAGGCCGAGCTTCTCGGTCACGCCGGGCCGGAAGCCCTCGATCAGGATGTCCGCGCGCTCGACCAGCGCGAGCACCGTCTCGATGCCACGCGGGTCCTTCATGTTCACGGCGATCGATTCACGGCCGCGGTCCACGATGCTGTCGTTGCGCATCAGGCCTTCGAGCGCACTGCCGCTGCCCGGTGACGGGATGCGGTCGATGCGGATGACCCGCGCGCCCATGTCGGCCAGCATCATCCCGGCGAAGGGGCCGGGGCCGATACCGGCGAGTTCGATGACGGTGACGCCCTGGAGAGGTCCGCTCATGTCAGATCGCGTGGTAACGCTGGTCGGTCGATGCCATCTTGCGCAGCGCATCCGGCACCGCGAAGCGCTCGCCATGCGCCTGGGCCAGTGCGTCGCACTCCGCGACGAAGCGCGCCGCGCCGACCATGTCGATGTAGCTGATCGCACCACCGAGCACCGCTGGGAAGCCCCAGCCGAGCAACGAGCCCACGTCGGCATCCTTGACACTCACGATGCCCTCGGCCACGCAGCGTGCGGCCTCGAGCGACTGCGAATACATCAGGCGGTTGCGCACCGTCTCGAGCGTCGGCTGTTCCTTGGCCAGCGGGTAGTGCTCGGCCAGGCCGGGCCACAGGCGCTTCTTGCCGTCGGTCGGATAGTCGTAGAAGCCCTTGC
>JBDUCH010000210.1:0-7294 GCA_040003555.1 Variovorax sp. | reverse complement strand
ATGGAGCAGACGCTGACCATCTGCAACGTCGCCACCAGCGCGATGGTGCGCGAGTGCAAGCTGGCCTACATCACGCGTGCCGGCGTCGAGATCGGCGTGGCGTCGACCAAGGCGTTCACGACGCAGCTGGCCGGCTTGTTCCTCCTGACCCTGGCGCTGGCCCAGGCCAAGGGCCGGCTCAGCGACGAAGACGAAGCGCGCTACCTGAAGGAGATGCGCCACCTGCCGGTCGCGCTGCAGTCGGTGCTGGCATTGGAGCCGCAGATCATCAGCTGGTCGGAAGACTTTGCACGCAAGGAGAACGCACTGTTCCTCGGCCGCGGCCTGCACTACCCGATCGCACTCGAAGGCGCGCTCAAGCTCAAGGAAGTGACCTACATCCACGCCGAGGCCTATGCCGCCGGCGAACTCAAGCACGGCCCGCTGGCGCTGGTGACGAGCGAGATGCCGGTAGTCACGGTGGCGCCCAACGATGCCCTGCTCGAAAAGCTCAAGAGCAACCTGCAGGAAGTGCGTGCCCGCGGCGGCGTGCTGTACGTGCTGGCCGACGGCGACACCAAGATCGTCGGCGGCGAGGGCCTGCACGTGATCCGCATGCCCGAGCACTACGGCGCGCTGAGCCCGCTGCTGCATGTGGTGCCGCTACAGTTGCTGGCCTATCACACGGCCTGCGCACGCGGCACCGACGTGGACAAGCCGCGCAACCTGGCGAAGTCGGTGACGGTCGAATGACGCGCATCACCGAACGGCCCTACGGCCGCATGCCCGACGGCCGCGAGGTCACGGAGTACACGCTCGACAACGGCCGCGGCCTGCGCCTGGCCGCCATCAACTACGGCGGCATCGTCACGGCGCTGCATGTGCCCGATCGCGACGGCCGCAGCGACAACGTGGTGCTGGATCTGCCCTCGCTCGACGACTACATCGCGCGCAATCCGCATTTCGGAACGATCGTGGGGCGCTATGCCAACCGCATCGCCGGCGGGCGCCTGGTGCTTGACGGCGTTGCGCAGCAGCTCACCGTGAACGACGGCCCCAACTCGCTGCACGGCGGGTTGAAGGGTTTCGGCGCGCGCTGGTGGGCGCTGGCCCCCTCGCGCGATGACGCCACCGGCGACGTTGCACTGGAACTGCGCTACACCAGCGCCGATGGCGAAGAGGGCTTTCGCGGCGAACTCCGGGCCACCGTGCGCTACACCCTCAGCGCCGCCGCCAACGAATGGCGCATCGACTACCACGCCGTGTGCGACCAGGCGACGGCCGTCAACCTGAGCCACCACGACTACTTCAACCTGGGGGGCAGCGGATCGGTGCTCGACCACCGGCTCACCCTCCCGGCCAGCCGCTACACGCCCGTCGATGCGACGCTGATCCCGACCGGCATCGAAGACGTGGCGGGAACGCCCTTCGACTTCCGCACGGCGACGCCGATTGGTGCGCGCATCCGTGAAGGGCACCCGCAACTGCTGCGCGCGCGCGGCTACGACCACAACTGGGTGCTCGACCGCAGCAGCAGTGATGGCAGCGATGGCCTGGCGCTGGCGGCGCGGCTGGCGCACGAGGCAACGGGTCGCGTGCTGGAGATCCACACGACCGAGCCGGGCGTGCAGTTCTACTCGGGCAATTTTCTGGACGCCAGCCTGGTCGGCACGGCGGGCCTTGCCTGGCGGCAGGGCGATGGCCTGTGCCTGGAAACGCAGCACTTTCCGGATTCGCCGAACCAGAACGGATTTCCGTCGACCATCCTGCGGCCGGGCGAAGTGTTCCGCAGCACGACGCTGCACCGGTTCGGCGTGGCCTGAAGCGTCGGCCCGCCGGGCTACCCGGCGAAGCGCCCGGCCGGCACGCCGCCGCCATCGACCCGCACCGCGAACAGCCCGCCCGCCAGCGGCTCGGCCTCGCGCTGTTCCGGGGTCAGCCCACTCGCGGCGCTGGTGATGAACAGCGTGTGCAGGTCTTCCCCGCCGAAAGCGCAGTTGGTGATGTGCCGCGTCGGCAGGCGCACGCGGCAGAGCTCGGCCGCAGTCAGCGGGTCATGGCAGGTCACGCACGCAGCACCCCAATGGGCGATCCATAGCCGGCCTGCGGCATCGGTGGTCATGCCATCCGGAAAACCATCGTCCTTGGCAAAGCGCAACCATTGGCGCTTGTTGGACAGCGTGCCCGCGGCTGCATCGAAGTCGTAGGCATAGACGCGCGCCGTCACCGTGTCGTTGAAGTACATCGTGGCGCCGTCCGCCGACCAGGTGGGCCCATTGGTCACGGCGAAGCCATGCTCGTGCTGCGTGCAGCGGCCGTCCGCGTCGTAGCGGTAGAGCGCGCCGGTGGGCGCTTCGCAGGCGAAGTCCATCGTGCCACCCCAGAAGCGGCCCGCCGCATCGCACTTGCCATCGTTGAAGCGGTTGCCCGGCAGTGTCGGCTCCGGCTGGTGCAGGTAGGGTGGCGTGGGCATCGGCTCGGCCGGGTCGAACAGTGCAAAGCCACGCCGGAGCGTGACGATCAACCCCGGCGCCGTGGCCCGCTCGGCCACCGCCGAGATCTCCTCGTCGAACTTCCAGCTGGTACGCGATGCGTCCGAAGGCCGGAACCGGTGCAACTGGCAGGAAAGAATGTCGACCCAGTAGAGCGCCTGCTCGCGCTGCGACCACAGGGTGCCTTCGCCCAGGGTCGCCTCCGCAGCCCAGATGCATTGAGGGGAACCCGAGACGACGGGCGCGGGCAGCAGTGATGTGTTCAATCGCAACTCCGTTGGGGTGCAGGTGTGATTCAGTCGGGATCCAGGCGTCGCCCGTAAACCTTCAGGCTCTCATCCTTGAGCGCCTTCATCATGATCTTCGCCGCCGGCGAGAGCAGCCGGTCGGTTCGCGTGATGATGCCGAAGGCGTCCATGTGGCAGGGCATGGCGAGCGGAAGCACGGCCGCGATGCCGTGCGCGGCATAGTAGCGCCCCACCTCTGTGGCCAGCACCGCGATCATGTCGCTCTGCTGCAGCATGCGCGTGATGAAGAGCAGCGCGGCGCTCTCGATCACGTTGAGCGGTGGCGCCAGGCCTTCTTCCTGGTACATGAGCTCGAAGCGATGCCGCAGCACGCTGCCTGCGGGCGGCACGATCCAGCCGGCCGACACCACGTCGCGCAGCGTCAGGCCCGTGATGCCGAGCAATGGGTGGCCGGGCCGCACCAGCGCGCACACGGGCTCTTCGATCAGCGCCTCGTAGCGCAGCTTCGATTTGTCGTGCTCCGCGAACAGCCGCGCCACCAGGATGTCCAGCTTGCCTTGCTCCAGGCGCTCCAGCAACACCGGGCTGGTTTCGATCTCGAGCGAGACGCGCAAGGTCGGCTGGTCGCGCTTGACCACAGCCACCGCACCGGGCAACAGCGCCAGCCCGGGGGATGTGATGGCACCGATGTTCACCTGGCCGAAGCGCCCTGCCTTCAATGCCGTCAGCTCGTCGTGTGCTTGGTTCAGGCTTGCCAGTGCGACGCGGGCATGCCGGATCATGGTCTCGCCATACCAGGTGGGCCGCATGCCACGCGGCAGGCGATCGAACAGGGAGACCTCCAGCACGTCCTCGAGGTCTTTCAGCAATTTCGATGCGGCCGGCTGCGTCATGTTCAGCACCTGCGCCGCGCGATGGATGTTGCCTTCCTCGGCCAGTGCGACCAGCAACAGCAGCTGGCGGGTCTTGAGTCGCGCACGGATGAACCAGTGCGTGTAGTTCGTCATGGGGTTTACCTGAATGCTGCTTTTGGCATTGATTCAATCCAAATCTTGATTGGAAAGATATGGGCGCGATTCTTACACTCGCCCCACTTTGAAACGCAGTGACCTCACACAACACGCCCGCCATTACATCAATGGCCGTTGGGAGACTGGCGTCACCGCAGGCCTGAGCGGTAACCCGTCGGACACCAGCGAAGTGGTCGCCGAATACGCGCGCGCAGATCGAAGCCAGACCGAACTCGCGATCCGCGCCGCTGCCGACGCCTTCCCGCAGTGGAGCCAGACCACGCCGCAGCGGCGC
Source organism: Variovorax sp. (assembly GCA_040003555.1). GTDB lineage: Bacteria > Pseudomonadota > Gammaproteobacteria > Burkholderiales > Burkholderiaceae_C > Variovorax. The sequence continues at coordinate 3,270 of JBDUCH010000210.1, read as the reverse complement.
GCCGATGTGCTGGATCAGATCGGCAGCGAAATCCTGGCGCGCAAGGATGAACTGGGCTTGCTGCTGGCGCGGGAGGAAGGGAAAACCCTGCCGGAAGCCATCGGCGAGGCTGCGCGCGCGGGGCACATCTTCAAGTTCTTCGCGGGCGAAGCGTTGCGCGCGGGCGGCGAGACCCTGCCATCGGTGCGGCCCGGCGTGCAGATCGACATCACGCGCGAGCCGGTCGGCGTGGTCGGGCTCATTGCACCGTGGAACTTTCCGCTGGCGATTCCCGCGTGGAAGATTGCGCCCGCACTGGCCTACGGCAACAGCGTCGTGTTCAAGCCCGCCGAGCTGGTGCCGGCCTGTGGCTGGGCGCTGGCCGACATCATCAGCCGCGCCGCATTGCCGGCCGGCACCTTCAACCTCGTGATGGGCAGTGGCCGCGAGGTCGGGCAGACCATCGTCGACAGCCCGCTGGTCGATGCGCTGAGCTTCACCGGCTCGGTCGCCACCGGCGAGCGCATCCTGCACGCCGCCGCCGCACGGCGCGCCAAGGTGCAACTCGAGATGGGCGGCAAGAACCCGCTGGTGGTGCTCGAGGATGCAGACCTCGATCGGGCGGTCGACTGTGCCGTTCAGGGCGCCTACTTCTCGACCGGCCAGCGCTGCACGGCGTCGAGCCGCCTGATCGTCCAGGCGTCCGTGCACGACGCGTTCGTGGTGCGCGTGCGCCACCGTCTTGCCGCATTGCGTGTCGGCCATGCACTGGAACACGGCGTGGACATCGGGCCTGTGGTCGATCGCGGCCAGCTCGAACAGAACCTGGCGTGGATGAAGATCGCCCGCGACGAAGGCGCGGAGCACGTGTTCGGGGGTGAGACGGTGCAGCGTGCGACCGCAGGCTATTTCATGAGCCCGGCGCTGTTCATCGCGAAGCCGTCGCATCGCGTTGCGCGCGAAGAGATCTTCGGCCCCATCGCCTGCGTGCTGCAGGCCGACGACTACGAGCACGCGCTGGCGCTGGCCAACGACACGCCGTTCGGTCTTTGCGCGGGCATCTGCACCACCTCGCTCAAGCATGCGACGCATTTCAGGCGCCACGCCAGGGTTGGCATGACGATGGTCAATCTGCCGACCGCGGGTGTCGACTTCCATGTACCGTTCGGCGGGCGCAAGGGGTCGAGCTACGGGCCGCGCGAGCAGGGCCGCTATGCAGCGGAGTTCTATACCTCGGTCAAGACGGGGTACATGATGGCCTGAGCAACCAGGCCGGAGAGTTTTTCATCACGCTAACAGGAGACAACACCATGAAACTGACACGTCGTACCCTCACCGCCGCACTCGCGGCTGCCTCGCTCGCGAGCCTGCTGCCGGCCACAGCGCTGGCGCAGAAGAAGCTCGTCCTCGGCTTCAGCCAGGTCGGCGCGGAGAGCGAATGGCGCACCGCCAACACCGAGTCGATCAAGTCTTCCGCCGCAGAGTCCGGCATCGAACTCAAGTTCTCCGACGCGCAGCAAAAGCAGGAGAACCAGATCAAGGCGATCCGCTCCTTCATCGCGCAAAAGGTCGACGTGATCGCGTTCTCGCCAGTGGTCGAAACCGGCTGGGACACCGTGCTGCGCGAAGCCAAGGCCGCCAAGATTCCGGTGGTGCTGACCGATCGCTCAGTCAATTCGAAAGACGACTCGCTCTACGTGACCTTCATGGGCTCCGACTTCGTGGAAGAAGGCCGCAAGGCCGGCCGCTGGCTGGTGGAAAAGATGAAAGACCAGAAGGGCGACGTGAACATCGTCGAGCTGCAGGGCACCGTGGGCTCGGCACCGGCCATCGACCGCAAGAAGGGCTTCGAGGAAATCATCAAGGCCGATCCGAAGTTCAAGATCATCCGTTCGCAGACCGGCGACTTCACGCGCGCCAAGGGCAAGGAGGTCATGGAAGCCTTCCTCAAGGCCGACGGCAAGAAGATCAACGTGCTGTTCGCGCACAACGACGACATGGCGATCGGCGCGATCCAGGCCATCGAGGAAGCCGGCATGAAGCCCGCAAAGGACATCACGATCATCTCGATCGACGCCGTCAAGGGCGCCTTCGAAGCCATGATCGCCGGCAAGCTCAACGTGTCTGTGGAATGCAGCCCGCTGCTGGGCCCGCAGCTGATGAGCGCCGTGAAAGACATCAAGGCCGGCAAGGCGCTGCCCAAGCGTATCGTCACCGAGGAAACGATCTTCCCGATGGAAGTCGCGGCCAAGGAATTCCCGAAGCGCAAGTACTGAGAACGGAGACACCCATGAAACGCATTTTTCTCAAGACCCTGCTCGCAGGCGTTGCCGCCACCGGCCTGATCGGCTTTGCCTCGCTCGCACAGGCGCAGGACAAGGGCCCGATCGCCATTTCGATGCCGACCAAGTCGTCGGCGCGCTGGATCGCCGACGGCGCCAACATGGTCAAGTATTTCAAGGAGAAGGGCTACAAGACCGACCTGCAATACGCCGACGACGACATCCCGAACCAGCTCGCGCAGATCGAGAACATGGTGACCAAGGGTTCCAAGGTGCTGGTGATTGCGGCCATCGACGGCACCACCCTGTCGGACGTGCTGCAGAAGGCGGCCGACAAGGGCGTCAAGGTCATCGCCTACGACCGGCTCATCAAGGGCTCGAAGAACGTCGACTACTACGCCACGTTCGACAACTTCCAGGTTGGCGTGCTGCAGGCGCAGTCGATCGAGAAGGCGCTCGACCTGAAGAGCGGCAAAGGCCCGTTCAACATTGAACTGTTCGGCGGCTCCCCGGACGACAACAATGCCTTCTTCTTCTACAACGGTGCGCTGTCGGTGCTGAAGCCCTACATCGACAGCGGCAAGCTGGTGGTGCGCAGCAAGCAGATGGGCATGGAGAAGGTCGGCACGCTGCGCTGGGACGGCGCGGTGGCGCAGGCCCGCATGGACAACCTGCTGTCGGCCTACTACACCAAGGATCGCGTCGATGCGGTGCTGTCGCCTTATGACGGCCTGTCGATCGGCATCCTGTCGTCGCTCAAGGGCGTGGGCTACGGCTCGCCGAAGCAGCCGATGCCGATCGTCTCCGGCCAGGACGCAGAGGTGCCTTCGGTCAAATCGATCCTGCGCAAGGAGCAGAGTTCCACCGTGTTCAAGGACACGCGCGAACTGGCAAAGGTCACGGTGGCCATGGTCGACGCGATGCTGTCGGGCAAGACGCCCGAGGTCAACGACACCAAGACCTACAACAACGGTGTCAAGGTCGTGCCGTCCTACCTGCTCAAGCCGGT
>JBDUCH010000209.1:0-7302 GCA_040003555.1 Variovorax sp. | reverse complement strand
GCAGCGTGCCCCACCGCCCTGAGCCTGGACGCGGCGTGATTGTTCGCGCTGAACACCACCATCGGCCTACCCCCGAAACCTCAAGGCACGAAGCGCCAGCAAGATGCCCGTTCCGCCAACGCAGCAACCGCGGCAAAGCGCCAGATTCCCTACCGCGTTGAACGCGAACGGGTATCAGCTTTCGAGTTCGTCGACCTGCAGCGAAATGTCGTAGAGCTTCGACTTGCTCGCGTAGTAGCGATCGAGGCGCCATTCCTGCAGGATGTCGATGGCCAACTGGAAGCTCTTGTAGTCGAGGTTGTAGAGCGTGACGAGTTCGAAGCTGCGCTCCGACTCCAGCGCCAACACCAGCCGGGCCAGGATCTTCGCGGATTCGTTGTCCGAATCCGCTTCGATGAAGCGACGAGCGGCCTTGATGGCGTTCATGGGGAGTTACCTCGATTGACGAAATGAATCGAGAACTATAGCTAGCAGTCGCCGCAGTTTTATGACGGTTCTGTGACAGCCGACCGCCACCGACGCCGGCGATTCTTATTGCAGCGGCGCAGAAATCGGCGTTACAGTTTCGCGGATCAGGCCACCGCCGAGCACGCTGCCCTGAATGCCGGTATCGCCGGTGCCCATGACGCGCGCCTCACAGGCGCTGCGATCACTGACCGGTTGCAACTGGCAGCGGGCCAGCGCGTTCTGCCGGTAGTCCGGCGCGCTGGTCAACTGGCCTGTTGCGGCAGCCTGGCGCGCAGCGCCGGCCTCACGGATACAGGCGGCGCGATCCTGCTGGATGTGGCCGCAGACCGCGAGTTCCTCCTGGTACGTAGCGGAACCGCCCCGTGGCGTGGCAGCGGCTGCGACGGTGACTGCACCCGCTGCCAACACAAGGGCGAGGGCCGAATGGGTAAACCTGTACATGGTGTTCTCCTTTCGATCGATATGCGGTCGCATCAACGTGCGGGCGCGGGCGTGGCCGGAAGCGGCGTCACGGTTTCGCGGATCACGCCGCCGCCCATGACGCTGCCACTGGTCGTGGTGGTGCTGCCGGGAGCACCACGCAAGCGCGCTTCACAGTCGGCACGATCGGCAGCCGGCTGCAACTGGCAACGCGCCATCGCGTTCGATTCGTTGCCGCCCGGGCCTGCACTGGTCAGGCCGCTGCGGCCGGCTTCCTGGCGCGCCGCACCGGCTTCACGCAGGCAGGCCGCCTTGTCCTGCTGCACTCCGTCGCAGGTGGCGCGCTCGCTTTGCATGCGGGCGGCCGATCCTGGAGGCGCACTGGTCTGCGCGCCGGCGGAGAAGGACAGGCAAGCCAGCGCCGTCAGCGCGGCCGACGCAAATGTTCGAGTTGTTTTCATGGGCGTTTCCTCTTCATATGGATGAAAGCGAAGCGGGCGTGGCCCGCTGGATCACCAATATGGCCCGTGAAGGCGGCAGCGGCTGTGGGACGGCCGGGCGACATCGGCCCTCCTGACGCGGGGATCGATGTCGGACAGCGCCGCCCCTGCTGTTCCGGCCGTAGCCGATTTCGCTATTAAAAAGATAGCGAAAAACGCCCGTCAGGCGGGCGATGCAGTACGTTTCAGGGCCTGAAACGAAGCGTCAGCCAGCCGCGATGCGTTTGGCCAGGTGCGCCAGGGCTTCTTCGACCTGATCCACGAGGATCAGCGACAGGTCGCCTGGTTGCAGCCGCTCGAGCGCGGTGTCGATCGCGATGAATTCGCCGCGGATCTCGTCGATCTGCTGCGTGCGGCGCGCGCCCTGCAAGCCCTGGCGCAGCAACGCCATCACCTCGCCGTCGGCGCGCCCGCGCTGGGCCGCGTCTTGATAGAGGATCACGTCGTCGAAGGCTTCGCCGAGGATCGCGGTCTGGTCGCGGATGTCGCAGTCGCGCCGGTCGCCGGCGCCGCTGATCACCACCGAGCGCTTGTTCGCCGGCATGGTGTCCACTGCGGCCACCAGTGCTTTCATGGCGTCGGTGTTGTGGCCGTAGTCGGCGATCACGGTCGCGCCACGGTACTCCATGACGTTGAAGCGGCCGGGCACGCCGGCCGGGTCGTTCATGAAGCTCGACAGGCCGCTGCGAATGGTGTCCCAGTCGAGGCCCACGGCCCAGGCCGCGGCCACCGCCGCCATCACGTTCTCGACCTGAAACGGCAGCGTGCCATTGCGCGTGATCGGCACATCGCGCAGCGGCACGCGCTCGCGCCATGAGCCTTCGGCCGCCACCAGCATGTCGTTGTCGACGTACACCGTGCGCTTGCCCTGGGCGCGGTGCGTGGCCATCACCGGGTGCTGCCGATCGGCGGCGAAGAAGATCACGCTGCCGGGGCAGCCGCTCGCCATCGCGGCCACGTTGGGGTCGGCGGCGTTGAGCGCCGCATAGCCGTCGCTGGACACGTTGCGCACGATCACGCGCTTGAGCACGGCCAGGTCTTCCACCGTCGTGATGTAGTTCAGGCCGAGATGGTCGCCGCTGCCGACATTGGTGACCACTGCCACCTGGCAGCGGTCAAAGCCCAGCCCTTCGCGCAGCACTCCGCCGCGCGCCACTTCGAACACGGCCGCGTCCACATCGGGATGCATCAGCACGTTGCGCGCGCTCTTGGGGCCGCTGCAGTCGCCGCTGTCGGTCTGGCGGCCATCGACCCACACGCCGTCGGTGTTGGTCATGCCGGTGCGCAGGCCGCTCGAGGTGAGCAGATGGTTGATGAGCCGCGCCGTGGTGGTCTTGCCGTTGGTGCCGGTCACGGCAACCACTGGGATGCGGCCGTCGTCGCCGGCCGCGAACAGGGTGTCGATCACGGCTTCGCCAACCGCGCGGCCGCGTCCGAACGACGGCGAAATGTGCATGCGCAGCCCGGGCGCCGCGTTGACTTCGACCACGCCGCCATGCTGCTCTTCGAGCGGGCGCAACACGTTCTCGCACACCATGTCGACGCCGCAGATGTGCAGGCCGACCATCTGCGCCGCGTCGACCGCGCGCGCCGCGATCTCGGGGTGCACGGTGTCGGTCACGTCGGTGGCGCTACCGCCGGTCGAGAGGTTCGCGTTGTTGCGCAGCACCACGCGCTGGCCGCGCGTGGGGACGCTGTCGGGGGCGAGGCCCTGGGCTTCGAGCCGGCCGATTGCGATGTCATCGAGCCGGATCTTGGTGAGCGAGGTGGCATGGCCTTCGCCGCGGCGTGGGTCGAGGTTCACCGTCTCGACCAACTGGCGCACCGTGCTGCTGCCGTCGCCGATCACCTGCGGCGGATCGCGCCGGGCCGCGGCGACGAGCTTGTCGCCGACCACCAGCAGGCGGAAGTCGAAACCGGGCAAGAACTTCTCGACCATCACTTCGCCGTATCGAGCCGCGGACTCGCAGGCCGCATTGAGTTGCTCACGCGTCGTGATGTTGACGGTGACGCCCTTGCCCTGGTTGCCGTCCTGCGGCTTGACCACCACGGGCAGGCCGATCTCCAGCGCGGCGGCCCAGCCGTCGTCGGCGTCGGTCACCGGCCGGCCCAGTGGCACCGGCACGCCGGCGGCATTCAGCAACTGCTTGGTAAGTTCCTTGTCCTGCGCGATCGACTCGGCTACGCCGCTGGTGCTGTCGATCTCGGCCGCCTGGATGCGGCGCTGCTTGGCGCCCCAGCCGAACTGCACCAGGCTGCCGCTGGTGAGCCTGCGGTAGGGGATGCCGCGCGCCACGCCGGCGTCGACGATCGAGCCCGTGCTCGGGCCGAGGCGCTCCGATTCGTCCAGGTCACGCAATTCGGTGACGGCCGCGACGGGATCGAAAGCGGTGTTGTTCAGCGCGGCCTCGATCAGTTGTTCGGCCTGCTTGAGTGCCAGCCGGCCGACGGCCTCTTCGGTGTACTGGACGGTGACCTGGTAGACGCCTTCCTCGGGGGTGGGCGCCGTGTTGCCGAAGCTCACCTGGCAGCCGGCCTGGGTTTGCAGCGCTATGGCCGCGTTTTCAAGCACATGGGCGAGCGCAAGCGGGTGGCCCAGCACGATCGGGTGCAGCTCGCCGATCATCGGGAACAGCGCGCGCAGCCGCGCTTCGAAACCGGGCAGTTTCGGTACGGCGTTTTCGTCGCCGCGGCAGGCCACGATGGCTTCGATGGCCGTGTGCCGGCTCCAGAGATTGGGGCCGCGCAAGGCGCGGATGCGGGTGACTTCCATGGATCAGGCGAGTTGTTTGTCCGGCGAGGGAATGGTTTGCGACAGCTGCAGCGACGCGAGCGCGGCGTGCAGGTCGGATTCGAAGGCTTCGACGCCGGCGCCGATCAGGTTGAGCGGAATGCCGAGCGCCCAGGCGGCGGCCACCGCAGCCAGTAGGCTGTCGATGCTCACGCCCGCATGGTTGGCGCGCCAGACCGTGAGCCTGCTGAGGCCAGGCAGGAACGATTCGCTGCCGCCATTGGCCAGCACCACACGGTCTTGCCGCACCAGCACAGCCTTGCCGCCAGCGGTTTGATGGGTCTCGAGCGCCGGCGCAGTCGCCTCGGACGCGTAGAGGATCACGGCGCCGTCGCACAGCGGCGCCAGGCCGGCCACGCGCGGGTCGGCCGCGTTGAGCACGGCCGTGCCTTCGGGCAGCACCACGTCGACCTGGGTGCGCAGCACCTTCACCAACTGGTCGCTTTCGGTGATGTCGTATTCAGCCAGCGCGCCCGCGCCTTCGAGGTCGGTCACGATGCCGACTTCGCAGCGGTCGTAGGCCAGGCCGTCGCGCAGGATGGTTTCGGCGCCGTTCTCGATCACCACCGCCTGCACCGCGCGGTTCACCAGCAGGCGGTGGCCGGCTTCCCAGTTGGCGCTGTTGCGCGCGTCGACGCGGCGGCGTTCGAGGAACAGGCCGTCGCGGCAGGCCAGGCCGGTGTGGCGGCCACCCAGATTGAGGAGCCAGGCGACCAGCCGCGCCAGCACGGCGGTGTCTTGCGAGCCGGCCACGCCGACCACGGGAATGCGGCCCGGCGCGTCGTCCGGAAAAAGGTGGTCGCAGATCGCACGGCCCACCGGGCGCGGCGAACCGACCGCCGGCTTCAGGTGCATCAGCAGGCCGGGCCCGGCGTTGACTTCGACGATCGCGGCGCCCTGCGCAGCGAGGGGCCGTGAAATGTCCTGGGCAACCAGGTCGATGCCGGCGATGTCGAGCCCCACGACACGGGCGGCCAGTGTCGCCGCATGCGCGACTTCGGGATGGATCTGGTCGGTGCAGTCCACGCCGAGGTTGCCATTGCGCTGGATCGTGACGACGCGGCCCGCCTCCGGCACGGCTGCGGCGTCGAGTTTCTGCCGCTGCAATTCGAGTTGCAGCTTGGCGTCGGTCGCGGCATCGATGAAATCGAGCGGAAATTCTTCTTCGACGCCGCGGCGCGGGTCGCTGTTGAGCTGGCTGTCGACCAGCGCGCTCACGGTGGCCTTGCCGTCGCCGGTGACGGTGATGATCTCGCCGCGCGCCGCCGCAACCACCTGGCCACCGACCACCAGCAGCCGGTGCTCGGAGCCGCGGATGAAGCGCTCGACCATCACGTCGCTGCCTTCGGGCTCGGCCACCGCGAAGGCGGCCTCGACTTCTTCGCGTGTATTCAACTCGAGCGAGACGCCGCGGCCATGGTTGGCGTCGGACGGCTTCACGACCACCGGCAGGCCGATGTCTTCGGCCGCTTCCCAGGCTTCTGCGGCCGTGGCCACGACCTGGCCTTCGGGCACCGGCACGCCGCAGCTGGCGAGCAGAGACTTGGTGAGTTCCTTGTCGCTCGCGATCGATTCGCCGATGGCGCTGGTGTAGTCGGTCTCGGCCGTCCAGATGCGCTGCTGGTTGGCACCGTAGCCCAGTTGCACCAGGTTGCCGTTGTTCAGCCGCATGTGCGGAATGCCGCGATCGGTGGCGGCGCTGACGATGCAGGCGGTGCTGGGCCCCAAGTAGCAATCTTCGACCTTGGCCTTGACCGCGTCGACCGCGCGCTGGACGTCGGCGGCGTCGAATGGGTCATGGTTGATGGCCGCCATCAGCAGGCGGTGGCCTTCGGTCAGCGCCGCGCGGGCGACCTGCTCGTCGCGCGCGCGGAACACCATGCGGTACACGCCATGCCGCGAGGTGCTGCGGGTCTGGCCGAAGCCGGTCGGCATGCTGGCCAGGTTGAGCAGCTCGATCACCACATGCTCGAGCACGTGGCCGGCCCAGGTGCCTTCATTCAGTCGCTGGATGAAGCCGCCACGCTCACCGACGCCGCAGTGATGCTCGATCAGCGCCGGCAGCAGCGTGGTCAGGCGGTCGGTGAAGCCCGGAATCAGGTTGGAAGGGAAGTCCTCGAGCCGGCCCAGATCGAGCCAGACTTCGAGCACGGGGCGGTAAGTCCAGAGGTTCGGGCCCCGCAAATAGTGGGTGCGCAGCAGCTGGATGTCGTCGAAATGGGTCATGGAAACGTTCGATGTGCTTTGACCGAGCACGGAGGCGCTCTCAAGCGTGCCTATTGTCATCGGTCAGAATCGGCGCCGGTCGGGTGCCATGAGGGGGCCTGCAGTGGGCCAGAGACACAGAAACACAATGCAACATCACGATCCAGTCGGCACCCCGGAGGGCGAAGCAGGGGCGGCTCTGAAAAGCCGGCTCACTGCCGCGGAAAACGTTCTGGCCACGCTCGCGGTTGACCTCGACGCCGAACTTCTGTTTGCAGACGGCTTGCTGGCGCTGACCGAAACCCGCCTGATCGCGCGCGACACCGCCGGCGGGTGGCACGACTGGCCGCTCGCCGAAGCCGGGCTGGGGCTGCATTTGCACGACCACGCGGGCGTCGGAACCCTTGACTTGACCGGCGCGCAGGGTCTCCTGGCGCGCTGGCGCTACACCCTGGTGCACCAGACGGCGGCCTTGCGGCTGCTCAAGCTGTTCGAGCAGCGCTCGGCCAGCATCGCGCAAGTGACAGCCGACGCGGCCGACGCGGCCGAACGCGAAGACATCGCGGCCGGTGAAACCGAAGCGCAAACCCCGCCGTCGACCTGGGTGCTGCTGCGTCTGGGCCGTTTCGCCCGACCCTACCGCAGGCAACTGATTGCCGGCTTCCTGCTGACGCTGGCCTCGACCGCGGCGACGCTGGTGCCGCCCTACCTGACCATCCCGCTGATGGACGACATCCTGATCCCGTTCCAGAACGGCCAGCAGATTGCCGTCGGCAAGGTCGCGGTGTTCCTCGCGGCGCTGCTGGCGTCGGCGCTGGCCGGCTGGGCGCTCGGCTGGGCCCGCACCTACCTGCTGGCGCTGGTGTCCGAGCGCATCGGCGCCGACCTGCGCACCACCACCTACGAGCATCTGCTGAC
>JBDUCH010000208.1:0-7350 GCA_040003555.1 Variovorax sp. | reverse complement strand
CGCGAGCGCCATTGCCGGCGAGCTCGTCTCGTTCGAGACGCTGCAACAGCGCCACGCCTGAATTCCCAAGACAAAGGAGACAACACCCCATGAAGCCCGACACACCCACCCGCCGCGCCGCACTCGCCGCATTGCTGGCGTTGAGTTGCCTTGCTGCGCATGCGCAGTCCGACAAGCCGCTGCGCATGATCGTGCCGCTGGCCGCCGGCTCCACGGTCGATGCCGTGGCACGCGCCATCGCACCGGGCTTCGGCAAGGCGACGGGCCATCCGATCGTGGTCGAGAACATTGTGGGTGCGGGTGGCATTCCGGGCACCGGCCAGATCGTGAAAGCGCCCAAGGACGGGCTCACTCTGGGCATGATCTCGTCGAATCACGTGATCAACCCCGGCATCTACAAGAGCATTCCCTACGATAGCCTCAAGGACATCACGCCCATTGCCGTGCTGGCGACGGTGCCGCTGGTGCTGGTGGTCAACCCGGCGTTGCCCGTGAAGAACGTGAAAGAACTGCTCGCCTACGCGAAGGCCAACCCCGGCAAGCTCAACTACGGCTCGGCCGGCAACGGCAGCACGCTGCACCTCGCCGGCGAACTGCTCATCAGCGAAACCGGCATCGACATGAAGCACGTGCCCTACCGCGGCACCGGCCCGCTGATCACCGACCTGATCGGTGGTCAGGTTCAGCTTGGCTTCGTGTCGATCTCGCAGGTCGGCCCGCAAGTGAAGGCGGGTGCGCTGCGCGCGCTTGCCGTGTCGACGCCGGCACGTTCGTCGGCGCTCCCGGAGGTGCCCACGGTGGCCGAAGCCGGCGTGCCGAGATACAGCTTCGACGCCTGGATTGCGCTCATCGGCCCGGCCGGACTGCCGAAGATCGTGGTCGATGCCGACTATGCCGCGGTTAAGGCGGCGCTGGCTTCGCCTGAAGCGCAGACGGCGCTCGCGGCGCAGGGGCTTTCCATCCTGAACACCGGGCCCGATCTCGCACCGGCGTTCTTTCAAGCCGAAATGACGAAGCACCAGAAGCTCGTGAAGCAGTCCGGCGCGACTTTGGACTGAGCGCGATGGCCAGATTGGAAGACGGGCCCGCCATGGAAGCCAGCACCGCCGACTTGTGCGACAAGTTCGGCGCCCAGGTGCAGGTGTGCTGCGCGCCGTTGCACTCTTTCGGCGCACGGCGCTCGGCCCAAGGAGCAATCGCGTGTCTACGCACGTTTGAGGACGCAGCTTTGCTGCGTGACATGCTTGACCAACCAGGTCACGGCCGGGTTCTTGTCGTTGATGGGGATGGGTCGATCCGTGTTGCGTTACTGGGTGAAAAGATCGCCCGCCTCGGCAAAGCGAACGGGTGGAGCGGCGTCGTCATCAACGGCGCGGTGCGCGATGTTGACCAACTGAAGCAGATCGATCTCGCCGTCTTTGCTCTCGGCAAAGCCCCAATGCGCGGTGGAAATCTGGGTGGTGGGGAGCAGGGCATCCCCGTCAGGTTCGGTGGCACCGACTTTTTACCGAACGACTTCATCTGTCTGGATGCCGACGGCTTGGTCGTGATCCCGGGCTTGCGAATGTCAGGTTCCAGGCGAGAGTAGCCTTGCGGCGATGTCCGCCAAAGGCTTCGAACGGTGTGAAGCGAACATCGCGACTTGGCACTCAGAGGGCTGCAATTGGCCGACTACAGCCTCACATCATGTTCGCCATTTGTTCGAGGACGAACGCCACTCGCGCCTGCAAGGAAACCTTTGGAATGACGCAGGTTGAATACCCAGCCTCGACATACGCCGCCACGGTTGGCGCATAGGAGCGGGTAGCCCGCTCGAAGCTTGCTTGGCGCTCAGCATTGCGCACATATACCTCCGGCCAGGGCTCTGCAACAAATATGGTCGAGGTGTCGCGTTTCTTGATGGCAGCGGTGATGCTGTTGCAAAAATGTCGCCATGTTGCCAAGCAAATATGCACTTTTGTCGCGATCTTGAGTGACATAGCCACCCCGAGGCGGCCGCGTAGGAGCGCGTGAAATTCCCGCAGCTTGCGCGGGCTACCCAGAAACTCAGCCGCGGAATCAGGAAACACAGTTGAGCGGCGACTTCGGATGCCCGCTTCTGGCCGACTGTAGCCTCCTGGCGTCCTCACGTTCAGATCGGGGGCCGTTGACCTCGTCGACAGTTTCACCGTCGTCGTAGTACGCACCGACGGCACGATCGAGCCGCTTGAGCAGCGCGTTGAGTGCCTCGCCGTCTCGGCGTAACGGCATTGAAAAGGCGTTGTTGCCATCGGCGGCGACGACTGTTGGGGTCGACCGAAAACTTACCATGTAAACCGGAGTCTGCCGATTTGCGAGCTTTCAGAGTCGCCGCGGCACGAGTGCGGAAAAACCGGGCTGATGAGCCAGCGACAACCTCGCCATTTCACCAAGGTCCGAGAACAGAGTCGCCTTCTGTCCGGTACGGCTCGAACGAGGCCAACAGAAAATCGATCAGCGCCCGCGTCTTGGCCGCGAGATTGCTCTTGCTCTGAAATACCAGGAAAACATCAGCTGGCGGCAGATGCCATTCGGGCAGGATGAGTCGCAGTGCGCCTTCGCGCAGGAAGGGCGCAGCCTCCCACTGGGAGCGCATCAGAATGCCGTGGCCGGCGATCGCCCAGGTGGTCGCAGATTCGCCGTCGTTGGTGGAAAGCGAACCGCGTACCTTCACCGTCTCCCTGCGGGTTCCGTTCGCGAAATGCCACGTGCCGAATGTCTCATCGCTCTCGCGGATGAAAATGCATTGGTGCTTGGTGAGTTCGAGCGGCGACACCGGTTCACCCGCCTCGGCGAGATAGGAGGGCGCCGCGCAGAGGATGCGGCGGTTCAACGCCAAGCGGCGCGCCGCGAGACGCGCATCGGGCAGTTCGCCAAAACGAACCACGACGTCGAACCCTTGCTCGACGAGATTCACGGGCTTGTCCGAGAGATGCAGCTGGACCTCGACCTGCGGGTATTGGCGAGCGAAGGCTGACAAGGCCGGCACGATCAAGCGCCTTCCGAATCCCAGCGTTGCGCTCAAGCGCAGGACGCCCTTGGGGGTGGCGCGGCTTCCGCCCACGGTGCGCTCCAGGGCATCGAGTTCGTCCAGCAGCCGAGCACCGTCGACCAAATAGGTTTCGCCCTCGGCGGTGAGGCTGATGCGTCGGGTTGTGCGGTTCAGCAATCGAACACCGAGCCGGCGTTCCAGGCCGGCCAGCCTCTTGCTGACGGCGGGCGGGGTCACGCCCAGCTCTTGAGCAGCGGCTGCCAAGCTCGGCTTGGTTGCCACCGTCGAGAAAAAGGCGAGATCCGAAAACCCGTCCATTCATAACTCCAAGTACCGAAAGAAGTGAAACGGGATGCATTGAGTTCTTCCGGGTCATGGATAGCATACATCCATCAACTAAGGAGACAACCCGATGAAAAGACGCCCCGCATTCGCTGCACTGGCCCTCGCGCTCTTGGTCGCTGGCACCGCCTCGGCACAAGACTTTCCTGCTCGCCCCATAAAGCTGATCGTTCCCTACGCCCCAGGCGGAAGCGCGGACATCGCGGCCCGGCTGGTGACCGATGAGTGGGCCAAGGCCTTGGGCGGCACCATGGTGGTAGACAACCGTGCGGGCGCCGGCGGTAACCTGGGTGTTGACGCTGTCGCAAAATCAGCGCCGGATGGCTACACCATCGGACTGCAAACCGTGTCGCTTGCGATCAATCCGGCTTTGACGCCGAAGATGCCCTACGACACGCTGAAGGATCTGGCACCCATCGGCATGGTTGCGAGTTCACAGCATGTGCTGGTGGTCACCAACAGCCTTCCCGCGAAGGATCTCAAGTCCCTGATCGCGTTGCTCAAAGCCGAACCCGGAAAGCACAACTACGGATCGGCAGGCTCGGGCAGCACGTTCCATATGGCGGCGGAACTGTTCAAGGCGAATGCCGAAGTGCCCATCGTGCACATTCCCTATCGCGGCGGTGGCCCGGCATTGGTCGACACCATCGGCGGCCAGGTCAGCCTGAGCTTCCCCGTAATCTCTGCGGCGCTGCCCCAGGTTCAGGGCGGCAAGCTGCGCGCGCTCGGCGTCACAGGCGCCAAGCGTTCGCCGCTGCTGCCCAACGTGCCAACCATCGCCGAAGCCGGCCTGCCCAACTACAACTTCGAAACCTGGTTCATGGTGTTCGCGCCCGCAGCGACGCCGAAGCCCGTGATCGACAAGCTCAACGCCGCGCTCAACCAGGCGCTGGCCTCGCCCGCGGTCGTAGCACGCATGACCAAAGAAGGGTTCGATCCCATCCCGTCGACGCCTGCCCAGGCGCGCAACCGGCTCGAGAAAGAACTGCCCCAGTGGGCCAAGCTCATTAAAGAGCGGGGCATCAAAGGCGAATGAGTAGCACCCCAAAAAAAACCGATATGGCCTCCCGAACGCTCTACCAAAAGCTCGTCGAATCGCACACCGCTGCGGTGCTCGACGCAGAGAACGTGCTGCTGTTCTGCGACCTGCACCTGATGAACGAATACACCAGCCCGCAAGCGTTTGCCGGACTGCACGAGCAGCACCGCGACGTGCCGATGCCAGGGCAGAACGTCGCCGTGGTCAGCCACGTGATCCCGACAGGTCCGCCGAACTCGGCCAAGCTGCGGATCATCAGCCAACCCGCTCCTGCCTTGCAGGCGAGCAACCTGCACCGTAACTGTGAGCGCCACGACATTCCATTGTTCGACACCAACGATGCGCTGCAGGGCATCGAGCACGTGATCGCTCCCGAGCACGGCATGATCCGTCCCGGCATGGTGGTGATCTGCGGCGACAGCCACACCACCACCTACGGTGCCCTGGGGGCTTTGGGTTTCGGCATCGGCACCTCCGAGGTTGAACACGTGCTCGCGACGCAAACCTTGGTCTATCGTCTGGCCAAAAACATGCGCATCCGTGTCGATGGCACTTTGCCGCTCGGCACCACCTCCAAGGATTTGATCCTCATGATCATTGGCCACATCGGCGCCCAGGGCGCACGTGGCTACGTCGTCGAGTATTGCGGCAGTGCCATCGAGGCGCTGTCGGTCGAAGCCCGTTTCACGCTGTGCAACATGACGGTGGAAGCAGGATCGCGCGGGGCCTTGATCGCCCCTGACGCCGTGGCGATCGACTACGTACTCGCGCGGACTCCGGACATCGCGGGCTGCGTGCTCGCCGACGCATTGGCGTTCTGGAAGACGCTCAAGAGCGACCCCGACGCGACCTTCGAGGAGGAGCATCGCTTCGATGCCAGCGCGGTCGCACCCCATGTCACCTGGGGCACGAGCCCGGACCAGGTGGTCGCGATCGACGGTCGCATCCCGGTGCCTGAGCGGCAACTCGAAGGCCCGCTGCGTCGCAGCACGGAACAGGCACTGCGGTACACACAACTGACCGCCGGCGCCAAACTGGCCGGCACGCCGATCCAGCACGTGTTCATCGGCTCTTGCACCAATGCACGCATCGAGGACCTGCGCGCCGCCGCCTCCGTGGTGCGCGGACGGAAGGTCGCCAAGGGCGTGCGAGCGATGGTTGTTCCAGGCTCGGGCGCCGTCAAGGTTCAGGCCGAGGCTGAAGGCTTGTCGAGCCTGTTCATCGACGCCGGCTTCGAGTGGCGCGAGCCGGGCTGCTCGATGTGCCTGGCGATGAATGGAGACATCCTGGAGGACGGCGTGCGTTGCGCCTCTACGACCAATCGCAATTTCGAGGGCCGTCAGGGACGTGGCGCCATCACTCATTTGATGAGCCCTGCCATGGCCGCGGCTGCCGCCGTCACCGGGGCGATCACCGATGTCCGCCAACTGGAGCAGCAACATGTCTGATCACACCCTCATCGAAGGCCAGGCGGCTGCGATTCGCATCGAGAACCTCGACACCGACCAGATCATGCCGAAGCAGTTCCTGCACGGCATCGACAAGTCGGGCCTCGCCGAAGGCTTGCTCTATGACTTGCGCTTCGATCCGCAAGGGAATGCCCGGCCCGATTTCGTCCTCAATCGCTGCGACTACGCGAAGACGCGGGTGTTGGTGGCCGGTGCGAACTTCGGCTGCGGCTCGAGCCGCGAGCACGCGGTGTGGGGACTGCAGCAATTCGGGATCCAAGCTGTGATCGCGTCGAGCTTCGCCGAGATCTTCTATTCCAATGCCATGAACAACCGCCTGCTGTTGGTCATGCTGCCGCAGGAGCAGGTGGCCGCCCTTGTGCGCGATTCGCAGGATCCAACGACGGGTCACGTTCAGATCGACGTCAACACCATGCGCGTGAAAAGCGCCAGCGTCGATGCGCCGTTCACGCTGTCACCTCGGCATCGGAAGATGTTTCTCGAAGGCCTCGACGTGATCGGGCTGTCGCTGACTTATCGCGATCAGATCGACGCTTTCGCCGAACGCCATTGGGCACAACATCCGTGGATGAAGGATGTGGCGCGCACCGTGCGAGACCGTCTGAATCGAATTGAGGTCAACGCGCTTCGCGGCGGGGCCGATGCCCCCATCGCCAATTGCTGAATGTCTGCCGTTGAAGCCACCCTTGTCCCGCCCGCGCGCACGGGCGAGTTGAGGGCAAACGCTGGCAATGCTTGAGCGTGAGCCTTGAAGGTTGACGCCCTCTGCGGGCGCAGCGAGCATTCGTGCGATGGCCAACTGGAGGAGACCATGCCGTACCTTCAACTGGACGTGAACAGCAGCTACTCGGTGGCCGACAAGAGGCGGGTTGCGGCCGAGATGAGCAAGACCTACGCGCAGATGATGACGGTCGATGTTCGTCGCGTCAGCGTAGCCATCCGCGAACTGGGGGAGGGCGGGGTCTGGCGAATTCCGGATGCCGATGGCGAACCGGTGCCCGTGGCCATGCTGATGCTCGACATCCGGCGGGGCCGGCCGGCGGAGCTTCGCATGGAGCTTGCGAAGGCGCTTTGCGCCCATTGCATCGAAATTCTCCAGCTGCGCGAGGATCGACTGAACGTTGAGTTCACCCAACACGACGGCGATGAGATGTATCACCCCACCCTGGGTGGATACAGCCCGGACTGGAAGCCTGGGGAGACGTGAGATCAGTCATCGAAGGGCCCTTCCCTAGGGGTTGCTTCCTTGACGCCAAAGCGATTCATCCGCGCAGGGCTATGGCATAAGTCATCCCGTCTTCCCAAACTTCCCTCATTGAGCGCAGCAGTTCTGGCGGTATCCGCTCGTCCGCGGCCCCTGCGATGAGGGTCTTTGCCATCGCATCGGCGATGCGTTGAAGAACTTCGGCCGGTTTGGCCACCCCGCAAACCCTGCTGCCGAATTGAAGCAACTCTTCGATGGTGGGATACGCCTTGGTCTGATGCTTCCC
>JBDUCH010000207.1:0-7370 GCA_040003555.1 Variovorax sp. | reverse complement strand
GGGCCGGCCGGTGCCGCTGTATCTTCAATCGCACCTCGGCACGTGAACCGTATCGACGACTGGCTCGACTGGCTGCCCTCGCCGTCGCAGCATTTCCTGGTGGTCGCGATCGGCCTGCTGGTCTACGTGGTCACCACGCGGGCGCGCCGCGAGCAGCGCGCGCCCACCACCGCCATCGCGTGGGTCATGGGCATGCTGCTGCTGCCCTACCTGACTTTGCCGGCCTATCTGCTGTTCGGCCAGCGCAAGCTGCGGCCCGCGGGCGCGCCCAGGCCACCGCGCTCGGTGCCGGCGGGGCACTGGGCCGCCGACCTCATCGAAAGCTTCGGCCTGGCACCGCCCGGCCCGTGCGCGGTGCGCATGCATGCCGATGGCGAGGCAGCGCGCGATGCGCTGTGGGAGGTGATTGCCGGTGCCACGCAGCGCATCGACGTGTGTACCTTCATCATCGGCAACGACGCCTTCGGCCACGACGTGCTGGCGCGACTCACGCAGCGTGCGCGCGAAGGCATTGCAGTGCGCGTGCTGCTCGACGGCTTCGGCGCACTGTCGTTGCCGCGCGGACATTTCAACGCGCTGCGCGAGGCTGGCGGCGAGGTGGCGGTGTTTCGCCCGATCTTCAGCCTGCGCCACAACGGCCCGCGCAACCTGCGCAACCACCGCAAGGCCACCATTGCCGACGACCGGTGGCTCTGGTCGGGCGGGCGCAACCTTGCCGGCGAGTACTTCACCGGCAACGATGCCCATCCGGTGGCCTGGCGCGATCTCTCGTTCGACCTGCAAGGCAGCGCAGCCGCCGCGGCGGCCCGCCAGTTCGACCATGACTGGGCTTCGGTGCGCCACCGCAAGCCGCGCCGCATCGCGCCGACCGACGTGCCCGCGGACGGCGCACTCGCCCAGTTCATGCCGAGCGGCCCCGACCAGACCGAAGACACGGCCCAGGCGCTGCTGATCGATGCCTGCTTTCGCGCCGAACACCGGCTGCTGGCCGTCACGCCCTACTTCGTGCCGGGAGACGGGCTGCGCGACGCGCTTCGGCTGGCGGCGCGGCGCGGCGTGCAGGTGACCATCGCGATCCCGGCGCGCTCCAACCACCCGTTGGCCGACTTCGTGCGCGCGCGCGCCATGCGCGACCTGACACGCGCCGGCGTCACCTTCCGGATGCTGCCTTTCATGGCGCATGCCAAGGCGGTGGTGGTGGACGACGACCTGGCGCTGTGCGGATCGTTCAACCTCGACTTGCGCAGCCTGCTGCTGAATCACGAGGCCGGCGTGGTGTTCTACGGAACCGAGCAGATCGACTGGCTCGCGCAGTGGATCGAAACCACGGCATCGGCCGGCGAACCTTACCGCGCGCGGCGACCCGGGCTGCTGCGCGACGTCGCCGAGGGCTTGCTGCTGACGGTGGCGTTCCAGCTCTAGCCGTGGCGGCTCACAGCGCCGCGAAGCTCGAAGGCCTGTTCTGGTTGCAGAACTCGAGAAACGCGTCGAGTTCGTTCGACTTGTCGAACACCGCATCGGCGCCGAGCTTGAGGCAACGCTCGCGGATGTCGGTGGTGGCGTAGTTGGTCAGCACCACCACGCGCTGCAACGGCTGGCGCTGGCGGCAGCTGGCCAGCACGCCCAGTCCCGAGCCTTCCTTCAGAAACAGATCGACCACCGCCAGATGCCATTCGTCAGCATGCGCGCTCAGCCAGCGCGCAGCCTCGCCCTCCGTCTCGGCAAAACCGACGATGCTGGCGTTGACCAGATCTTCCATTGCGGGGATGAGGTTGTCTCGAATCGTGGGGTTGTCCTCGACGAGGAACGTTATGAGCGACACAGCGTTAAGGGCGTTATTTGCCCGCAGTGTAGTTTCCAGAATCCGATTTTGGCGAGAGCGCCCGGCGGGAGGTGCTGTGGGCGCTTGCCTACGCGCACGCTCAGACGCCTGACGGCCGCACTTCAGCCCCGGTTCCGGTAACTCGCGTTGCCGAGCCCGGTGCCAATGGTCAGCACCGCCCATCGCCTCACGTCCTGCATGAACGGCAACTCGCTCAGGCCCTGCACCACCGCATCGTTATGAAGCATCACCAGCGTCGGCCGCCCGCCGATGGTCGGGATTTTGTTGTGCACATGCGACGGCAGGTGAAAGGTGTCGCGTTCCCAGTCGCCCGGCAGGTTCTGCGCGCCGCGCGCGATCGAGCCGTCCTCACGGATCAGCCCCGGGCAGGCGATGCCGATGAACGGCGCGAGCGACAGTCCCTTCTTCTTTGCGCGCCGGATGTTGCGCTCCAGCATTTCGACGATCCCGGCAAGCAGGTCTTTCTGCTTCGGATCCTCGTCGGCGTGGCGCCATTTCTCGCGCTTGACCACCCTCGCCTTCGACAGGTCGGCCGCCCGTGCCCGGCGCGGCTTGACGATGCCGCAGCGCACGTTGGTGCCGCCGATGTCGACCGCCAGGAGGGCGTCATAGCCGGTCAGCATCTGCGGCGGGGCCAAGTGCAGCCAGCCGAGCAGACCACCGTCGTCGGGCTCATGGCACAGCCGCGCCAGCTCGACCTTCAGGCCCTCGTTGTGCAGCATCGTGCCGGTCTGCAGGATCACGCGCTCGCCGACGTCGCTGTCGGGAAAGCCGCCGCCGACCACGATGCGGCGCACGCCATCCCATGATTTCTGCCGCAGGTGGCGCCGGATGACATGCGCGAGTTCCACCGAAAACTCCTCGACCGCACCGTGCACGATGTCGGATGCTGGGTCGTCGGTCTTGCTGTGCAGCTTGCGGTCGATCTCGTCCTTGCTCAACTCGGTCGAGGGCTTTTCGCCAAGCGGGTCGTCGCCGCTGCGTGAGCGGCGACGACGCCACCGGTCTAGCAATTCGCGAAAGGCGGTCTGGCTCGCGCTGTCGCCGACAAAGCCGTCCTGGTCGCGCAGTTCGAGGCTGTAGCTGCGCACCACGACCGAGGGCAGCTTCATCCTGCCGTGCACAAGTCCTTCCTCTGCCGCCTTGATTTTTGTCTTCTTCGTCGCCGGTTTTGCCATTGTTCGTCGTGCCGTGTTGCCGAATGGGCCATGGTGCGCCGCGGCACCTGCAGGCGGCTGTAGGAAAGCCGCCTGATCCGCGCGGCCGCAGCCGGCCTACACTGCCGCGATGCTTTTTTGCCGAACAAGCCGCGGCCGGCGCGCCGCATGGAAGGGATGGGGCCTGCTCTGCCTGGCCCTGATGGGCCTGCCAGCGGCCGAGGCACAGAACACCGACGCGCTGCGCGTCGGCTCCAAGCGTTTCACCGAGTCGTACATCCTGGCCGAGGTGATTGCGCAGACGGCGGCGCCGCAGTTGCCCCAGGCCCCCGTGGTGCGGCAGGGGCTGGGCAACACCGCCATCGTCTACGAGGCGCTGCGCTCCGGTGGCATCGACCTCTATGCCGAGTACACCGGCACCATTGCGCTCGAGCTGCTGCAGCAAACGGGTTCGATCACGCGCGAGGCGATGAACGCCGCGCTCGCGCCCAAGGGCCTCGGCGTGGCGGTGCCGCTGGGCTTCAACGACGGCTATGCGCTCGCGATGCGCGCGGCGGATGCCGACCAGCTCGGCATCAAGACCCTGAGCGACCTGGCGAAGCACCCCGAACTCAAGCTCGGCCTCTCCAACGAGTTCATCGGGCGGGCCGACGGCTGGAAAGGACTCGCCGCGCGCTACGGCTTCGGCCAGCAGCCGACCGGCCTCGACCACGGCCTGGCCTACGACGCGATCACGGCGAAGCAGATCGACGTGATCGACATCTACACCACCGACGCCAAGATCGAGCATCTGAAACTGCGCGTGCTGCAGGACGACCGGCAGTACTTTCCGCGCTACGACGCGGTGCTGCTCTACCGGCTCGACCTGCCGCAGCGCCTGCCCAAGGCCTGGGCCGCGCTGCAGAAACTCGAGGGCCGCATCGACGAGCGCGCCATGATCGCGATGAACGCACGCGCCGAGTTGCAGAGCGTGCCCTTCGACACCATCGCGCGCGACTTCCTGGCAGGCGGCGCGAAGGCCGGCAACAGCGGTCAACGCGGTTGGGTCGCCAAGCTGTTCGGCCCCGACCTCGGCCGTCTCGCGCGCCAGCACCTGCTGCTGGTCGCGGTGTCGGTGGGCTGCGCAATCCTGCTTGCGGTGCCGCTTGCGATCCTGGTGTTTCCGCATGTGCGGCTGCGCGCCGTGGTGCTCGGCATCACCGGCCTGTTGCAGACCGTGCCCTCGCTCGCATTGCTGGCGTTGCTGATTTCGTGGCTCGGCGCCATCGGCACCCTGCCCGCGCTGATCGCGCTGACCTTGTATTCGTTGCTGCCGATCATGCGCAACACCGTGACCGGCCTGGTCGAGGTGCCCACAGGCCTGCGCCAGGCCGGCACCGCGCTCGGCATGACGACCCCGCAAAGCCTCCGGCTGGTGTTGCTGCCGCTGGCACTGCCAACACTGATTGCCGGCGTGCGCACCGCCACCACCATCGCGATCGGCACTGCGACGATCGCCGCCTTCATCGGCGCCGGCGGCTTCGGCGAACGCATCGTGACCGGCCTCGCGCTGAACGACAGCGGCCTGCTGGTGGCCGGTGCCGTGCCCGCGGCAGCGCTGGCGCTGCTCAGCGAAGTGGTGTTCGAAGCGATCGAGTACTGGCTCCGCCGCCGCCGCTGAGGCGCGCCGCTCAGGTCGTCACGCCAGCGTGTAGGCCGTCTTCACCGTGGTAAAGAACTCCTGCGCGTACTTGCCCTGCTCGCGCGGGCCGTAGCTGGAGCCCTTGCGCCCGCCGAAGGGCACGTGGTAGTCCACCCCCGCGGTCGGCAGGTTCACCATCACCATGCCGGCCTGGCTGTGGCGCTTGAAGTGCGTGGCGTACTTCAGGCTCGTGGTCGCAATGCCCGCCGACAGGCCGAACTCGGTATCGTTGGCGGTGAACAGAGCTTCCTCGTAGTTCTTGACCTTGATCACGCTGGCCACCGGGCCGAAGATCTCTTCGCGGTTGATGCGCATTGACGCCACCGATTCGCTGAACAGCGCGGGCGACATGTAGAAGCCCTCGGTGGCCAGCTTCAGGCGCTCGCCGCCGGCCGCCAGCGTGGCGCCCTCGCCTTTGCCGATCTGGATGTATTCCAGATCCTGGTCGAGCTGGCTGCGGCTGGAGACCGGGCCGACATCGGTGCCGGCCGTCAGCGCATCGCCGACCTTGATCTTGGCCATGCGCTCCTGCATCGCCGCGATGAACTTGGGGTAGATGCCTTCGGTGACGATCAGCCGGCTCGATGCGGTGCAGCGCTGGCCGGTGGAATAGAACGCGCTCTGCACGCTGAGCTCGACCGCCTGAGTGAGGTCGGCGTCGTCCAGCACCACCTGTGGGTTCTTGCCGCCCATCTCGAGCTGCACCTTCTTGTGGTTGGTGACGCACTGAACCGCAATGTTGCGGCCCACGCCGACCGAGCCGGTGAAGCTGATCGCGTGAATGCCGGGGTGGTTGACCAGCGCATTGCCGATCACGCTGCCGCGGCCCATCACCAGGTTGAACACCCCCGCCGGAATGCCCGAGCGGCTGATGATCTCGGCCAGCGCCCAGGCGCAGCCGGGCACCAGGTCGGCGGGCTTCAGAACCACGCAGTTACCAAAGGCCAGTGCGGGCGCGATCTTCCAGGCGGGAATGGCGATCGGGAAGTTCCAGGGCGTGATCAGGCCGACCACGCCGACCGGCTCACGCGTGATCTCGACACCGATGTTGGGGCGCACCGAGGGCAGCAGTTCCCCCGACAGGCGCAGGCATTCGCCGGCGAAGAACTTGAAGATCTGGCCGGCGCGGGTGGCTTCGCCGATGCCTTCGGCGCGGGTCTTGCCCTCTTCGCGCGCGAGCAGCGTGCCAAGCTCTTCCTTGCGCGCGAGGATTTCGGTGCCGATCTTGTCCAGCGCATCGCTGCGCGCCTGGATGCTTCCGGTGGCCCAGGCCGGGAACGCGGCGGTGGCGGCGGCCACGGCGGCCTCGACATGGCTGGCGTCGCCCTGGGTGTACTCGGCGATCGTGTCGCCCAGGTTCGAGGGGTTCAGGTTCGGGCTGTACTCGCCGCCCTTCTTCCATTCGCCGCCGATGAGGTTGTCGTGTTGTTGCATGAGTTGTGTCCTGACTGGGGGAAAAACGGAGGGCCGAAGGTAAGGCTTCGGCCCGGTGGGGTTGTCAATTGTGGCTCAGGGCGCAGGCGGCCGTACGGCCTGGCGGGCCAGCAGCTTCCAGTCTGCACCCTGCTTCTGCCAGACCCCGAGGATCTTGATGCTGACCTTGCCGGGCTTGCCCGAATCGTTGGTGTCGGCCGTGAGCATGTGCCGCACGATCGCGATG
The DNA here is from genome assembly GCA_040003555.1 of Variovorax sp. GTDB lineage: Bacteria > Pseudomonadota > Gammaproteobacteria > Burkholderiales > Burkholderiaceae_C > Variovorax. The sequence goes on along the minus strand of JBDUCH010000207.1, from coordinate 1,029 downwards.
TTGTCGACCACCTTGACGGTCTGGTCGGTGATCGCGATGGTGACGAAATCCGACCTGCCTTCCACCAGGTCGCTGATGAAGCTGGCCTTGGTGTCGACCTTGCCGCCCGAATGGCCGTAGCTCAGTTCGTCGGCCACCAGCGCGTTGAGGGCCGCAGGCGTCGGGTCGATCATCGCCACGCGCAGCTTCTCGGCCGCTGCGGCGACGGCCGGTGCGGCCGAAGCGGACGACGAGGCGCCCGACATGCCGGCGCAACCGGCGAGGGCCACCGAGGCGGCTGCGATGAGCATCAGTTTCTTCAGCATGTTCATCACTGCGGGCCGAGCTTGTCGATCAGCGCCTTGAGTGCTTCCACCTCGTCGGCCTTCAGGTCGGTCAGCGGTGGGCGCACCGGGCCCGCGCCGTGGCCGACGATTGTGGCGCCGGCCTTCACGATGCTCACCGCGTAGCCCTGCATGCGGTTGCGCAGGTCAAGGTACGGCATGAAGAAGTCCTTCAGCAAACGGTGCTGCGTCGCCATGTCGTCGCCTGCGACCGCATGGTAGAAATCCATCGCGGTTTTCGGGATGAAGTTGAAGACCGCCGACGAATACACCGGCGTGCCCATCGCCTTGTAGGCCGCGGCATAGACCTCGGCCGTCGGCAGCCCGCCGAGGTAGGCGAAGCGATCGCCCATCTTCTGGTAGATCGCGACCATCGCTTCGATGTCGCCCACGCCGTCCTTGAAGCCCACCAGGTTCGGGTTGCGCTTGGCCAGGCCGGCCAGCGTGTCGGGCTTGAGGCGGCTGCTGGCGCGGTTGTAGACGATCACGCCGAACTTCACGCTCTTGCACACCGCCTCGACGTGCGCGGCAATGCCTTCCTGGCCGGCTTCGGTGAGGTAGTGCGGCAGCAGCAGGATGCCGTGGGCGCCAGCCTTCTCGGCCGCCTGCGCGCACTGGATGGCAAAGCGCGTCGGGCCGCCTGCCCCCGCGATGATCGGCACCACGCCGCGGCAGGTGTCCACCGCCGTCTGGATGATGCCGGGGT
>JBDUCH010000206.1:0-7375 GCA_040003555.1 Variovorax sp. | reverse complement strand
GGCACCTACAGCCGCGACATGCTGCAGGCGCTGCGCCGCGAGGCCGGCATCGCGTACCACGAGCGCACCGAAGGCATCCTGCATTTCTACACGACGCAAAAAGAGTTCGACGGCGCGCTCAGGCCGGCCGAGCAGATGCGTGCCCTCGGCTGCGAGCGCCAGGTGATCTCGGCCGACGAGGCGGTGAAAATCGAGCCCGCGCTGGCCCACGTCCGCCCGCAGCTGGCCGGTGCCACCTACACAGCCGAAGACGAGTCAGGCGATGCCAACCGCTTCGCGCGCGAGCTGGTCAAGCTCTGCGAAGCGGCCGGCGTCAGGTTCCTGATGAGCCACACGGTCACTGCGATCCGCGAGGCCGGCGGCAAGATCGAGCACGTCGAGGCGACCGACAGCGAAGGCCGCTTCCAGCGCATCGTGGGCGATGCCTATGTGCTCGCGATGGGTTCGCTCAGCCCGATCTACGCCGCGCCGCTCGGCATCCGCCTGCCGATCTACCCAGCCAAGGGCTACTCGGTGACGATGCCGGTCAAGGACGCCTCGAAGGCGCACCAGGTTTCGCTGACCGACGACGAGTTCAAGCTCGTGTTCTCGCGCTACACCGCCGCCGACGGCGACCGCCTCCGCATTGCCGGAACGGCCGAACTCAATGGCTACGACCGCGACCTGAACCGCGTGCGCTGCGAAGCGATCGTGCGCCGCGTCGAGCAGCTGTTCCCGGGCGCGGGCGATGCCTCGCAGGCCCAGTTCTGGACCGGTCTGCGTCCCGCCACGCCAAGCAACGTTCCGCTGATCGGCAAGACGAAACTGCCCAACTTCTTCCTGAACACCGGCCACGGCACGCTGGGCTGGACGCACTCGTGCGGCTCGGGCAAATCGATCGCACGCATCGTGAGCGGGCTCGCGCCCGAAGTGGACTTCGCGTTCACGCACGGCTGAGGCCGCTGCGGCGCTGGCGCGCTGGTGCGCGCAAATCCGCGTTTCGCGCGCGCCTCCTGCATTTCGTCGCATGGCGCTGGCCCGCGAAGCCGGCGCGCGCGATCCTCGGGGCTTCAACTTTTGAGGAGCCCCGTCGATGAATTCATTCCAGACCCTGTGCGCCGCTGCCCTGCTGGTGCCGCTCGCGGCCAGCGCCGCCGATCTGCGCGTGACCGTGGCCGACGGCCCAGCCGTGCCGGCCACGCTGTACGTGGCGCTCTACGACAGCGCCGAAGCCTATGCCGGCGACAAATCGGTGGCCTCGCAGATGCTGCCGGTGCGCGCAGGCAATGCACAGGTCGCCTTTCTTGGCCTGCCTGCGGGTCGCTACGTGCTGAAACTGTTTGCCGACGAAAACGGCAACGGCAAGCTCGATGCCAACCTGCTCGGCCTGCCGATCGAGCGCTACGGCTTCTCGAACGACGCCAAGGGCAAGATGGGGCCGCCGACCTTCGACGCGGCCTCGTTTCCGCTCGAGGCCGACACCACCACCACCGTCCACCTGCGCTGAGGCCATCATGGATCGACGCAAGCTCCTGCGCCTGTTGGCCACCGCTGGCGCTGCCCCGCTGCTGGCACCCCTGCTGCACGCTGCCGGCCCCGAAAACTGGCAGGCCGAGTTCGATGCGGCCGGCGCGCCCTGGAAGCTCGGCTTCGCCACACCGCCGGGCGACCTGCCGCTTACGCCCGCCACGGTGCGCGGCCGCTTTCCCGATGCGTTGAGCGGCTCGCTCTACCGCATCGGCCCGGCCGGCCATGACCTCGGCGGCGAGCGCTACCACCACTGGTTCGACGGCGACGGCATGGCGCAACGCTTCGTGATCGAAGGCAGCAAGGTGCGGCACCAGGGCCGCTACGTCGCGACCGCCAAACGCACCAGCGAAATGCGCGCGGGCCACCGGCTCACCGAAGGGTTCGGCACCATCATTGCAGGGGTCGAGCCGCCGAGCTCGCCAGACAGCATCAACGTCGCCAACACCAGCCTGCTCCCGCTGTCGGGCGAACTGTTGGCACTGTGGGAAGGCGGTTCGGCCACGCGGCTGGATCCGCGCACGCTCGACACCCTGGGCCTGAAGACCTGGCGCGCAGACCTGGCGGGCCTGCCGTTTTCGGCGCACCCGAAGGTCGACCCCGATGGCACGGTGTGGAACTTCGGTGTCGGCGCCAGCCAGGGCTTGCTGGTGCTCTATGAACTCGCACCCGACGGTGCGCTGCGTCGGGCCGACGCGGTGCCGGTGCCCGACCTGCCGATGGTTCACGATTTTGCGGTGACCGATCGGCACCTCGTGTTCCTGATGCCGCCGCTGGTGTACGACGCACAGCGCAAGCAGGCCGGCGCGAGCTTTCTCGACGCCCATGTGTGGCGGCCCGAACTCGGCATGCGTGTGCTGGTGATCGACAAGAAGGACTGGAAAAAGCGCCAGACGCTGGCGCTGCCGGCCGGCTTCCTGTTCCACCTGGGCAATGCGTGGTCGGAAGAGACGGCAGGCGGCACGGTGATTCACGTCGACTACGTGCGTTCAAACACCGCGGCCAGCGTGTTCACGACCAACCGCGAAGTGATGCGCGCACGCCGCGTTCGCTGCGCCGAGCCGCATCTGACCGTCGCCACCCTGAACCTGGGCAGCGGCCAGGCCACGCAGACCACCCTGCCGCTCGAAGCCGAATTTCCCCGCATCGATCCGCGCCGAGTCGGGCTGCGTCATCGCCGGGTGGTGCATGCGACGCAGGTGGCGCAAGACCGCCCGGGCTTTGCCGCGATCGCCGTCACCGACGTCGAATCCGGCAACTCACAGCGCTTTGTCTATGGACAGCAGGCGATGGTGGAAGAACACGTGTTCGTGCCCGACGGTGCCGGCGCGGGCTGGGTACTCGGCACCGTGCTGGACTTCGCACAGAAGAAGACCGTGCTCTCGTGCTTTGCCGCCGACCGTCTCGGCGACGGGCCGGTGGCGCAGGCGACGCTGCCCTATGCGCTGCCGCTGGGCCTGCACGGGGTTTTCGTGCCGGCCTGAGAAGGCTCAGTCGGCGGTGAACACGGTGAGCACACCGGTGTAGCCATACAGGTGGTGCCGCGCGATCTCGCCGGCGGCGAAGAAGCCGACCAGCGGCACGTCGCCAAGCGCATGGCGCACGATCTGCAACTCGGCACCCGGCGCGCCGAAGTGCGGGCCGCCGCGGCCGGAGCAGCTCACGTACACCGCCCCGGCGACGCGGCGCGCCGGGTGCGGCGCGCGCTCTGCCTCGCCGGCAGCGATGGCGGTCGCGGTTTCGAGCGTCTGCTCTTCGGGCTCCAGCTCTTCACGGATCTCGGCGCAGATGCGCATGAGGTCGGCACGCGCGGCCTGTGCGTTGCGCCGGCAGAAGCTCATGCGCATGCCGGCCTCGGCCTGGTCGGCGATGGCAATGCCGCGCCGTGTGGGATCGAGCCCGATGATGTGACGCACCAGCACGTCGGCGCCAAGGTCGCCGGTACGGCGCACGCCGTCATGGCCCGCATCGACCAGACCGACCAGCGTGGCGCGCACGGCGTCGATGGCTTCCTGCGGCTCGTCGAGCGACACCTTGAGTTCGGCCAGCAGCACGTCGAGCGCAGGCTCGCCGTCGAGCGTGAGCAGCACGTTGCCGTCGGCCTCGGTGATCTCGCGTTCGCGCCCTGCCCCGCCCGCCAGCGGCTGGCAGCCCTGCGTGACGCGCGACACCAGCCGCACGCCCTCGCCGAACACCACGCCCGACAAGCCACCGCTGAACACACCGCCGGCCGCACCATGGCCCTTGATGTTGCCGTTGCCGCCGATCGCGAACTGCAGCGCGCCGGCGCGGCCCGACGCGAGCCCGCCAAACAGGTACCCGGTGTCGGTGCGCACCGCCAGGTCGCCCAGGAGTTCGGGCAGGTCAGGCGTTTCGGCGTCGGCATGCACCAGCGCCGTGTGCGCCTCGAAGCCAGCCATCTCGGCGCTGCTCAAGGGCGCCACGCCCGAGAACACCCGGTACTGATCGCTCGGCAGCTCGCACAGCATCAGGCTCAGTGCCGGCTCGTCGAAGTACTCGGCGTTGTTGGCCGAGACGCCGATACCGACGGTGCCGGCCCAGTCGGTGACCTCGGGCAGTTCGGCGCCGAAATGGTCGAGGATCTCTTGCGCATCGGCGCCGTAATGGTCGGTGATGTAGAGCAGGCCCAGCGTGGGCGACTGCGCGTATTCGGGCAGCGCCATCTGCGCGCGCAACTGCGCCAGCACCAGGCCGGCGGCCATTCGCCATTGGGGGTGGGTCGCGTGACCGGAGGGAAATAGCTTCATGTCAGTGTCCGATCCTGAAGCCGCGACCGGCGCGGCTCAGCGTCTTTTGGGTGCGGCGCGCTTGGCCGCAGGTTTGGAGGGCGTCTTCTTCTTCGCGGCCACAGGCTTCTTGCCGCTGGCCACGGAGACGGATTGTTTGACCACATCGGAAGCCTGATCGACCGCCGATTGCAGCATCGACGGCACCTTGAGGCTGGCGGCATCGCGCAAGGCGCCGCTGGCGATCTGCTCGAACTGCTGCGTGAGCGCGCCCCACCACTGGAGCGGGTCGACCACGCCGGCCGTGGGCGCGGCGGATGTGGCCTTGCCCTTGGTCTTGGTGTCGGGCTCGGGCGTCGATTCGGGCGCGGGCTCAGCGGGCGCAGGGGCGGGCGGCGGCGGTGCCATTGCGGGAGCAGCGGCGGCCGGCGCCGGCGCACGGGGCGAGGCCTGCGAGGCCACGGTGGCGGCGCGCGTGAACGAGTTGGCCAGGTCTTCCATGCGCACGTTCATGCCCTTCAGGGTCGACAGCGTCATCTTCTGCACTTCGAGCGCCTGGATCGTTGCCTTGAGCGCATTGAGGTTCTGGTCGAGCCAGAACTGCACGGTCTTCAGCTCCTGGATGCGCTTGTCGACTTCTTCCACGCTCAGCGTCGGCGCCACCCAGCTTGCCAGGCCCGACAGCCCGGGCACGGCGTTGGCAGCGCCGGCTGCACCCCCGGTGGTGAGGTTCTTCAGGAAATCGAAGCCGGGCACGAAGTTGGCAAAGTTGAAAGGTTTGGCCGCGTCGGTCATGGGTTTGTCTCCTGCAGGGGTGTTGTTTCGTGGCAGCTTACTCCAAGCAATGCCGGTTTTACCGGCTGAATCAGTGCTTGTGCTCGTGCGCGCCGGCAGGGGCCTGCTGCCCGGCCGGCATGCCCACCGGCACATTGAGCGCGAGCGAACTCTTGGCGCCCTTCGCGTCCTCGAACTGCAACGTGATCGGCACCGTGCTGCCCTTGGCTACGGGTTGCTTCAAGTCCAGCAGCATGACGTGATAGCCGCCGGGCTTGAGTTCCACGGTCTGGCGCGCTGGCAGCTCGAGCCCGCCCTTGACGGCGCGCATCCGCATGGTGTCGCCCTCCATCTTCATCTCGTGCACCTCGGCCACGCCGGCCACCGGGGTCTGTACGCCGACCAGCCGCGCGCCCGCGGCCGCACGCAGCTTCATGAAGGCGCCGGTGCCGCTCTGGCCCGGCACGGCAGGCCGAATCCAGGCGTCTTTCACTTCAACCGCGGCGGCCGGATTTGTCTGGGGAAAAGTGGCTGTAACGCCCGCCATTGCGAGGCACAGTGCTATGGATTTGAGAGCAATCGAGTGTTTCATGAAGGTTCCTTGAAGAGATGAGAGTCAAAGGTCGAACTTGAGTTCGGCCACGAAGGTGCGTTGCGGGTACGGGTGAAAGGCCCAGTACCTGTAGTTGTTGAGGTTGTCGATGCCCACGCCCGCGCTCCACTGTTTGTCGATCCGGTAGCGCACACGGATGTCGGTCACGAAGTACTTGCTGAAGCCGGTGTAGGTAGGACCGTTCGGGTCGCTGTTGTCGAGCGTGCCGAACTGCTTTCCGCTGTAGCGTGCGCCGAAGGTAAAGGCCCAGTTTGCATCGGGCTTGTAGGTGGCAAGCAGCGCCGCGCGCACCCGGGGCACACGCGGCTGCTGCGCGCCGACACTCGCCGGAAAGCCGCTGTTGGCCACGATCTTCGAGTCGGCCAGCGTCAGGCTGCCACCCAGTTCCAGCCCCTTGATGCCAGCATCGTAGACATTGGCCGCCAGTTCCAGCCCCCTGGTGCGGGTCGCGTCGACGTTCTGGATCGTCGTGATGCCATTGGCCGAGGTCTGGCTGTAGAGCGCGTCTTTCGTCCGCTCGAGGAACAGGGTGGCGCGCAACAGGCCCTCGACGCCCCAGCCCTTCAGGTCACGCTCGGCGCTGAGCTCGGTCGTCCAGGAGCGCTCAGGCCGCAGGTCGGGGTTGGTGTTGACGATGGTGCTGCCGAGGATCTGGCCCTGGTAGAGCTCGCTCACGGTCGGGTTGCGGATCGCGCGGCCGGCCGACGCCTTGAACAGCCAGTCGCCGTTCGCCTGCCACGCGATGGCGGCCTTGGGCGAGACGTGGTTCTGGCTGCGCTCGCCGAACTTGAGCGCGCTGGTTGCATTGCCGAGTTCGCCGCCGTAGGCCGTCCAGTGCTCGTAGCGCAGGCCCAGCGTGGTCTTCCAGTCCTTTGCAAAACGCCAGGTGTCCTGCGCGTAGAGCGACTGCAACTGCGTGTTGCCGTTGAACTGCGAGAACGGTGTGAGCGCCGGGCCCGAGTACCACTCGGCCGTGTTGCGCACCTGGGTGCGCAGGTGCGCCGTGTCCTGCTGCACGCCGAAGTCGACCACGTGCGCGCCGACGCCTTCGGCCGAGCCAATCGGGCGCCATGTGCCCGCTGCCTTCAGCGTATTCCAGCCGGTGCCCTTCATGTCGGCGGTGCGCCCTGCCAGCCATTGCGCCGTGGTCGGCGTGCGCAACTGATCCTTGCCGTAGTCGTAGAGGCTGCTTGACAGCTCCCAGTCGAACACGCCGCCCGTGTGGCTCTTGACCGACAGGCCCTGCATCGTGTGCGTGATGTCGTTCTGCGTGGGCGCGAGCGCGAGGCTGGGGCTATCGAGGTTGTAGGTGCGGCACGCGATGCTGACGCGGCCCGAATACACCGGCACACCGTTGCGGTCGCGCAGGTAGCTGTCGACCATGCCGTAGGTGCTGTTGTTCCAGCCACCGAGCGTGTAGGTGGCGCGCACCGTGGGCGAGAAGTCGTAGGCTAGCTTGAGCTTGGCCTGGGTTTGCTCGGTGTCGTAGATCGTGCTGCCGCCGACCAGCCACCAGGGTTGGTTGGTCGGGCTCAGGCCGAACACCGCACCGGTGACCGGCACGCCCGCGCTGCCCACCGTGCCGGCGCTGAGCAGCCGATTCCCGAACACCAGCGCCTGGCCCTTGCTGTGGGTGCGGTTGGCGCTGAGCCACCAGGACCAGTCGCCGTTGCGGTCGCCAAGCGAAAGGTCGAGCTGGTTGGCGGAAGGCGACGAACTGCTGCCGTACTGCTCG
>JBDUCH010000205.1:0-7377 GCA_040003555.1 Variovorax sp. | reverse complement strand
GGCGCAGCGACAGCATGCGGCCGAAGAAGCCGGCGCGGCGCAGCATGTCGAGCTTTCGCAGGCCGGGCAGGAAGAGCTTGTCCTGCACCGCGCCGTGCTTCAGGCCCGAGCCTTCGGCCAGGCGCGCGATCTCCACCGCTTCGTTCAGGTTCGTCGCGATCGGCTTCTCGCAGTACACGTGCTTGCCGGCGCGGATCGCCTTGGCCAGCAGGGTGGGGCGCATCTGCGTGGTGCCGGCGTCGAAGAAGATGGTGTCGTCCTTGCTCTCCAGCGCCTTGTCCAGGTCGGTGCCCCAGCGCGCGATGCCGTGGGCCTTGGCGAGCGCTTCCATCTTCTCGGCATTGCGGCCGATGAGGATCGGGTCGGGCATGACTTTGTCGCCGTTCGACAGCGTGACGCCGCCTTGCGCGCGGATCGCGCAGATCGAGCGGATCAGGTGCTGGTTCATGCCCATGCGTCCGGTGACGCCGTGCATGATGAGGCCGAGTCTTTGTTGTGCCATGTGTGCGTTTTCCTGCGGGATGTTTATTGCGTGGGTTGCAGACCGGCGGCCTTGACCAGCGCGGCGTTGCTCTTGATTTCGTCCTTGATGTAGGTGTCGAACTGCTCGGGCCTGAGCGTCCAGGCATCGGCGCCAAGCTTCAGGAAGCGTTCCTTGACTTCGGGCGAGGCCAGCGCCTTTTCGACTTCGTCGTGCAGGCGGTTCACCACGTCACGCGGCGTTTTGGCGGGCGCCATCATGCCGATCCAGAAGTTGAACTCCGAGCCCGGTACGCCCGCTTCGGCGGTGGTCGGCACATTGGGCAGCGCGGCCGCGCGCTTGGGCGAGCCGACGGCCAGCGCCAGCAGCGTGCCTTCCTTGATCTGGCCGATCACCGGCGCGATCGGCGAGAAGTAGTAGTCGACCCGGCCCGACAACACTTCGGTGACCGCCTCACCCGAGCCCTTGAACGGAATGTTGGTCGCTTCGATCTTCGCGGCCATCTTGAACTTCTCGGCGTTGAGGTGCGTGGCGCTGCCCTGGCCGGCCGAAGCGAAGTTGATGCTGCCGGGCTTGGCGCGCGCGGCGGCCAGCAATTCCTGCAGCGTCTTGATGTTCTTGGTTGGCGAGATCACCAGCGCGTTGGGCAGCGACGAGATCGGCGTGACGCCGACGAAGTCATTGACCGTGTCGAACGGCAGCTTGGCGAAGGTCGACGGGCTCACCGTGTGCGACGACGAGTGGATCATGATCGTGTAGCCGTCGGGTGCGGCCGTGGCCACGGCCTGCTGGCCGATCGTGCCGCTGGCGCCGCCGCGGTTGTCGATGACCAGCGCCTGGCCCAGGCTGGTACTCATCTTGTCGGCGATGGCGCGCGCAATGATGTCGGTGGTGCTGCCGGCCGCGAACGGCACGATCACGCGGATCGGCTTGTTCGGATAGGTGTTCTGCGCCATGGCGCCGGTCGCTGCGGCAGAGAGCGCGGTCACGACAAAAGCGCGACGGGCCAGGTTCATCACGATGTGCATGTCAGGTCTCCGGTGGTTTTAATTCACTAACGGGTGAATTGTAGAAACCGGCTCCTGCCGCGTCAACGGAGTGGGTTGTTCAGTCCCTCAGTACATACCCTAGGATCACATCGCACATGTGCGAGAGGCGTTCGTTGTGTGCCTTTCGCGTCATCAGGTCGCGACCGAAGATGGCCGAGAGCGTGTGGTTGTTCGACAGGTAGAAGTACGCCAGCCCCGCGATGGAGATGTAGAGCTGCACGGGGTCGATGCCGCCGCGGATCACACCCTCCCTGCGGCCTTTTTCGAGGATGTCGCCCAGTGTCAGGATCAGTGGCGAATTCATCTCCCGCACGCGCGACGACTTCGTCAGATGGCGCGCCTGGTGCAGGTTGGCGCTGTTGAGGAGCGTGATGAACTCCGGATGCGCGAGGTAGTAGTTCCAGGTGAACTCGGTTAGCCGGCGCACCGCTTCCGCGGGCGGCAGGTCGAGCAGGTGCAGTGCCTTTTCGGCCTCGCGGATGTCGGCGTAGACGCTCTCCAGCACCGCCAGGAACAGGTCGTCCTTGCTGCCGAAGTAGTAGTAGATCAGCCGCTTGTTGAGGGCCGCGCGCTCCGCGATCCGGTCGACGCGCGCGCCCGCCAGGCCGTGCTGCGCGAACTCGTCGCGCGCGGCCGCGAGGATGGCTTGCTGCGAGCGTTCGGCATCCCGCAGGCGTGGCTCGAGGGAGGTGGCTTCCATGGTTCTGTTTTAACTGGTTAGTGAATTAAATGCATCCGCTTTTTCCCTGAGGCGCGGGCGATCTGCATTCCATGTCGATAATCGTCCGCGACTTCTTTCACTTCTACGCAGGCACGGTATGGAACATCAAGCAGCGGGGCACCTGATTGTCAGGTGCCTCATCGAGCAGGGGGTCGACACCGTCTTCGGTGTGCCGGGGGAGAGCTTTCTCGCGGTGCTCGATGGTTTTCATGCCGAACGCGATCGCATCCGCTTCATCGTGAACCGGCAGGAGGGCGGGGCCGCCTTCATGGCCGAGGCGCACGGCAAGCTGAGCGGCCGGCCCGGCATCTGCTTCGTGACGCGCGGCCCGGGCGCGACCAACGCATCCATCGGCGTGCACAACGCGTTTCAGGATTCGACGCCGATGGTGCTTTTCGTCGGCGACGTCGGCAGTGATTTTCGCGACCGCGAAGCCTTTCAGGAAGTCGACTACGGCAGCTTCTTCGGGCCGAGCACCAAGGGCTTCGCCAAGCGCGTCGAGCGCATCGACGATGCCAACCGCATTCCCGAGTACGTGGCGCGCGCCTTCGCCACCGCGATGAACGGCCGGCCCGGCCCGGTGGTGCTGGTGTTGCCCGAGGACATGTTGCGTTCGCTGACCGACGCGCAACCGCTGCCGCGCGTCGAGGCGGTGCAGCCGTGGAGCGATCCGGGCGCTCTGCGCACGCTGCGCGAACTGCTGCTCAAGGCGCAGCGCCCTTTCGTGATCGCGGGGGGTGGCGGCTGGACGCCGCAGGCCGCACAGGCGTTGCAGCGCTTCGCGGAAAACTGGCGCCTGCCGGTCGGCAACGCCTTTCGCTATCAGGACACTTTCGACAACCACCACCCGCTCTATGCGGGCGACGTAGGTATCGCGATCAACCCGAAGCTTGCCAAGCGCGTGAAAGAGAGCGACCTGATCATCGCGATCGGCCCGCGCCTCGGTGAGATGACCACGGGCGGCTACACGCTGCTCGAAGCGCCGAAAGCAAAGCAGACCTTGGTGCACATCCACGCGAGCGCGGAAGAACTCAACCGCGTCTATCAGGCGGATCTTGCGATCAATGCCGGCATGAGCGCGGCGGCGCGCAGCCTCGAGGTGCTGACCGCGCCGCCCGAGCTGCCCTGGGAAGCCTGGACGGCCGCCGCGAACGCCGACTACCTCGACAACCTCAAGCCGCAACCGCTGCCCGGCCTTCCGGCCGACGCGCCGCGCGGCGCGGTCGACATGGCCGAGGTGGTGGCGTTGCTGCAGAAGCACCTGCCGCATGACGCGGCCATCACCAACGGCGCCGGCAACTTCGCGAGCTGGGTGCACCGCTTCTTCCGCTATCACGGCCTCGCCAAGGGCCACAAGACGCAGCTGGCGCCGACCAGCGGGGCAATGGGCTATGGCGTCCCGGCCGGTATTGCAGCCAACATCGTGAGCGGGCGCATCGCGTTCACGATCGCCGGCGACGGCGACTTCCTCATGAACGGCCAGGAGCTCGCAACGGCAGCGCAACATGGCGGCAAGAGCATCATCGTGCTGCTCAACAACGGCATGTTCGGCACCATCCGCATGCACCAGGAGCGCGAGTACCCGAACAACGTGAGCGGTACGTCATTGCGCAATCCGGACTTCTGCGCGCTGGCCCGGGCGTATGGCTACGCGGCCGAGCGCGTGACGGCCACCGCGCAGTTCGAGGCGGCGCTGCTGCGCGCGCTGGCGGCCGACACCGGTACGCTGATCGAGATTCCGCTCGATCCCGAAGTGATCAGCACGCGCGGCACGCTGGCGTCGATCACGCGTGCGGCGCAGCAGGCGCGCAGCTGAGCTTTCAGCAAGCTACGACTTTGCAGCGGACAAAAAAAAGCCGGCGAGAGCCGGCTTTCCGAGCGGGTGCGCGAGGCGCCCGAATGCTTACTTGACGTGCTTGCCGATCAGCGAAGCGAGCTCGAACATCGACACTTGCGGCTTGCCGAAGATTTCCTTCAGCTTGGCGTCGGCGTTGATGTTGCGCTTGTTGGCCTTGTCTTGAAGGTTGTGCTTCTTGATGTAGTCCCACAGCTTGCTCACCACAGCCGTACGCGGCAGCGGCGTCGAGCCGACCACGGCAGCCAGGGCCGGGCTCGGCGTCAGGGCCTTCATGAACGCAGCGTTGGGAGTGCGCTTCTTGGCGGGCGCAGCCTTCTTCGCAGCAGCCTTCTTGGCCGGAGCAGCCTTCTTTGCAGGTGTAGCCTTCTTCGCGGGTGCAGCCTTCTTTGCCGGAGCTGCCGCTTTCTTGGCCGGAGCGGCCTTCTTTGCGGGAGCCTTTTTGGCCGGAGCCTTCTTTGCAGTTGCCATGATTGATTTCCTTTTTTTGGATTGGACATTCACCAATGAAAAACCGCGTCTCCACTGGCACTGCGGATGCTAAAGGAGAAAAAACGCGTTTCCAAGGGAAAAAGAGACTTTTTCATTGGGAGCTGTTGTTTTTTCAGAGGGGAGAAGCGCCTCTTTTCAGGCGCGGCGCGCGGGCCACGTCGCAAGCACGACACCGAGCAGCGCCAGACTGAAGGCCAACACCTGCGTGCTGGAGAGCGGTTCGCCGAGCACCAGCACGCCTACCAAGGCCGCGCTGACGGGCAGCATCACGGTGAATACGCCCGCTTGCGCGGCCGGCACGTGGCGCAAACCGGTCATCCAGAGCCAGACCGTCCAGATGCTCGCGGCCATCGCGTAAACCACCAGCAGCAGCCAGATGCCGCCATGCACCGCGCCAAAGTCGAACTGCAGGGCGAACCAGATGCCGAAGGGCGTCGAGAGCACGAAGCCCCAGAGATTGATCAGCGACGAAATGCGCTTGGGCCCCAGCCGGCCCGTGAGCGATTTGCCGATCACCGCGTACGCCGCTTCGCAAAGCACCGCGCAGAACACCAGCAGGTTGCCCAGCCATGGCATCGCGACGCGTTGCGTGCCGGGTGCCGCCGCATGCGCGGGCACGAGTGCGAGCAGTCCGATGCCGAGCGCAGCGCAACCGATGGCCATCGCGATGCGCAGGGTGATGCGCTCGCGCAGAAACAGCCAACTCATCACTGCGACCACTGCAGGGATCGACGCCATGACCACGCCTGCCGACACCGCGCTGGTCATGCTCACGCCGAAGAGCATGCAGACCGAGAACATGAAGTTGCCGAGAAAGGATTCGAGGAACACCAGGCTGCGCGTGCGAGGCGTCATGGCCGGCTCGTCTGCCGGGCGTTTGAGCCAGTGCGGCATCGCGAGCGCAGCAATGCCGAAGCGCAGCCAGGCCAGCAGCAGCACAGGAAAGGCTGCAACGAGCGGTTTGGAGAGGGCCACATAGCCGCCCACAAGCGACATGCTGAGGGCGAGACAACCATAGGCCAGCATGCGCTGGGTGGTGGTGCGGGCGGGGTTCAATAGACTGCGAGCCGTTCAAACAAAACGGATTCGATGATGCCGCATCACGCCAGCGCACCGCGTCATGTGTTCGTCTACGGCACCTTGCGCGCCGGCGGCAGCAACGATATTGCGCGCTTCCGGCCGCCGCCCGAGCGCATCGGCGATGGCGCGATTGCCGGCACCCTGTACGACCTGGGCGCCTATCCGGGCGCGGTGCTCGGCGGCGCGGGACGGGTGCATGGTGAGATCTATCGCATCACGCAGGAAGTCGAGGACGCACTCGATCGGCTCGAAGAGGTGAGGGACGACGGCAGCGGGGAATACATCAAGCGCGAGCTGCCGGTCGCGGTGAATGCAGTTCAGCTGCGATGCCTTGTGTACGAAATCCATTCCAACCGCGTGCACGACCGGCCCGTGATCGCCAGTGGCGACTGGTTTCGGCGCGAGTTTCACGGCTGAGAAGTGGATTGCGCATCATGAAAAATACGCCTGCTGCGGCGCAATATTTTTTCTCAATATAAGAAAAATAATTTCGCATTGAGAAAATATCGCGTAACCCATTGATTTTGTTGAGCGAAAAATATGTCTTCTATAAGACATAAGAGTTGAGGATTTGGCTACAGTAAAGCCCAAGGCCGCAGCGCCGAACCCTCAACCAACTCCGGAGTGACCATGCCCCAAAACTTCACCGAACAGCTCAGCCGTGAACAACAAATCGCAGCCCTCGAAAAGGACTGGGCCACCAACCCGCGCTGGAAAGGCATCAAGCGTGGCTACAGCGCGGCCGACGTCGTGCGGCTGCGCGGCTCGTTCCCGATCGAGCACACGCTGGCCCGTCGCGGCGCCGAGAAGCTGTGGAGCCTCGTGAACACCGAGCCCTACGTCAACTGCCTCGGCGCGCTGACCGGTGGCCAGGCGATGCAGCAGGTCAAGGCCGGCGTGAAGGCGATCTACCTGTCGGGTTGGCAAGTCGCCGCCGACAACAACAGCTACGCGTCGATGTACCCCGACCAGTCGCTGTACCCGGTGGACTCGGTGCCGACCGTGGTCGAGCGCATCAACAACACCTTCCGCCGTGCCGACGAGATCCAGTGGTCGAAGGGCACCAACCCCGGCGACAAGGGCTACACCGACTACTTCGCGCCGATCGTGGCCGATGCCGAAGCCGGCTTTGGCGGCGTTCTGAACGCCTTTGAACTGATGAAGGCCATGATCAACGCCGGCGCGGGTGGCGTGCACTTCGAAGACCAGCTCGCTTCGGTCAAGAAGTGCGGCCACATGGGCGGCAAGGTGCTGGTGCCCACCACTGAAGCAGTGCAGAAGCTCATCGCCGCGCGCATGGCAGCCGACGTCTGCGGCACGCCGACGCTCGTGATCGCCCGCACCGACGCGGAAGCCGCCGACCTCATCACCAGCGACTACGACGAGAACGACAAGCCCTTCATCACCGGCGAGCGCACCGCCGAAGGCTTCTATCGCACGAAGAAGGGCATCGACCAGGCCATCAGCCGCGCCATCGCCTACGCCCACTATGCCGACCTGGTGTGGTGCGAAACCGGCACGCCGGATCTCGCGTTTGCCAAGAAGTTCGCCGATGCCGTGCACAAGGTGCATCCGGGCAAGATGCTCGCGTACAACTGCTCGCCTTCTTTCAACTGGAAGAAGAACCTCGACGACGCGACCATTGCCAAGTTCCAGAAGGAACTCGGTGCGATGGGCTACAAGTACCAGTTCATCACGC
>JBDUCH010000204.1:0-7409 GCA_040003555.1 Variovorax sp. | reverse complement strand
TACCTCGTCGTGCTGGTCGAGCTGCCGGAAGCCGGGCAGGTGCGCCTGCTCGGCAACCTGCTGGGCGATCCGATGCAGGACGTAACGATCGGCGCCGAGGTCGAAGGGTTCTTCGAACACCATGACGGGTATGCGCTGTTGCAGTGGCGCTATCGTGCCGAACCGAACAACGAAATGGAGTGACCCCATGGACCTCGAACTCAAGGGCAAGCGCGCCCTCGTCACCGGCGGCAGCCGGGGCATCGGCAAGGCCATCGCGCGCGTGCTCGCGCTGGAAGGCACCGATGTCGCACTGCTCGCGCGCGATGCGGCCGTGCTGGAACAGGCGGCCAGCGAACTGCAGGCCGAATCGGGCCGCAACGTGGTGGGCGTCGCCGCCGACACGCGCAGCGACGAGGCCGTGAAGGCCGCGGTCGCTGAAGCCGCGCGCCGACTCGGCGGACCGATCGACATCCTCGTCAACGCCGCTGCCGAACCGGCCGGCTATGCGGCACCGCCGAAGCTGGCCGAGATCACCGGCGAATTCTTCCATGCCGAGCTCGACATCAAGGTGATGGGCTACGTGCGCTGCGCGCGCGAGGTCGTTGCCGGCATGCGCGCTTCGGGCTGGGGCCGCATCGTCAACATCAGCGGCCTGGCCGCCCGCCAGACCGGCAGTGCGGTCGGAAGCATGCGCAACGTCGCACTGGTCGCGCTGACCAAGAACATGGCCGACGAACTCGGGCCGGCGGGCATCAACGTGACCGTCGTGCACCCGGGCCTCACCCGCACCGAGCGCACCGCGCCGCTGATCGCGGCGCGCGCGCAGGCCCAGGGGCTGACGCCGCAGCAGGTCGAAGCGCAGATGGCGGCGGGCAATTCGATCCAGCACATCGTCGACGCGGCGGAGATCGCCGACGTGGTCGCGTTCCTGTGCTCGCCGCGCTCGCGCGCAATCAACGGCGACGTGATCGCGGCCGGCGGCGGCGCGCCGCGCACGATCCACTATTGAGCCCTTCAGGCCGATGGCTCAGCGCAGCGTCCGGAAATAGGCGCGCACCTCGTCCACGAACAGCGCAGGCTGCTCGAAGGCCGCGAAGTGGCCGCCCTTCGGCAGCACGCTCCAATGCCGGATGTCGGTGTACATGCCTTCCATCCAGCGCCGCACCGGCGGCACGATCTCCTGCGGGAACACCGCCACGCCGGTCGGCACCCTGACCGTGTGCGCGGCCCGGCGCTTCGCCCCGAAACTCTCCCAGTACAGGCGGGCCGACGAGGTGGCGGTCGCGGTCACCCAATAGAGCATCACGTTGTCGAGCAGTTCGTCGCGTCCCAGAACGTTTTCCGGGTGGCCGTCGCAGTCCGTCCAGGCCTGGTACTTCTCGAGGATCCAGGCTGCCTGGCCCGCCGGCGAGTCGTTCAATCCGTAGCCCAGCGTCTGCGGACGGGTCGACTGCTGCTTGGCATACCCCGCACCCCAATCCTGATAGAGCTTTGCGCGCTGCAGCGCCTCAGCCTCCTGCGGGTAATCGCCGTCGACACTGCGCGGGCGGCTCACCATCGCCATCGTGATGTGAATGCCGGCGCAATGCGTCGCATCCTGCGCACCGAGCGAGGTCGTGACGGCCGAACCCCAGTCGCCGCCCTGCGCTGCATAGCGTGCGTAGCCGAGCCGGCCCATCAAGGTCGCCCATGCCGCCGCGATGCGGTCCACGCCCCAGCCCACGCATGTCGGCTTGGCCGAGAAACCGAAACCGGGCAGCGACGGGCAAACGACATGGAATGCATCGGCGGCATCGCCCCCGTGCGCGGTCGGATCGGTCAGCGGCCCGATCACCTTCTGGAACTCGACGATCGAGCCGGGCCAGCCGTGCGTGAGGATCAGCGGCATCGCGTCGGGATGCGGCGAGCGCACGTGCACGAAATGGATCGCCAACCCGTCGATCTCGGTCGTGTACTGCGGGAAGCGGTTCAGCAAGGCCTCGCGGGCGCGCCAGTCGTAGTCCTCGGCCCAATAGCGGCATACCTCCTCGATCCAGGCGCGCGGCGCGCCCTGGCTCCAGTCCTGGACCAGTTCCGGCTCGGGCCAGCGGGTGTTGCGCAAGCGTGCGCGCAGATCGTCGAGCACGGTGTCCTCGATGGCGATTCGGAAGTCGTGGATGGCATGGTTCATGTTCAACCTTCGGTCGGTGTCACGGGATGTACAGGCGACGGCATGGCAGGCGGCTGCGCCTTGACAACGTGCCCGGCCGTATAATACATTCAAAGGTCCAACCAATAACCACCACCTAGTCGCATGGACTTCAACCTCCCCCCCGAATCGGCCGAGATGCAATCGGCCACGCGCGACGTCGTCGAACGCCTGCTGAAGCTCGAACCCCAATACGTGCGGACGGGCATCGTGCCCGACGAGGTCGAGACCGCTCTGCGCGAGATGGGTTTCTATGGAATGTCGATCCCCGAGCAATACGGCGGCACGCCGCTCGACCGCATCACCAGCACCGCGATCCAGCTCGAACTGGCGCGGCTGCCGCCCCAGTTCTGGCCCTTCGTGCGCTCTGCGCTCGGGCCGGGCGTGCACATCATCGTCGACGAAGGCTCGGAGGCGATCAAGCAGCAATGGCTGCCGGGCATTGCCGCGGGCACCTCGCGCAACTGCATCGCCATCACCGAGCCGCACGCCGGCTCCGATGCCGCGAAGATGACGACGACGGCGGTGCGCGACGGCGACCACTACGTGCTCAACGGCAGCAAGACCTACATCTCGAACGCGAACCACGCGCACTCGATCACGGTGCTCGCGTCGACCGACCGCAGCAAGGGCAAGAACGGCATCTCGGCCTTCCTGCTCGACACCACGACGCCGGGCTTCAAAGTCGACCGCGCGATGAAGACGATGGGCTGGATGGACGACAGCCTGTGCGAGATCAGCTTCACCGACTGCCGGATTCCCGTCTCTCACCTGCTCGGCGAAGAAGGCCGCGGGCTGCGCTATGCGATGTCCGGCATGAACGAAGGCCGGCTCAACGTCGGCTGTCAGGCGCTCGGGCCGGCCACGATCGCGCTCGAGCAGGCCATCGAGCATGCCAAGACGCGCGTCACCTTTGGCCAGGCGCTCGGCGAGCACCAGGCGATCCAGCACATGATCGCCGACATGGCGATGGACCTGCATGCTGCACGGATGGTGCTGTGGGAGGCCGTCTGGCGCGCCGAGCGCGGCGAGGACGCACGCCTCAAGGCCTCGATGGTCAAGGTGATCTGCACCGAGGCGGCATGCCGAGTGGCCGACAAGGCGCTGCAGATCTTCGGCGGCTCCGGCTACTGCCACGGCACCATCGTCGAGCGCGTGTACCGCGACCTGCGCGTGCTGCGGATCTACGAAGGCGCGTCCGAGATCCACCGCAACATGATCGCCAAGCTGCTGCTGGCCTAGGAGGCTGGGCGGCAGAGGGCTTGCAGCGGCCGATGGACCGGCAAGCCCCCTAGTGAACGGCGCCGCGAAGCGGCGCCGGTGCGCATTCGCTATGCCAGTGCGGCCTCGTAGCGCACATGCAGATGCTTCGGTCCGGCCACCTCGTTGCTGAGTACCTGCTCGGGCTTGCCGATCATTTCAATGCGCCCCACCTTGCGCAGGAACTCCTTGAAGAACATCTTCAACTCCATGCGGGACAAATGCATTCCAAGGCACACGTGAGCGCCGGATCCAAAAGCAATGTGGCGGTTGGGAGTGCGATCGACGCGGAATTGCTCGCCATCGGGGAAGACCTCTTCGTCCAAATTCCCGGAGGGATAGAACAGCATCAGGATGTCGCCCTTGCGGACCTGCTTTCCTCTCAGCACATAGTCTTCGGTCGCGGTGCGACAGAAGTGCTTTACCGGCGTGGTCCAGCGGAAAATCTCCTCGACGGCGCTGGGCAACAGTTCCGGCTGGGCACGCAGCTTCTCAAACTCTAGCGGATTCTCCAGCAACGCCTGCAAGCCTCCAGCAAGCGATGAGGCAGTGGTGTCGTGCCCCGCCGTTGCCAGGTTGAGGAACAGGGACATGAGCTCCATCTGGCCGATCGGCTGCCCGTGCACCTGTGCATTTGCGAGCAACGTGGAAATGTCGTCACGCGGGTTGATGCGGCGATCGGCGACGACCTTGGTGAAATAGGCAAAGAAGTCCCCCACGACCTCCTTGATCGCTGCGATGTTGCTGCCGCCGACCGTGCGTTTCATGTCGGGATCGCGGGGAGCCAGCAGCTGCTGGGTGAGTCGCAGGAGGTGCGGATGATCCTCGTCCGGCACGCCCATCAGGGACATGATCACCTTGAGCGGATACCACTGGCCGATGTCGCGCGCGAAGTCGCATTCAGGGCCGCGTTCGAGCAGCTTGTCGACCATCTCGGTCGCTCGCTGCGAAACCATCAGTTCCAGGTTCTTCAGGTTCTGCGGCATGAACCAGGCCTGTACCAGCGCGCGATGCGCGCGATGATCGGCCCCGTCCATGCCGAGCAACACGCGCAGCGGATTGCCGGTCCGTTCGCGTTCCCGCAGCTCCTCTGTCGAGCGCATGAAAACCAGGGGCGCATTGATGAATCGGTCTTGTTGGCGCTCCACCTCGAGGATGTCGGCGTGCTTGGTCACCGCCCAGAATGGGGGGTAGCCCTCGGCCGTGGTGTAGTGCAGCGGGTCGTCGCGGCGCAGTTGCGCAAAAAGCGCGCGCGCACGAGGCTGATCCGCGAAAAGTTCGTGGCTGACAAGTTGCTCGTCGATCGAAGAGGTCATGGGGTCTCCTTGGGTTGGCTGTGGCGGCCCAGCATAGGAAAGCGTCACGGCGTGCGCCATGGCCGGTGCGGCCGCGGCTGTTGGCCGCCGCGGCCAATCCGCGGCACGTCGGCTTGACAGGCATCGCACACACCCGTCATCCGCTGCGTCCCTCGCGCGGGCGCCGCATTAGGCCCGGGGGGTCAAGTCACAAGGCCGCCTCGGCAATGGTGCATGCGCGGTGGAGCAAGGATGATGCTGCCGGTGAGCCCTTGGAGACCTTTTTGATGACCACTGCTTTTCCACTCGAACTTCTCCTGCGCCTGGACCAGGTCCGCAGCGATGGGCCGGGCGTGCGCGTCTTCGATTTCGTCCATGCCGAGGGCGGCCCCTTGCCGCCTTTCGACGCGGGCGCGCACCTGCTTCTGGAAGCGGCGCCGGGCACCGTTCGCAGCTATTCGCTGTGCAACGACCCGGCCGAGTCCGCGCGTTACCAGCTGGCCGTATTGCGGGAGCCGGCCTCGAGCGGCGGCTCGGCAGCCATGCACATGCTGGAGCCGGGTCAGATCGTGCGGGCAAGTCAGCCGCGCAATGCATTCCCGCTGGACGAGCAGGCGCCCTGCTCCGTGCTCGTGGCCGGCGGCATCGGCATCACGCCCATGCTGGCCATGGCGGAGCGCTTGCTGCGGCTGGGCCGCGAGTTCGAGCTTCACTACTGCTGCCGGGATCGCGCGCGCGCGGCGTTCCTTGCGCATCTGGCGCAGCCGCGCTTCAACGGCCGTGTGCATCTGCATTTCGACGACGAAGCCCCTGCCCAGCGCTTCGATGCACAGCAGGTCCTTTCGTCATGCGAGGTCGGCACGCAGGTGTATATGTGCGGCCCCCAGGGCTTCATGGATTCCCTGGTGCGCACGGCCAGAACGCTGCAATTGCCGGAGGCCAGCCTGCATCGGGAGGACTTCACCGGCGTCGTGTTGGAAGGGGAAGCCGCAGCCGATGGGCCCTTCGAGATGGTGCTCGCGGCCAGTGGCCGCATCGTGAGTGTGGCGCGGGGCCAAACAGCGCTGGACGCGCTGGAGCGGGCCGGGGTTCCCGTCTTCTCGTCCTGCGCGCAGGGCATCTGCGGCACCTGCGCGGTGGGCGTGCTGGGGGGCGAGCCCGATCACCGCGACCACTGTCTGACCGAAGAGGTCCGTGCGCGCAACGACTGCTTTCTGCCGTGCTGCTCGCGCTCGCGAAGCCCACAGCTGGTCGTGGACCTCTGAAGGAGCCAGCTACCCTGCACTCGCGACAACAGGACTGTCGCCCTGCCGCCCAGGCTCCTAGTCCCTGCCGATGCGCGCGATCTCGTCGAGCACCTGCTGCGTGTGCTCGCCGAGCGCAGGCACCTGCGGGCGCACGCCGATGTGTGCGCCCGAGAACTTGAACGGCAGGTTCGGCACCCGGTAGTCACCGGCGCCGTCGTGCACGGTTGCCAGGCTGCCGCGGTGCGCGAGCTGCGGCTCTGCCATCGCCTCGCGCACGCTGGCGTAGCGTGTGATGGGCACGCCGGCGCCGCCGATCACGCGCAGGCATTCGGCCGCCGTGCGCGCCGAGGTCCAGCCCTCCACCCGCGCCATCACCGCGCTCCAGCTCTGCTGGCGGCCGCGATCGGTGGCGAACCTGGGATCGTCGCGCCAGCCGTCGAAGCCGATCGCGTCGAGCAGCGCCTCGAAGTTGCGCGGCGAGACCGCCGCCAGCATCAGGTAGCCGTCGCTCGCCTTCAGCGGCGGGTAGACCGGCCGGCGCTTCGGCGCCGGGAACTGCGCCTCCTGCACCTCGTACGGCATCAGCAGCAGCATGCTCTCGAACAGCGTCGTGTCGACATGCTGGCCGAGGCCGGTGGCATGGCGCTGGTTCAGCGCGGCCAGGATGCCGGAGTAGGCGAACAGTGCGCCCAGCACGTCGGCGGTGAAGATCGCGGAGTTGGCGGGCCGCTTCTCATCGCCCTCCTCGCCCTGGTAGCCGGCGTGCGCCATGTCGTAACCCGATGCCGCCTGCACGATCTGCGCATAGGCCGCGCGCTGCGCATCCGGCCCGGTCTGGCCGAAGCCAGAGATCGAGCAATAGACCAGACGCGGGTTCAGCGCCTTCACAGCGTCGTAACCCAACCCGAGACGCTGCATCGCACCCGGGCGGAAATTTTCGACGAGCACGTCGCAGGTCGTGATCAGCTTCTTCACCAACTCGATCGAGGCCGGGTCTTTCAGGTCGAGGCAGACGCTGCGCTTGCCGGCGTTCAGGTGCCCGAAGTAGGTGCTGTGGCCGTCGCGCAGCGGCGCGCGCTGGCGGATGTAGTCGCCTTCGGGCGCTTCGATCTTGATGACGTCGGCGCCCATGTCGGCGAGGAAGCGCGTGCAGTAGGGCCCCGCCATCATGATGGTGAAGTCGAGCACGCGGATGCCGTGCAACGGATCGGTCTGGGGGTCTGTCATGGTTGTCCCGTGTTCATGAAATTGCGGCGAAGCCGTTGTCGAGCGCGACCACGTCACGCTCCGCGACGACCGTGCGGAAGGCTACGCCGCCCGGCACATGCCAATGGTCGGTGCGCAGTGTCTCGCCCGGGTAGACCGGCGCGGTGAAGCGCGCCGACATCGATCGCAGCCGCGTCGCGTCGTAGCCGCAGACGCTGCGCAGGATCGCGT
>JBDUCH010000203.1:0-7437 GCA_040003555.1 Variovorax sp. | reverse complement strand
CGTCCCAGCGCTCGCCGAACTTGCTGCAGCCCATCCCGAGGATGGCGACCTTGTCTCTGATACCTGCGGCCATGATTACTCCGATCCTTCGTTGGGTGCCGCTGCCCGCACCGGGGTGGCTTTCCAGAAATAGCGCGTGTAGCCGCGCCGGTCGTCGACGTCCTTGATGCGGAAGGTCATCTCGACCGCCGTGCCCGCCTCGATGTCGCCCTCCGCCGTGTCGGTGAACTCCATCAGGATCCGGCCGCCGCCGTCGAAGTCGACCTGCCCGTAGCGATGGGGCGGCGAGCGGTGGAACGACAGGTACTCCGCCGACCAGCTCAGCACCGTGGCGCGACGCTCGGCCAGCTTGTGCGGCCGTTGCGTGTCCTGCAGCGCCTTTCCGGGATCGTACGAAATGCGCGAGGGCGGGAAGTGCACGCTGCCGGTGACCTCGCAGCGCCCGGCCACCAGGCCGAGGATGGCGGCGCGATGGCGGTACGCGGTCGACAGCGCGGTCTTGCGGTCCTGCTCGCCGCGCATGCCGCGTTCGAGCTGCAGCTGGTCCTTGAACGAGAGGAAGCGGGTGTACGCCGTCTCCACCGTGCCGCGCCGGAGCCATTCGCCCACGCCCTTGGCCGGGCGGAAGGTCTTGATTGCATCGGTGACGCGAAAGACCACAGCCTGCGCGCCGCTGCCGAACTGCGCGAGCAGGATGTGCTGGCCCGGCGTCGCGCGCTCGAGCAGATGGGCGAGCAGCAGCAGGCCATGGGCGATGCCCGTGTCGCCCACCGTGGCGCCCAGCGCATCGACCACCGCGTCGGGCCGGATGCCGCAGGCCTTGGCCAGCTGCTGGTCCATCTTCTGGAACGTCGTCGGGAAGATGAAGTGATCGATCTGATCGGCACTCACCTTCGCCTCGGCCAGGGCCGCGGCGACGGCGCGCGGCACCAGCTTGCTGATGCCTTCGTCACGCACCCAGCGTTCTTCCCAGGCGTAGTCCACGTCTTCGCCCGCGGCGCGGAAGTGGTCGACGAAATCGACCGACACCGTGCCGGCGCCCAGGTACTGCGCCAGCACGTGGTCCTTGCCGATGAGCACCGCCGCAGCGGCGTCGCCGAAGTCGAGCTCCTGCGAACTGGCCGCGCGGGTCTTTCGGTTGTCCGCAGCCAGCACCAGGGCGTCGCCGCTTCCCGCGCGCACCTGGGCCACCGCCTGCGTCAGCGCAGAAAGCGCCGCGCGCTGCGAACCGGTGGTGTCGGAGGCCTGCACATCCTCAGCGAGCGTCAAGGCTTCGCACACCACGCCGGCGTTCAGCCGCTCCGCGAACGGCAGCGTGCCCGACGCCAGGACCACGCTGGCCACGCGGCTGCGATCGTCGCCCGTGCCGAGGCAGTCGCGGGCAGCAGCCACGGCCATCGTGATGCTGTCTTCATCCCAATTGGCAAAGGCGCGCGTGCCTTTGGCGCTCTTGGCGAACTGGGGCGCATACCAGGCGTTGGCCTGCGCGGCGGCCTGCCGGCTGAGTCTCAGCCGTGGAACGTAGCCGCCATATCCGACGACGCCGACGATCTCTGTCATGTGTTTCTCCTGTGAACTTGCATCTGCCGGGCACCCGATGGGCGACCGTCAATCGATTCGGATGTCTGCGCCGCGTATGGCCTTCTTTCAGAGCGGCGTGTCGCGCGGCATCACCCGTGTGAATTCTTCCGCGGTGTTGCGATGGGCTGGAGGTTCAGGGCTTCGAATCGCGACACCACGTCGGGCCTGCTGCGCAGGCGCAGCTCACCGGTCACCGCGAGAGCCTTGAAGCGACCTGACTTCAGGTAGAGCTGCGCCGTCCCAATGTCGATGAATGCGCGTGCTAATGCGAACTGCCTGTTTCATCTTGTCTCCTGTCATCGTTAAAGCCGCTCCACCGCTTCAGCAAGTAGTCGGGTTCGGTCTTTCGACCAGCCCTTTGCGACCCGACAAGGATGCAACGCGAACCCGCCCAAGACAATGGCGCGGCAGGTCAACCGCTTGGCAGGATCGCTCATCCACACGCGATGCATGCGGGTCGATGACGGTTCCTGTTAACACCCAGAGCGGCCTTGCCATGGCTGTGCCAACCGACGGTCGATAGCATCGCCGCCACCGCCGCTTCACTGTGCTGCTTTGAATGCTTTCCGGCGGAACAAGGAGACATCACACATGACGGACCACGCGTCTCTCTACGGCACTTCGACCCTTGCGGCGGTGCTGATGGATGCGGTGCGCCGCTATCCCCAGCACATCGCCTTCGTCGGCGAACACCGGGACGTCAGCTACCAGGCGCTCGGCGAGCGTGTGGCACAGACCATTGCGGTGTTGCGCGAACTCGGCCTTCGGCCAGGCGACACCGAGGCGGCGGAGCTCATCGCAATGGTCCGCAAGTCACGCGGTGCGGTGCACATCCCGAAGTCGATCGAGTTCACCGACAGCTTGCCGCTCACACCGCTGGGGAAGATTGACAAGAAGGCACTGCGCGCGCCCTACTGGGCCGATGCGGGCCGCGCAGTGCACTGAGCGGATGACCCTGTCATGCCCCCATCGATCGCGGTGCAGAATCGGCTGCCCATCCCTTCGGGCTGTCCGCCATCGCATCGCCCCATGGATTCCACTCCGACGCGCCACACCATCGAGATCTTCCAGGTCGACCAGACGCTGCGGGGTGCGCGCGCCCGCGGATGCGACATCGAGGCCATCCTGCGGCGCGCGCAGATTCCGGCGTCGCTGCTGGCCTCGGCGTCGTCGCGCGTCACGCTCGCGCAGTACGCCGCACTGCTACTATCGCTGCGCCATGCGCTGCGCGACGAGTTCTGGGGGCTGTGCGCCCGACCGGTGCCGGTCGGCAGCTTCGCCTACTGCTGCAGGACTCTGCTTCGCGCCAGCTCGCTGCGCGAAGCCCTGGCCACCGGCTTCGGTTTCTATCGCCTTGTCCTGAGCGACTTCTCGCCACACCTCAAGGTGTCGGGCGACGTGGCGCATGTGCACCTCGCGGCACATGTGCCGGCCAGCGGATCGCTGCACTACGCAATGCGCAGCTTCACCTTTCTCAGCTTCGGCCTGATGTCGTGGCTCGTGGGGCGCCGCATCACGCTGCAGCACGTGCAGTTCCCCGACGGGCCGTCGAACAGCGGCGGCGATGTCGCGCGCATGTTCCATGCACCGCTCCAACACGGTGAGCGCCACGCCGGCTACAGCTTCGATGCGCGCTGGCTCGACCTTCCGGTCGTGCGCGACGCGCAGGCGCTCAAGGAATTCCTGCGGCAGGCGCCGGCCAACCTGCTCGTGAGCTACCGCGACCCGGCGCGGCTCAACGAGCGCATCCGCGCCCTGCTCAAGCTGCATCTGGATCGGGAGCTTCCACCGCTTGAAGTCGTCGGCCAGGCCCTCTCGATGTCGCCCCAGACGCTGCGACGGCATCTGCAGAAAGAGGGCTACACCTTCCAGGGCATCAAGGACGATCTGCGCCGCGATGCAGCCATCGAGTACCTCGCCCGGTCGGAACTGTCGATCCTGGAGATCGCCAATCGCCTGGGCTTCTCCGAGGCCAGCACCTTCCATCGTGCGTTCAAGGGTTGGACCGGCGTCGCGCCGGGGGAGTACCGGCGCGGTGGCCTGCCGGACAGCCTCCCGCGCTGAATGCCCGTACGGAACGGGCCGAGACGTTCGCGCCTAAGCCCAGCGTCGGCTCAGGAAGCGCCCGATCGAAGCCAGCGCATCACGTGCTTCGGGCAACTCTGCCGGGAACTGCTGGAACACATGGATCATGCCCTCCCAGACTTCGAGTTCCACGCCAATGCCGGCGGCGCGGGCCTTCGCCGCGAACGCGAGCGAGTCGTCGAGTACGGTCTCGCGTTCGCCGACCTGGATGAGCATGGGCGGCAACCCGGCCAGGTCCGCCAGGAGCGGCGACACCAGCGGATCGCGCGCATCGCCCTCCGGACCCAGGTAGTTGCGTGCCATGGCCAGGATCATGGGCCGTTGATGGATCGGGTCGCTCTGCGCACGCGTGACATAGCTTTCGCCCGAGGCCGTCATGTCCGTCCACGCGGACATCAGCACCGCCCCGGCCGGCAGCGTGCGACCGGCCTCGCGAAGCCGGAGCAGCGCCGCTAGCGCGAGGTTGCCGCCCGCCGAATCGCCTGCCAGCACGATGTTCGACGGGTCGTTCCCCTGGGCAACGAGCCAGTCGTAGGCCGTGCAGGCATCCTCCAGGGCGCCGGGGTAGCGATGTTCGGGCGCCAAGCGGTAGTCGAGCCCCAGCACGCGACAGGCGCCGGCCGCGGAAATGCCGGCCATCAGCTCGCGGTGCGATCGCGACGAACCGACCTGAAAGCCGCCACCATGGAAGTACAGCACCACGCGGCGCGTGTCGGCACCCGGCGCGGTGATCCACTCGCCGGACAGCGCACCCATCGCCACGGGCTCCACGATCGCATCGACCGCGACGCTGCCGAAGAGCGCGTCCCAGTCGGCCCGCATCTGGCCGACCGTGGTGTCGCGGCCCCAGCGCCGGTAGACGCCGAGCACACGGCGGATGACGGCCTCGATCGGTGCGGCAAGTGTCGTCGTCGCTTCGCTCATTGGCCGCACCCCATGCCGCCGGAGACTCCCAGAGTCTCGCCAGTGATGAAGGCGGCGCCATCGGAGGCCAGAAAGGCCACGGCGGCGGCCACTTCCTCGGGCATGCCCAATCGGCCTGCCAAGGTGGCGCCCTTCATCGCATCGAGCAGCTTGTCGCCGCCTGCAGCGACCGCGTCGCGCAGCATCGGCGTGTCGATGGGGCCTGGCGCGATCACGTTGGCTGTGATGCCCTTGCGGCCGTTCTCGCGCGCGATGGACCGCGTGAAGGCGATCACGCCGCCCTTGGCAGCGGCATACACCGCCGCACCGCGAGAGCCCATGCGTCCCGCCTCGGAGGCGATGTTGATGATGCGGCCGAAGCCGGCCTCCTGCATGGCAGGAAGCACCGCATGCGTGGTCGCGAACACCGACTCGAGGTTCACTGCAAGCAGCAGGCGCCAATCGGCGATCTGCGTCTGCGTGAAGTAGGCATGCTGGTCCATGCCTGCGTTGTTTACCAGGACATGGTGCGGCCCCGTCGCCAGCACCGTGCGTTGCGCAAGTTCGAGGTCGGCCACGTCCAGCTCCACGGCGCTGGCCCCGATCTCGACCGCGAGCGCCCGCGCGGTGGCGATGTCGCGGTCGGCGATGGTGACGCGCGCGCCGTCCGCCACGAGACGTCGGGCAATGGCGGCACCGATGCCCTTCGCCCCGCCCGTGAGGAACACACTGCGGCCGGAAAGCGGTCCGCTGGAATGGATGGCTGCGTTCAACCGATGTGCTCCGGTCAACGGCCGGTGAAGCGCGGGGCACGCTTCTCGATCACTGCGGCCAGCCCCTCGAGCGCATCGGTCATGCTGGCGAGCTGGGCCTGGGTCCGGTTCTCCTCCGGCATTGCGGCCTCCGCGCCCAGTCCGAGTCCGTTCCACAGCAGGCGCTTGGTGGCGGCCAGCGCGGCCGGAGCGCCAGCCGCGAGCTGCTGCGCCATCTCGAGCGCCTGGGCAGGCAGCTCGGCATCGGGCACCACGCGCGAGACCAGGCCGATGCGCAGCGCTTCGGCCGCATCGATCACCGGGTTGAAAAGCAGGATGTCCATGGCCTTGCGAAAACCCACCAGATGCGTCAGCGTCACCGAGACACCGGCATCCGGGACCATGGCCACGCGCGTGGCACCGGCCAGGAACTTCGACGACTCGCCGGCCACCACGACGTCGGACGAACACACCAGCCCCATGCCGCCGCCGCCGGCCGCAAAGCCCTGCACCGCACAGACGACAGGCGCGTTCAGACGCATCAGGAGCGCCACGACCAGCTGCAGGTACGACGTGGCCATGCGGATGTAGTCGGGCAGCGCCGCCCCTTTCGAGAGAAAGGTGTGCACATCGCCGCCGGCGCAGAAGTTCTTGCCCTCGCCTGTGAGCAGTACCGCGCGGACGCGGCCGTCGCCGTGCACCTGCATCAGCACCTCGTGCAGCGCCTTGAGCAGTTCCATGTTAAGGCCATTGGAGGCCTCCGGCCTGTCCAGCCGCACATGCGCGACGCCGTCGGCATGCAGTTCGAGCCGCACCGGCCCGTCGGCCACGAGCAGTT
The DNA here is from genome assembly GCA_040003555.1 of Variovorax sp. GTDB lineage: Bacteria > Pseudomonadota > Gammaproteobacteria > Burkholderiales > Burkholderiaceae_C > Variovorax. The sequence goes on along the minus strand of JBDUCH010000203.1, from coordinate 1,278 downwards.
CGGGCGGGGCCGCGGGCAATGGATTGTCTTGGGTCATCGTGTGTCTCCCGCCCTGTTGGCGTTTGTGTAGCGAGGCCCGCCGCTCTCAGGGCAGCAGACCGCAGAAACTAGATCAGGAAGGCCATCGAGAAGAGCGCCTTCTCGTTGTTCGTCAGCACGACCTTCTTGCCGGCCATGCGAAGCGCGTCGCCTTCACGGCGAAGCCTGTACTCGTTTCGCGCGCCCCAGAGCGTGTCGCCACGCGCATGGGCCTCGAACACGATGGCGTTCGCTGTGACCAGCAGGTTCTTTCCGTCGTTTTCGAGGATCTCGATGTTCGAGATCACCCGCCGCAGGGGCGAGCGCGGCGACTGGCTGTAGCGCTTGCCGGTGTGGAACTGGCGCACCCGCAGCGCGATGCGCGACCGGTTGTCGTAGATGATGGACATCTCCTTCTCGGGGTCGCCGGCTTCCCCGTTGGCGGGGATCCAGTAGACGCCGTCGTCCGTCCACAAGGCCTCCCACGCGTCGTACTCGTGGTTGTCCTGGAAGCGCGCTTCACGGTAGATGAACTGCGATATCTCGTGGTGCAGCAGCAGGTCTTCGACGGTGCTGTTCATGCGGCCTCCATCAGCGAGCGGTAGTGGCGCCAGATGCCGCGCGTGGGCGTTTCATCCGTCGCATCGCCGATGAGATAGCCGTGCTCGTCCTCGCGCTCGCGGTGCTTGCCGCGGCCGAGGTAGAGCCATTCGGGGTTTCTCGACTGGACGCCGAGTTGCGTGCGCTCGTACATCTCCGCGTCGTCGGCCAGCAGGAAGCCGGCCGGACCGACCGAGCCCATCGTCTGCTGGCGCATGCGGCGGTTGAGATCGGGCGCGCCCTTGAACTGCAGCGCCGTCACGTGCTGCACCGATTCGTTAACCGACAGCGGCTGAATGACGAAGATCTGGATCTCCGCGATGAAGAGATTCGGGTAGATCATGATGTGCGGCGTGCCGTCGATCATGATCTTGCGGGCCATCTCCTCGCCGTAGGCGGCCTGCATGCGCTGGGTGTAGTCGGGCAGCCGCTCGGCGGTGGTGTTGAACCAGCTCATCGGCACGTCGCGCTTGCGGAATTCCGGGCGCAGGTCGTTCTCGGAATGCCCCTTTCCGAAGTAGCGCGACACGGCAGTCGAATCGCTGCTGTAGAGCGAGCCGATGCCGCTCTGCGCCACCTCGAAGATCGAGGCATGCACGAACGAAGGGTGGTAGCCGTCGGTCTCGTTCTCGACCAGGAACTTCCAGTTCGACTTGACCT
>JBDUCH010000202.1:0-7466 GCA_040003555.1 Variovorax sp. | reverse complement strand
GTCCGGCGCACGATGCGCTGAACGATGCGGTGATGGCGGCGCTGGCTTTCATGAAATTGAAAGCGGTGGGCTGAGCAACCGTGTCCGAAGTCAAGCCTGGAGGGGCGATGATTCTCGCCAGGCCCGACTGGTCTTGAGCACGATGTTCATGACGGTGAGCAGCTTGCGCATGCATGCGACGATGATGACCTTGGGGAGCTTGCCGGCGGCCTTCATGCGTTGAGCGAAGGCGGCAATGGGTGGGTTGTGCTTCATGGCTGCATGAGTAGCCATGTACAGCACTCGGCGCACGTCGCTGCGGCCGCCCCAGATGCGACGGCGGCCGTGGTATTTGCCGCTATCGCGTGCTAGAGGAGCCACGCCCACGAGCTTGGCGATCTCGCGACGATTGAGCTGGCCGATCTGCGGACAGAGCGCGAGCATCGTTCGACTGAGCACCGGGCCCACGCCAGGGATGCTCTGCAGCAAATCGTCCTTGAGGCGCCAAATCGACGAATCGCGAAGGAGACGGCCCATGTCATCGTCAAGCTTTGCAATTCGTCGTTCCAGCCAGGTCAGGTGCTCGGACAGGCTTTTGCGCATGGCCTTGGAGGTTGCCGTGTGCTGGCGCTGCATTTCCTGAATGCGCATGTCCACAAGCTGCCGACGTCTGCCCAGCAAATCGGCCAACTCGCGGGTCTCCTGGTCCTTTGGCGGTTTGGCCTGCGGCCGGATGAGCTTGGCAAAAGAGCAAAGCGTGCGTGCATCGATGGTGTCGTTTTTCTTGGCCAGTTGCCCGCTGGCACGCGCAAAGCTTCGGACCTGGCGCGGATTGACGACCGCCACCACCAACGAACGCGCCGCGAGTTCGCAGGCCAGACGCTGCTCGAGTCCACCCGAAGCTTCCATCACGATCAGCGTCGGTCGCAGCCGCTCCAACGCGTCACATAACCCATGCAGCGAGGCATCGTCATAGCTCACATGGCTTGCCAAGTCTGGTGTCGGCGGATCAGCGCAGAGATCCAGCCAGTCCTTGGCAACATCGACTCCAACAAAGCGCTCAAGTGTCGGTTCGCTCATACGCCCATCCTTGTCGAACATGCGGGCTGCACGATCAAGACCGTGCGCCCCAGCAACCGTTCGGGCTACCGATGAGAAACCGGCGTTGCGCTCTGCGCTCAGACGCGGGCTCCGGCAAACCGGGCCCCGAGGCTCAACGAACTACAACGCCGGAACCGTTTGAGCATCAAGACCGCAGCCCTGACGCCCTCGACCATCTTCACTAATGGTCACTTGGCGTCAAGATACAAGGCTCAGTGCCCCGAGGCACCCGATGCACCGAGGCCGGTCTCCGAGCGCACCTGCTGCGCCGGGAACGCCGCGCGTTCGGCTTGCGCCTGGCGGCTGCGGTCCAGCACCGAGAACAGCCAGATGCTGACGAAGGCGATGGTCATCGAGAACAGGGCCGGCGAGGCATAGGGGAACAGTGCCGAGCCCTTCGGGTTGCCGAGCGTGGCTTCCCACACCGACGGCGAAACGATGGTCAGACCCACCGACGAGATCAGGCCGAGCGTGCCGCCGATCACCGCACCACGGGTGGTGCAGTTCTTCCACAGCACCGACATGAACAGCACCGGGAAGTTGGCCGAGGCGGCCACTGCGAAGGCCAGCGACACCATGAAGGCGATGTTCTGCTTCTCGAAGATGATGCCCAGCGCCACCGCCACCATGCCCAGGGCGATCGTCGTGACGCGCGACACCTTCAGCTCGGCTGCGCTGTCGGCCTTGCCCTTCTTGATGAGCGTGGCATAGAGATCGTGCGACACCGCCGAGGCACCCGACAGCGTCAGGCCCGCCACCACCGCCAGGATGGTGGCAAAGGCCACCGCCGAGATGAAGCCGTAGAACACGTTGCCACCGACCGACTTGGCCACCAGCACCGCCGCCATGTTGGCCGCACCCGCACCGCCCTTGATGACGCCCGTGGTGGTGTCGGCGAATTCCGGATTGGTCAGCACCAGCGTGATGGCACCGAAGCCGATGATGAAGATCAGCAGGTAGAAGTAGCCGATCCAGGTCGTGGCCCAGAACACCGACTTGCGCGCCTGCTTGGCATCGGGCACGGTGAAGAACCGCATCAGGATGTGCGGAAGACCCGCAGTGCCGAACATCAGCGCCATGCCGAACGAGATGGCCGAGATCGGATCCTTCACGAAGCCGCCCGGGCCCATGATGGCCAGGCCGATGTCGGCCGCCTCGGCCGGGCTCTTGCCGGCGTTGGCCGCGATCAGGGTGCGCACCTCGACCGATTTGGCGAACAGCGCCTCGGGGCTGAAGTTGAAGGCCGCCAACACCATCAGCGCCATGAAGGTCACGCCGGCCAGCAGCAGCACCGCCTTGATGATCTGCACCCAGGTGGTGGCCGTCATGCCGCCGAACAGCACGTACACCATCATCAGCCCGCCGACGATCACCACCGCCATCCAGTAATCGAGCCCGAACAGCAGCTTGATCAGCTGGCCCGCACCCACCATCTGCGCGATCAGGTAGAAGGCCACCACCACCAGCGTGCCGGAGGCCGCGAACGCGCGGATCGGGCCGGGCTGGAAGCGATAGCCGGCAACATCGGCAAAGGTGAACTTGCCCAGGTTGCGCAGCCGCTCCGCCATCAGGAAGGTGATGACCGGCCAGCCGACCAGGAAGCCGATCGAGTAGATCAGGCCGTCGTAGCCGGTTGCCATCACCGCGGCGGAAATGCCGAGAAACGACGCGGCCGACATATAGTCGCCCGCGATCGCCAGGCCGTTCTGGAAGCCGGTGATGCCGCCGCCCGCGGTGTAGAAGTCCGCAGCCGACTTGGTTCGTGCCGCAGCGCGCTTGGTGATCCACAGCGTGAGCATCACGAAGCCCGTGAACATGCCGATCGCGATCCAGTTGGTCGGCTGCTTCGCGACCTGGCCGACGTCACCGCCGGCGGCCATGGCCGCACCGGTGGCCAGCAGCATGGCGAGCGCGATGAAAGAAGATGAAGAACGGCGGTTCATTGCGTGGCCTCCTTCAGGATCTCGGCCGTCAGCCGATCGAACTCGCCATTGGCACGGCGGATGTAGATCGCGGTGATGGCGATGGTGAAGACGATCACGCCGAGCCCGATCGGGATACCGATCGTGGTGACGCCGCCACCGATCGGCGTGGCGAGGAACGGCTTGTTGAACGCGATGAGCGCGATGTAGCCGTAGTACACGACCATCATCAGCGCCGCGAACGACCAGCCGTAGGTATTGCGCTTGCGGCGCAGCTCGAGGTACTTGGGATTCGACTGGATCTTGTCGACGATGGGATCGCGCATGGGGGTCTCCTGGGCTTGAGTCGGCGCGATTCTGGAACGCCCGATCCGACCGTGGGCGACGACGCAATCATTCGTCACATTGCGATTGAAATCACTCCCAGGTGACGTTGGCGGCAAACATGTAGCCCGCGCCGTACACCGTCTTGATGATGGTCGGGTCGTGCGGATCGTTCTCGATCTTGCGGCGCAGGCGCGAGATGCGCACGTCGATGCTGCGGTCGGTGGGCAGAAGGTCGCGTGCGCCCATCAGCTGCTCGCGCGTGAGGATCTGGTGCGGCCGCTCGACGAAGCAGCGCAGCACCTGGGTCTCGGCGGTGCCCAGCAGGTGCTCGGTTCCGTCCGGCGCACGCAGGATGTTGGCTGCGCAGTCGATGCGCCACCCCAGAAAGGAGGCGTAGCGCCGCTGTCGCCCGCCCGTGGCACCGGGCACAGCCATGCGGCGGCGCAGGATGCTGCGCACCCGCGCCACCAGCTCGCGCGCCTCGAAGGGCTTGGTCATGTAGTCGTCGCCGCCCAGCTCGAGCCCCATCACGCGGTCGGCCGTGTGGCCGCGGCCGGTGAGGATCAGCACGCCGGCATTCGACTGGGCGGTGATGCGGCGCATGAGGTCGATGCCGTCCATGTCGGGCAGGCCGAGATCGACGATGCACAGGTCGGGCTTTTCGGCCTGCATGCGGCGCAACACGCTGCCGCCCGTCTGGAAGCCTTCGCAGTTGAAGCCGAACTCGGTGAGCGCGGCAAGCACCAGCTTCGACACCGCCGGATCGTCTTCCACGAGGAAGACCAGCGAGGGTGGCGCGCCCTCGTCGGCCATGCCGCGGTGCGCCAGCGTGTTCATGGCCGACCCGCCTCGATCGCATCCGCCAGCTGCGCGGTCGTGAACGGCTTGGTCAGCAGCGGCACGCCGGACACCTGCAGGTCGTCGGGTGGGTTGCCGCTCATCAGCACCACGGCCTGCGCGCGCCGGTGCGCGCGCGCCGCCCGTGCGACCTCGCGGCCGTCGACGCTGCCCGGCATCACCACGTCGGACAACAGCAGCGCGATGTCGTCGGTGTGCGTGAGCAGTTGCAGGGCCTCGACCCCGTTGTCGGCTTCGAGCACGCTGTAGCCCAGGTCGAGCAGGTTGCGGCGGATCACGCGACGCGCCTGCGCATCGTCGTCCACCAGCAGGGCGAGTCCGCGCCGGCTCGCCTCGGCCGGGGCCGCGGCGGGCATCGCCCGCTGGGCTTCGACGCCGCCGCTGGCGGGCAACCAGAGCGAGATGGTGGTGCCGCGACCTGGCTGGCTGTGCACGTCGACGGCGCCGCCCGATTGCTTGATGAAGCCATACACCATGGCCATGCCGAGCCCGGTACCGCGGCCCGGCTGCTTGGTGGTGAAGAAGGGTTCGAACATGTGCGCCAGCGTGTGCGCATCCATGCCGGCGCCGTTGTCTTCGACGTCGATGCGCACGTGCTCGCCAATGGCCGTCTGCAGCGCCGCAGCGGCGTCGGCGTCCAGCACGACCGGGCGCAGGCGCAGCGTGATGCGGCCGTCGGGCGGCGTGGCGTCGCGAGCATTCAGGATCATGTTGAGCAGGGCCTGCTCGAGCTGACCCGGATCGATCCACGTCCACAGCGGCGTGGCGGCGGCTCCGACGTCGATCACGAGTTCGAGGTGCTCTGGCAGTGAGCGCCGAACCAGCCGCTCCACCGTCTGCAGCAGCGCCGCCGCGTCGACCGCGCCGGCCTGCAATGGCTGCCGCCGGGCAAAGCGCATCAGGCCCTTTACCAGCTCGGCCCCGCGCCGGGAGGCGTCGAGCGCCGGCTGCACGTATTCGGGCACCAGCGCATCGCCAGGCCGCGCGTCCGCCAGCATCGCGAGGTTGCCGATGATGACGGTGAGGATGTTGTTGAAGTCGTGCGCCAGCCCGCCGGTGAGGTGGCCCAGTGCGTCCAGCTTCTGCGTGCGCACGAGGAGTTCCTGCGCACGCTTCTGTTCGGTGATGTCGAAAGTCAGCTCGAAGCAGCCGGCAAACGTGTCGTCGGCCGCACGCTCGGGAACCAGCGAGGTGCGCACGGCGCGCCGGTCGCCGGTGCAGGTGACGAGTTCGTATTCGAAGTTCACCGCTTCTCCGGCCATGGCACGCAGCACGTAGGGCTTGACCACCGCATACACCGCCTCGCCCAGAAACGACCGTGCGTTGGCTTGTTCGGGCCGCGTGGTATCGACGCAAAACCAGTCGTGGTAGCCCCGGTTGATGTAGCGGTAGACGCGGTGACGGTCGAAGTAGGCCACCAGCGCCGGGATCGAGTCCATCACCAGCCGCACGCGCTGCTCGCTGCTGGCCAGTTCCGCAGTGCGCGCGGCGACACGGTTTTCGAGGTCGACGCTGTGCTCGCGGATCGTGCGCTCGGCATCGCGCTGCGCCGTCACGTCCGAATAGAGGGTGACGAAGCCATGGCCCGGCAGCGGCTCGCCGTGGATGTGCAGCACGCGCCCGTCGGGGCGGACGCGCTCGATGTCGTGCGGTGCAAAGGTGCGGGCCGCGGCCACCCGCTCGGCCACCAGCGCCTCGGGCTCGCCCGCACCGTATTCGCCGCGCCGGGCGTTGTAGCGGATGAAGGTGTCGAACGGCGTGCCGAGGCAGGCCATGCCTTCCGGGAAATCGAGCAGGCGCACATAGGCGCTGTTCCAGGCCACCAGGCGCAGCTCGGCATCGAAAATGGACAGCCCCTGGTCGAGCAGGTCGAGACCGGCCTGCAGGGTCTGGTAGCGCGCGAGCGGAGCTGCTGAGGGCAAAACGTCGTGTCCCGGGAAGTTCTGGAGGTTATAGCCCCCCCGCTGCAATCATTCGTCATTTTTCGATGCGGCTTGTGCAATGTTCATGGCCGATCCTCGGGCTTCGGGAAAACACCGCCCTCGGAGACGACATGACACGCACCAACCCCTACACCATGGGGCTCGACAAGAACGCCGCGAACTTCGTGGCGCTTTCGCCGCTTTCGTTCCTCGAGCGCTCCGCCCACGTCTATCCGGATCGCGTGGCGCTGATTTACGGTGCGGTGCGCCGCAGTTGGGCCGACACCTACAGCCGGTGCCGCCGGCTGGCCAGCGCGCTGGCGGCGCGCGGCATCGGCCCCGGGGACACGGTGGCCGTCATGCTCCCTAACACCCCCGCCATGTTCGAAGCCCATTTCGGCGTGCCGATGAGCGGCGCCGTGCTGAATACGCTGAACACCCGGCTCGATGCGCCGGCCATCGCCTTCATGCTGCAGCACGGCGAGGCCAAGGTGCTGCTGACCGACCGCGAGTTCGCCGGCGTCGTGGGTCAGGCGCTCTCCACGATGGGTGCGCACCGCCCTCTCGTGATCGAGGTCGAGGACGCGCTGGCGCCCCCCGGCGCGCGACTCGGCGAAATCGACTACGAAAGTTTTCTCGCCGCAGGCGACCCCGACTTCGCCTGGCAATTGCCGGCCGACGAGTGGGACGCCATTGCGCTGAACTACACCTCCGGCACCACCGGCAACCCCAAGGGCGTGGTGACGCACCACCGCGGCGCCTACCTCAACGCAGCCAGCAACGTGATCGCCTGGAACTTGCCGAACCAGGTGGTGTACCTGTGGACGCTGCCGATGTTCCACTGCAACGGATGGTGCTTCCCGTGGGTTCTTGCACTGGCAGGGGCTACCAGCGTGTGCCTGCGCCGGGTCGACCCGGCGCTGATCTACCCGCTGATCCGCGAGCACCGTGTCACGCACATGTGCGGCGCCCCGATCGTCTACAGCATGATGATCAGCGCACCGGCCGAACTGCGCGCCGGCATCGACCACGTGGTGCAGGGCCTGGTGGCGGGCGCGGCGCCGCCGGCGGCGGTGATCGAGGGCTGCGAAGGCGCCGGCATCGAGATCACTCACGTCTACGGGCTGACCGAGGTGTACGGCCCGTCGGCGATCTGCGCCCGGCAGCCGTCCTGGCAAGGGCTGCCGGCGGAAGAACGGGCCCGGCTCAACGGCCGCCAGGGCGTGTCCTACCCGCTGCAGCAGGCCGTGACCGTGCTCGACCCGCAGACATTGATCCAGGTGCCGGCCGACGGCGAGACCATCGGCGAGATCTTCTTCCGCGGCAACGCGGTGATGAAGGGCTACCTCAAGAACCC
>JBDUCH010000201.1:0-7496 GCA_040003555.1 Variovorax sp. | reverse complement strand
GGCATCAACCACCACTGGACCAAGAACGTCATTGCCAATGCCGACGGCAGCAAGCTCTATGTGACGGTCGGCTCCAATAGCAACATCGGCGAGAACGGCATCCCGGCCGAAGAAGGCCGCGCCGCGATCTGGGAGGTCGACCGCGCAACCGGCGCCAAGCGCCTGTTTGCCGGCGGCCTGCGCAACCCGAACGGGCTGGGCTGGGAGCCCGAAACCAAGGCGCTGTGGACGGTGGTGAACGAGCGCGACGAGATCGGCAGCGACCTGGTGCCCGATTACCTGACTTCCGTGAAGGAGGGCGCTTCCTACGGCTGGCCGTGGAGCTATTGGGGCGGCAACGTCGACATTCGCGTGCAGCCACAGCGGCCCGAACTGGTCGCGCAGGCCGTCGCGCCCGACTATGCGCTCGGCACCCACGTGGCGCCGCTGGGGCTGGCGTTCTCCGACGCCCGCGGCATGCCGGCGGAATTTGCGAGCGGCGTTTTCGTCGGCGAGCACGGCTCCTGGAACCGCAAGCCACTGTCGGGCTACAAGGTGGTGTTCGTGCCCTTCATCGGCGGCCGGCCGAGCGGCCCGCCGAAGGATTTTCTGACTGGTTTCCTGAGCGCAGATGAAAAAGCCATGGGCCGGCCGGTCGGCGTGGCGCTCGACAAGTCGGGCGCACTGCTGGTGGCCGACGACGTGGGCAACGCGGTTTGGCGGGTGTCCCGGGGCAAATAGCCGTCTGGTACGGCTCTTGCCTGCATGTGCGGGTGCACACTACCGCACTGACATGAGCAAGACCCGCCCCTCCCCTTCTTCCACGCCCCACCTGCGCGTTTCCGCGAGCGGCGTGCACGGCCTCGGTGCCTATGCGACCCGGCCGTTGCCGGCCGGTGCCTTCCTTGGCCTCTACGAGGGGCGGCGCTACACCCCGGTGCAGATTGCCGCCAAGACCTGGGACGACAGCCTGACCTATCTGTTCAAGCTGTCGAACGACGAAACCATCGACGGCGCCAAGGGCGGTAACGCCACGCGCCACCTCAACCATTCGTGCGCCCCCAACTGCGAAGCCGTCGAAGACTATGACGAGGCCGGCCGCATGGTGCTCCGGTTCCAGACGCTGGTGGAGGTCGATGCCGGGGACGAACTGTTCATCGACTACAGCCTCACGGCGGACGACGGCTCGTCGCCTGCGGACTACCTTTGCTACTGCGGCACCGAAAGCTGCCGGGGAACGATGCTGGCCGCGGCCGATGCGGATGTCGACGAAGCGGGCGCCTGACCGCAGCGCCGCTTCGCGGCCTCATGCCGGCGCGTGACACGCCACGCAGAACTTGTTGCCGTCGGGATCGCGAAAGTAGGCGCCGTAGTAGTGCGCGTGGTACTGCGGCCTCGGGCCCGGCGCGCCTTCGCAACTGCCGCCATAGTCGAGCGCGGCTTGGTGCGCGGCGTGCACGGCCGCACGGCTTGGCGCCGCGAAGGCCACCATCTGCCCGTTGCCGGGGTCGTGCGTTTGGCCATTCCAGGGCTTGCAGATCACGAAGAAGGGCCGCGATCGATCGGCGCTGTGCCAGCCGGCCCAGGGCTTGTCGCGTTCGCAGAAGCGAAGCTCGACACCAAGGCTGGCCATCACGGCGCTGTGAAAAACCAGTGCGCGCTCGAAATCGCTGACGCTGACGAAGACATGTGAAAACACGGCCGGCTCCTTGGTCGGGCACTGCAGGGGGGTCGGTCGGCGAGACTACACGGCTCTAAGATCGCAGGCATGAATCCCTCCGATCGCCCGCCTGTGCCCAGCCGCTTCTGGGCCGACCTCACGACGCGCGATTTTGCCGCGCTCGACCCGGCCCGCACGGTTGCGGTGCTGCCGCTCGGCGCCACCGAGCAGCACGGCCCGCATCTGCCGCTCGGCGTTGACACCCGGCTGGTCGACGGCATCGTCTCGGCGGCGCTTCCGCAACTGGCCGCCGATCTGCCGGTGCTGTTCCTGCCCACCCAGGCGATCGGCCTGAGCCCCGAGCACGCACGCTTCGCCGGCACGCTCACGCTCTCGTCCGAAACCCTGATCCGGTTGTGGAAGGACATCGGCGCGGGCGTCGCGCGCGCCGGCGTGAAGAAGCTGGTGCTGTTCAATGCGCATGGTGGGCACGTCGGTGCGATGGACATCGTGGCGCGCGAACTGCGCGAGGCGCACGACCTGATCGTCTACAGCGTGAGCTGGTTCAACCTGCCGCTGGGCCAGGCCGACGCGCAGTTCAGCGCCGAAGAACACCGCTTCGGCGTGCATGCGGGGGAGGTCGAAACCTCGATGATGCTGGCGCTGCACGCGCCGCTGGTGCGCATCGATGCGGCGCAGGATTTCGCATCCAGCGCCCGGCAGCGCGCGGCCGACTACGCGATCCTCGGCAACGGCAAGAGCGCCAAGCTCGGCTGGGCCATGCAGGACTACAACGCGCACGGCGCGGCTGGCAACGCGGCGGCGGCCACGGCCGACAAGGGCCGCCGGGTGGTCGAGGCGGCGGCGGTGCAGCTGGCGTTGCTGCTGGCGGAAGTGGCGTCGCTGCCGCTGTCGATGCTGGCGTCCTGACGAGCGGCGACAATCGGAGCCGAATGACGACCGATACCGCCCCCGCCCCCGCCGCTTCGCGCGCCCCCAAAAATCGCAAGCCGCGCCCTGAAGGCCAGCCGCCGCAGGCGCAAGCCCAAGGCGCGAAGCGTGCCCGCAAGCCGCACCCCACGCTCGAACTGCTGTTCGGCCTGTACCCCGATCTGTTCGGCGCGCGCTTCCTGCCGCTGCAGCGCGGCGTGTTCCAGGCGCTGCTGGAAAAGCACCCCGAGGTGTTCCAGCGCGACGAACTCAAGGTCGCACTCGGCCTGCACACGCGCTCGACCAAGTACCTGGAGCGCGTGGCGGCCGGCGACAAGCGGCACGGCCTCGACGGCCAGCCGGTGGAAGATGTGGCGCCCGAGCATGTGCACCACGCCATCCTCGAGGTGTTCAAGCGCCGCCAGGCACGCACCGCCGATGATCTGCGCCCGCAGGTGCGCAAGCAGTTGCTCGCGGCCTTCGAGCGCTCGGCTCTGACGCGCGAGGACTACCTGGCGCTGGTGCGCGGGCAGGACGCGGCCACCAACGAACTGGTCGACGAGGCGTTTGCCGAACTGGCTGCGCAGGTCGCAAAGCGCGAGGCGTTGCAACGCGCCTTTGTCGCAAGCGGCAAGTCGGTCGCCGAGTTTGCCGACATGTACGGGCTCGACCCGCGCGAAGTCGGCCGCACGCTGTCGGTCTGAGCCTCAGCCCACCAGCGGCGCCGGCACGGTTTCGGCGTCCCGATCCGGGACGGAACCATCCGGGCGCTCAAAGGTGCCGATCAGCAAGCCGCTCGCGATCGCGCGTTCGCGCAATCGGTCGACCAGCTCGTCACGGCCCGGCGTTTCGCCGAAGGCTTGGCCGTCGCGCAGCGCGAACACCTGGAACGCATAGCGGTGCACGCCATGGCCCGGCGGCGGATCCGGCGGCAGCCAGGCGCCTTGCAGGTAAGAGTTGCGGCCCATGTGCAACCCAACGCCGTCTTGCGCGGCACTTGGCATCGCGGCTTCGGCCAGCGCGCCCTCTTGCTCTTGTGTCGGCAGGTCGACCACGATCGCATGCACCAGCGGGTTGGGCGTGGGCGAGTCGGCATCTTCCACCAGCAACACCACCGTGCTGGCTTCCGGCGGCAGCAGGCGCCAGGCCAGCGGCGGCGACACGCCCTCGCCGTCGGCGGTGTAGCGCTCGGGCAACGGCGCGTGGTCGGCGAACGCCAGGCTGCTGACCTCGATCGTGGCCATGCCGGCGCGCAGGCCCAGGGTGTTGAAAACGATCTGGTCGAGGCCCGCGCGCACGTCGTGCAGCGCATGGCCGATGGCACCGGGAAGCTTTTCGAGCATGGAACGCACCGGAAGTCGGGAGTGGAGCCACCGGTATAGCGTCAGTCGGGAGGCAGGTCTGTAGGACGCGCGTCTACGCAAGTCGGCTGTGGATGCCGTCACTGCCGGCCGCCGGATTGCGTTAAGTTTTCCTTCATGTTGAATCCGCCTGTTGCGCCCCCCATCGTTTCCGCGCAAGCGCGCGCAGCCACCGGCATTGCCGGACTCGACAACGTGCTGGGCGGCGGGCTGCCGACCCGCCATGTCTACCTGGTCGAGGGCACGCCAGGCGCCGGCAAGACCACGCTCGGCCTCCAGTTCCTGCAAGCCGGCCGCGCGGCGGGCGACAAAGCGCTCTACATCACCCTGTCGGAAACGGCGCAGGAGCTGGGCATCGTGGCCCTTTCGCACGGCTGGACGCTCGAGGGCATCGACGTGTTCGAGCTGGTGAGCGAGGAAGGCCTGAGTCCCGATGCCGAACAGTCGATCCTCTACACCTCGGAGGTCGAACTCGGCGAAACCACCCGCGTCGTGATGGCGGCGGTCGAGCGGCTGAAGCCGACGCGCCTGGTGTTCGACAGCCTGTCCGAGATGCGCATGCTGGCGCAGGATCCGCTGCGGTATCGGCGCCAGATCCTTGCCCTCAAGCATTTCTTCGCCTCGCGCAACTGCACGGTGCTGATGCTGGACGACATGAGCTCGGAAGGCGGCGACCTGCAACTGCACAGCATCGCGCACGGCGTCATCGCGCTCGAGCAGGTGGTGGGCGACTACGGCCCGGTGCGCCGGCATCTGCGCGTGGTCAAGATGCGCGGCGTGTCCTACCGCGGCGGCGCACATGACCTGACACTGGACACCGGCGGCATTCAGGTCTACCCGCGCCTGATCGCAGCCGAGCACCGCGGCGACGTGGTGTCCACCTCGGTCAGCACCGGCACGCCGGCATTCGACCGGATCCTGGGCGGCGGGCTCTCGCGCGGCAGCAGCACCTTGCTGATCGGCCCGTCGGGCGTCGGCAAGACCACCACCGCGATGTCGGCCGTGGTGGCGGCGCTGAGCCGCGGAGACCGCGTCCAGTACTACCTGTTCGACGAAGGCCTTGGCACGCTGCTGCACCGCTGCAAGGCACTCGGCATGGACGTCCGGCTCGCCATCGAGGAAGGCCGGCTGCAGCTGCTGCCGCTCGACCCGGCCGAAGTCTCGCCGGGGCATTTTTCGAACATGGTGCGCGATGCGGTCGAGACGGACGGCGCCGTCATGGTGGTGATCGACAGTCTGAACGCGTACATGCAATCGATGCCGGGCGCCAAGTTCCTGCTGCTGCAGATGCACGAGTTGCTGAGTTACCTGAACCAGCGCGGGATCGTGACCCTGCTGGTGCTGGGCCAGCACGGCCTGGTGGGGGAGGGCCGCAGCGACGTGGACCTGAGCTATCTGTCAGATGCGATCGTGCTGTACCGCTTCTTCGAATCGCAGGGGATGCTGCGCAAGGCGATGTCGGTGGTCAAGAGCCGCACCAACCACCACGAGCTCAGCATCCGCGAGTTCCGCCTCGGCCAGGGCGGCGTGGAAGTCGGGCCGCCGCTGACCGACTTCGAGGGTGTGCTGTCCGGCGTGCCGTCTTACCGTGGCGCCGTGCCGATGTTGGGCGACCGGGCACCGGCGTCCCGCTGATGGAACGCCGCGTCCTCATCCATGCTCCGCGCGGCCGCGATGCGGCCGTGATCCGCAGCGTGGTCGAGGGCATGAAGCTGGGTGCCGAGGTGTGCGAGTCGGCAGCGGACATCCTGGGCCTGCTCGGCCAGGGTGCATCGTCTGCGGTCATCACCGAAGAATCGATCGCCCGGGTGCCGGAAGAGCCGTTGCGCGAATGGCTCATGACGCAGCCGAGCTGGTCGGACTTTCCGTTCATCGTGCTGGCGGCGCGCGAGGTGGCACACCGCACGCACCACGCCATGGCGGCTCTGCAGTCGCTTGGCAACGTGATCTTGCTCGAGCGGCCGGTGCATTCCGAAACGCTGGCGCGCGCGATCGACGCCGCGGTGCGCGCGCGCAGCCGGCAGTACGCCACGCGCATGCATCTGACCCAGCTCGACGAGGCGCGCGCCGACGTGGAACGGCTGAACCGCGAACTCGAGGAGCGCATTACGGCGCGCACTCGCGAGCTGGCCGGTGCCAACGACCGGCTCATGGCCGAGATCGCCGAGCGCGAGCGGGCCCAGGCAGCGTTGCTGCAGGGCCAGAAGATGGAGGCGATCGGCCGGCTCACCGGTGGCATCGCGCACGATTTCAATAACCTCCTGCACGTGGTCAACATGAACCTCGACCTGGTCGCCCGCGTGGCCAAGGATCAGAAGGTGCTGTCGATCAGCGGCCGGGCCAAGGCCGCGGTCGGCAAGGGCGCCAAACTCACCGGCCAATTGCTTTCGTTCGCGCGCAACCAGTCGCTGCTTCCCCGCCTCACCGATGTCAACGCGCTGTTGCTCGGCATGCAGGAGCTGGTCGCGGTGTCGGTCGGGCCGGGCATCGCGGTGCAGGTCGAGGCCAGTGACCGGCCGGCCTGGGCCGTGCTCGACGCGAACCAGCTCGAGATGGCGGTGCTGAATCTGGCGGTCAATGCGCGCGATGCGATGCCCACTGGTGGCACGCTGGCCGTGTCGATCCGGCTGGTGCCGGCCGGATCGACCGGGGAGCAGGTCGTGGTGGCCGTTGCCGACACGGGCGTCGGCATCGCGCCGCACTTGCTGACCAAGGTGTTCGACCCCTTCTTCACCACCAAGCCGGTCGGCAGCGGCACCGGGCTGGGCCTGAGCCAGGTCTATGGCTTCGCGCGGCAGTCTGGCGGCTCGGCAGTGTTGCGCAGCGAGGTGGGCCGGGGCACCACCGTGGAGATGCACTTCCCCGCCTCGGGCGACCGGGACGTGCCCGACCAGGCCGAGGCGCCCGTCGCCAGTGCCGAGGATGCAGTGTCGCGCTACCGTGTGCTGGTGATCGAGGACGACAGCGAGGTTCGGCGCGTGATCGTCGAAAGCCTGCAACTGCTGGGCTATGCCGTGACCGAGTCGTCCGATGGCGCCAGCGGGCTCGCCCAACTCGCAGCGGCTCCGCAGGATCTGCTGGTGGTTGATTACGCGATGCCGGGGCTCAACGGTGCCGAGGTGATCGCCCGGGCGCGCGAGATGGTGCGCGACATCCCGGTGGTGCTGGCCACCGGCTACGCCGATATGGCCGCGGTCGGGCGGGTGCTGGGCACCCAGTCGATCCTGATCAAGCCCTTCGATATTTCCACGCTCGGCAGCGCCGTGGCCAAGGCGCTGCCCGCGGCAGCTCCGCTATCATGAATCTGCCCCCGGACGCACCGCGTCCTCAACCAACTTGCCAAGGGAAATCATGAGCATCATCTGGACCATCCTGATCGGTTTCGTCGTGGGTCTGATCGCACGCGCCGTCAAGCCGGGCAACGACTCGGCCGGCTTCATCGTGACCACGCTGATCGGCATCGCAGGTTCGTTCGGTGCCACCTACCTCGGCCAGGCCATGGGCTGGTACACGGTCGGCCAGACCGCAGGCTTCATCGTCTCGGTGCTCGGCGCGATCGTGCTGCT
>JBDUCH010000200.1:0-7523 GCA_040003555.1 Variovorax sp. | reverse complement strand
CGGCCGGAGATCCCGCGGAAGTCGCGCACACGCGGCAGGGCCACGGTCACGAATCGATCCAGGAACTCGTACATCTGCACGCCGCGCAGCGTGACCATGCAGCCGATCGGCTGTTGCTCACGGATCTTGAAGCCGGCGATGGCCTTCTTCGACTTGGTGACGACGGGCTTCTGGCCGGCGATCTTGGTCAGGTCGCCGACGGCGTTGTCGAGCACCTTCTTGTCCGCAACCGCTTCACCCACACCCATGTTGAGCGTGATCTTGGTGATGCGCGGAACCTGCATCGGCGACTTGTAGCCGAACTTTTCGGTCAGGTCTTTCGCGATCTTTTCGCGGTAGATTTGTTGGAGACGTGCCATGTGAGTACCCCTTAGGCCAGCTTGATTTCTTCGCCGCTGGACTTGAAGACGCGCACGCGCTTGCCGTCCGTGACCTTGATGCCCACGCGATCGGCCTTGCCGGTCGCGGCATTGAAGATCGCCACGTTCGATTGGTGAATCGGCATGGTCTTCTCGACGATGCCACCAGTCGTACCCTTGAGCGGGTTCGGCTTGGCGTGCTTCTTGACGATGTTGATGCCGTCGACGATCAGGTGAGCGTCGTCCTTGCGCAGCGACACCGTGCCGCGCTTACCCTTGTCACGACCGGCCAACACGATGACCTGGTCGCCTTTGCGAATCTTGTTCATGGCGTTGTTGTCCTTAAAGAACTTCAGGGGCCAGCGACACGATCTTCATGAACTTTTCGGTGCGCAGCTCGCGCGTCACCGGTCCGAAGATGCGGGTGCCGATCGGCTCCAGCTTGGCATTGAGCAGAACGGCGGCATTGCCGTCGAACTTGACGAGCGAACCATCGGCGCGACGGATGCCCTTGGCGGTGCGAACCACCACGGCGCTGTAGATCTCGCCCTTTTTGACGCGACCACGCGGCGCACATTCCTTGATGCTCACCTTGATGACGTCGCCCACGCTGGCATAACGCCGCTTGGAGCCACCGAGCACCTTGATGCACAGGACGGATTTCGCGCCTGTGTTGTCGGCCACTTCGAGCCGGGATTCAGTCTGGATCATTGTTCGTAGTTCCCAACTTGTACCGATGCAGGCCCGAAATGGGTCTGCCGCAGTCAGTCTTGGGCCCGTCGTCCGCACCCCAAACCACTTGGGGTACATCCGTCTGGGCGGAAAGCTTCGCCTTTTGAAGCGAAGCCCGCGATTGTTGCACGTGATCCCCAGCCTGTCAACTCACCTGCTTTGGCGTGTGCGTTTCGGCCTAGACTCGCGGCGTGCCGACGCTCCCCGCCCTTTCGTTGCCGACACGCCGCCGCCTGCTGCTGGGTGGTGCGGCGGCAATGGTCAGCGCGTTGGGCGGCTGCAACAGTCCGGTGCCGACTGCGTCGGGCGCCGGACGATCGAGACTGCGCCTCCTCAGTGAAGCGCAACTGCCGCATCGCCTGGTTTTCAGGGACACCCTGGTCGGTGGACTGTCGGGCATCGACTACGACAACGAAAGAGGTGAGTACCTGCTTCTGTCGGATGACAGGTCGGATCTGGCGCCGGCTCGTTTCTACACGGTACGCTGGGCATTTGGCGCAACGCCTGAAATGAGCGAAGTCACATTGTTGCACCAGGCCGACAGCACCACCTGGCCGTCCAGGCGCCAGGCCCGCGAGGGCGTGCCGGTGCCGGATCCCGAAGCGCTGCGGCTGCGGCCGGACACTGGCTCGATCCTCTGGACGTCCGAGGGCGACCAGGTGCGCGGCTTCGGCACCGCGCTGTATGAAAGCCGGCGCGACGGCAGCCTGCTGCGCCAGTTCGAACTGCCGGCAATGTTCGAGCCGTCGCGCGCCGGCCGGCGCGGCGCGCGCGACAACCTGGGCTTCGAAGGCCTGGCGCTGACACCCGATAACCGCCATGGCTGGCTCGCGATGGAAAACGCGCTGGTACAGGACGGCGCCATCCCGAGCGTTGACGCGGCGGGCGGGCCTTGCCGCTTCACGCAGGTTGACCTGTCCAGCGGCCGCGCGGTGGGCCAGATTGCCTACCGGCAGGATCGCATTCCGATTCGGCCACTGCTCACGGGCACCTACGCCGACAACGGCGTGAGCGAGATCCTGATGCTCGATGCGCACCGCATGCTGGTGCTGGAGCGCGCCTACGCGACCGGTGTCGGCAATTCGCTGCGCCTCTATGAGATCGACACCCGCAGCGCGACCGACACGCTGGCGCTCGATGCCCTCACCCCCGGCAACCACCGTGCCGCCGCCAAGACGCTGGTGGCCGACTTCGCGACGCTCGGCCTCTCGCGCCTCGACAACACCGAGGGCATGTGCTGGGGCCCGCCCCTGCCCGATGGCCGGCGCGTGCTGGTGGTGGTGAGCGACGACAATTTCAATCCGCTGCAAGTCACCCAATTCGCCGCCTTCGCATTCACCGACCGACCATGACCATCACTGCCACCTTCCTGCCGCGTCCCGACGGCCCCCCCCTGCCCCCGATCGGCTTCATCGGCGGCGGCAACATGGCCAGCGCGATCCTCGGCGGGCTGATCCGCCAAGGGGTGCCCGCGGCGGCCTTCGAGGTGGTCGAACCCTTTGCCGAAGCCCGCGAGCGGTTGGCACACGATTTCGGCATCGCTGCGCAGGCCCAGGCCGGCGCGGCGCTGGCACGTTGCGAGGTATTGGTCTGGGCCGTAAAGCCGCAGACTTTTGCCGAAGCCGCGCAGCCCGTGCGCGCCCATGCCAGCAGTGCCCTGCACCTGAGCGTGGCGGCCGGCATTCCCTCGGACAGCATCGCCCGTTGGCTCGCCAGCGAGCGCATCGTGCGCGCCATGCCCAACACGCCCGCGCTGGTTGGCCAGGGCATGACCGGGTTGTTCGCACGCAGCGCGGTCGGCGCCGCGGATCGCGCTCGGGTCGAGCAGGTGCTGGCGCCTACGGGTGAGCTGCTCTGGGTCGAACCCGAAAGCGCGCTCGACGCGGTGACCGCCGTGTCGGGCTCCGGCCCGGCCTACGTGTTCTATTTCATCGAGGCGATGGCCGAGGCTGGCGTCGAGATGGGCCTGACGCCGGCGCAGGCGCACAAGCTCGCGGTCGGCACTTTCAGCGGCGCGTCGGCGCTGGCACGCAGCGCGACCGAGCCGCCATCCGTGTTGCGCGAGCGCGTGACGTCCAAGGGCGGCACCACCCATGCGGCCATCACCGCGCTCCAGGCGGCCGACGTCAAGGCGCATTTCAAGGATGCGATGCGCGCTGCGCAGCGGCGGGCCGGCGAACTCGCCGAAGAGTTCGGAAAGGGCTAGCGCAGTGCGTAGCCGGCTGCAACGCCGGCGAACACGGCGAAGCCCACCCAGTGGTTCAGCCGGAACGCCTTGAAGCAGCCGTCGCGGGTGCGCATGCGAATCAGCCACCAGTGCCACACCGCCTGCGCGGCCGCCACCGCCATTGCTGCGAAAAAGACAGCGCCCAGCCCTCGGCTGGCGCCGCCTGCAGCCCAGACCGCCAGAAAAACCGCATAGCTCGCCATGACCGCCGGCACGTCGAAACGCCCAAAGGTGATGGCCGAGGTCTTCATGCCGATCTTGAGGTCATCGTCGCGGTCCACCATCGCGTATTCGGTGTCGTAGGCCAGCACCCAGAACAGGTTGCCTGCCAGCAGCCACCAGGCCAGTTCAGGCACGCTGCCGCGCACCGCCGCAAATGCCATCGGGATACCGAAGCTGAAGGCGATGCCGAGCACCGCCTGTGGGATCGAGACGAAACGCTTGGCGAACGGATAGGCCAGCGTGATCGCCAGCGCGCCGAACGACCACAGCACAGTGAGGCGATTGGTCGTGAGCACCAGCGCGAAGGCCGCGAGCGCGAGCACTGCGCCAAAGGCCAGCGCCTGCTTGACGGAGATCGCACCGCTCGTGACCGGGCGCTGGGCGGTGCGCTTCACATGGCGGTCGAAATCGCGATCCGCCACGTCGTTGACGCAGCAGCCGGCGCTGCGCATGAGGATGGTGCCGAGCACGAACACCGTGAGCAGATGCCAGCCGGGCCAGCCGTCGGCCGCGAACCACAGCGCGCCCAGCGTGGGCCAAAGCAGCAGCAGCCAGCCGGCGGGCCGATCCCAGCGGATCAGGTCGAGGTAGGGGCCCCACCCCCGTTGCTTACTCACCTCTGCCGCCGCTTCAATCCTCCAGCAGCGAACGCAGCATCCAGGCGGTTTGGTCGTGCACGGTGCAACGCGCCGTCAGCATGTCGGCCGTTGGATCGTCGCCCGCCTCTTCGGCCACCGGAATGAACTCGCGCGCGATGCGCGAGACGGTTTCGTGGCCCTTGACCAGGATGCGCACCATCTCCATCGCCCTGGGCGGGTTCTGCGGCACGTCGGGCACGGTGGCGATCTTGCTGAACTCGGCATACGAGCCCGGTGCGTAGTGGCCCAGCGCACGGATGCGCTCGGCGATCACGTCGGTCGAGCCCCAGAGCTCGGTGTACTGGTTCATGAACATCGCATGCAGCGAGTTGAAGTGCGGGCCGGTCACGTTCCAGTGGAAGTTGTGCGTGGTGAGGTAGAGCGTGTAGGTGTCTGCCAGCACGCGGCTCAGGCCTTCCGCGATGGCGGCGCGATCCTGGCGGTCGATGCCGATGTTGATGATCGGCGCATTGCGGCTGCCCGACTCGTGCGCCACCACCGCACCGCCCTTTGCAGGCACCTTGCCCGCGGCTGCAGCAGGGGCGGCCGTGATCGGCGATTTGGATTTCTTCGGCGACTTGGGGCTTGCTTTGGCCATGGATGACGTCCTTTTGAAGTAGATAGCTGAGCGGGAGAAACTGTAGAAGCCGCCGGGCAGCTTCGCAACAGCCGCACTCTATCGCAGCGATGGCCGCGACCGATGCGCCGGCACGTAGGCCGGCGGCGCAACTTGCGGCTAGGACAGCCGCGTCACGCCCGGCAACTCGCAGGCGTAGATCGCGTTGCGCAGCGCGGCGATCGCCTCGTAGCGCGTAAAGCTCCGGCGCCATGCCAGCACCACGCGCCGGGTCGGCGGCTCGCGGCCCTGCGCGTCGGCGATCGGCAGGTAGCGCACGATCTGTTCGGGCTCCTTGCCGCGGCCTTTGAGCCGGGGCACCAGCGCATCGGCGGGAACGGACAAGCGCGGCACCAGCGTCACCCCCATTCCGGCCGCGACCATGTGCTTGATGGTCTCGAGCGACGAGCCTTCGAAGCTCTTGCGGATGCCCTCGGCATTGCTGGAGAACCGTGCGAACTCGGGGCAGACCTCGAGCACGTGGTCACGAAAGCAGTGGCCGGTGCCGAGCAGCAGCATGGTTTCGTTCTTGAGCTCGTCCGATGTGACCGAATCGCGCGCGGCCAGCGGATGGCTCGCCGGCACCACCGCCATGAAAGGCTCGTCGTAAAGCTGTGCCATGGCAAGCCCGGTGTCCGGAAAGGGCTCGGCCATGACGGCGCAGTCGATCTCGCCGGCACGCAGCATCTCCAGCAGCTTGGCCGTGAAGTTCTCCTGCAGCACCAGGGGCATCTGCGGCGTGCGGGCGATGTTCTGGCGCACCAGGTCGGGCAACAGGTAAGGGCCGATGGTGTAGATCACGCCGAGGTTCAACGGCCCCGCCAGCGGATCCTTGCCGCGCTTGGCGATTTCCTTGATGGCCGCGGCCTGGTCGAGCACCGTCTGCGCCTGCTGCACGATCTGCTCGCCGAGCGGCGTGACGGTGACCTCGCCCGCACTGCGCTCGAACAGCTTGAGTTCGAGCTCTTCTTCCAGTTTCTTGATCGCCACCGACAGGGTGGGCTGCGAGACGTAGCAGGCCTCGGCCGCCTTGCCGAAATGCCGTTCGCGGGCGACTGCAACGATGTATTTGAGTTCGGTCAGGGTCATAGCTTGCGTCAATTATGCGCAAGGTCTGCCCGGCGCGTGGCGCCGTGCCGGCGCAGGTGCGCTCAGACCGGAGCGGTGGCGGCGGTTGCCGCAGCCACACCCATCGCCAGCAGCGATTCACGCAGCGCGAGCCGCAAAGGCGTTGCTGCCTGCTCTCCGCCGGGCAAGGCCGCGAGCAGGCGGCCGTCCAGCCGATGCGGCACGCGCCACAGGTAGGCCATGCGCGCCAGTTCGCGCCACAGCGGCACCACGAGACCGGCGGCCCGCACCAGCCCCCATGGCATGCCGCCATGGCGAAAGCCGCGTGGGGGCGTCATGCCCAGGTCGTCAGCCGCGGCTTCGAGTTGCTGCAGCAGTTCCGTGCCGGTCAGGGTGTAGCCCTCGAAATGCCACACGTCGAAGCCCGCCTGGCCTGGCTGCTGCGGCTGCGAGGCCACGCGCACGAAGGCGCGCGCCAGATCGGGCAGGTAGGCCCAGGCATGCACAACGTCCAGCGGGCCGGGATAGACCAGCTTGCCGGAAGCGATCGACTTCGCAATGACGAGATCGAACCAGCTGCCGCTGCCCGCGCCGAAAAAGTCGCCGGCGCGCACGACCGAGGCGCGAAAGCCACCGGCCGTGGCGCGCTCGGCCATCAGCGTCTCCATCTGCACGCGGATCTCGCCCTTGCGCGTGCTCGGGCACGTCGGCGTGGCTTCGGACAGCAGGGCAGGCATCGCGGCGCCGAAGTTGTAGACGTTGCCCGGCAGCATGAAATGCGCGCCCAGCCGCTCGGCCAGATCCAGCCCGCACCGCAGGCCGGGCAGCGCCTCGGTATCCCACCGGTCGTATACCGGATTCACCCCGTGCACGACTACGCTGGCCGCGGCCGCGGCGGCGGCCAGCCGCGCTGTGTCCGCCAGGTCGATGCGCAGGACGCTGACGCCGGCCGGCAGCAGCGGCGACGGCTCACGCCGCACCTGGGCGAGCACCGACCAGCCAGCCGCCTGAAAGGCTTGCGCCGCAACGCAACCCAGGCGGCCATTGGCGCCGAGCACCAGCACGGTCGGCCGGGCCATGGAAGATGAGGAGGACATCAAAGGCTCCAAAGTGAATGACATGAGGCGAGTCTGCGCAAGAACAGGGCATTCATCAATCGGCGATCATGCAACTCAGTCATACACTTTCGCATGATGCGCAACGACCTCGACCGTTTTGACTGGACACTGGTGAAGAGCTTCCTCGCGGTGCTCGACGCCGGCAGCCTGATGGGCGCCGCCCGCCGCACGGGCGCGCTCCAGCCCACACTCAGCCGCCACGTCGCCGAGCTGGAAGCGCAACTCGGCGCGCCGCTGTTCGAGCGCACCGGGCGCGGCGTCACGCCGACGCCGGCCGCGCTCGCCATTGCCGATGCTGCACGCCAGATGGCCGACGGCGCACAGGCCATGTCACGCGCGCTGGCCGGCCAGCGCGACCAGACGGCCGGCCTGGTGCGCGTGACCACCAGCATGGTCGCAGCGACCTATCTGCTGCCGCCCCTGCTGACCGAGTTGCGCCGCCAGGAGCCAGGCATCGCGATCGAGCTGGTGGCCAGCAACCAGCTGACCAACCTGCTGCGCCGCGAGGCCGACATCGCGGTGCGGATGGTGCGGCCGGCGCAG
>JBDUCH010000199.1:0-7596 GCA_040003555.1 Variovorax sp. | reverse complement strand
CGGTGCATGCCGCGCTTGGAAGGCGACTTCTTGTTTTGCTGGACGGCCATGATGGCTCCTGGACTTGAATGAGGTGGGTGGAAGTGCGGGCGCTGCCGATAACATTCTGCAGACGGTGCGCGCGAAGCCCATGATTATAGCCTGCCCAGCGAGATGCCGCCAGTGCGCCCTATTCCGGCTTGCGCGGACGCAACGTACCGAGCACGGCGAACGGGTTCGGCTTGGCCTCCACCGTCGCCTCGAAATCGGCATCGACGGCCGACAGACTCGGCGGATCCGGGCAGACCTCGTGGCGCGGCGTGACGGGCACTTCCATCAGCAACTCGTCTTCGAGCAGCGCCTGGAGATCGAAATCGCGGCTGATGGCCAGCACATCCTCTTCCGATGCTTCGTCTTCGACTGCGGCGGTCTCTTCGTCCGGCGCAAAGCGGAACCAGCGGTCGACCACCAGTTCGGTCGCGACCGGCGCCAGGCAGCGCTGGCAAACCAGCGGTGCCGTCGCCTCGGCAACGAGGTGCAGCCACGGCACGGGAGCGCCCGAAGGCCCCGGGCGCTGTTCGCCGTGCGCTTCCCACGCCACCGCAGCGTCCGGGGTCGCGCCGGTGGTTTCAGCCGACAGACGGGAGAAATCCTTGAGCCCGGTGCTGCCGGACAGCGTTGCCGCGGTTTCGGCAAAAGTGGCCACGTCGAGCCGTTGAGGGGCGAATTCTGTCTTCATCCACCCCAGTCTAAACCCGTCCCGCACAATCACGGCCCATGCAACGCACCGTGATCCTCGCCTCCACCTCGCGCTACCGCCGTGAGCTAATGAACCGCCTGCGCCTGCCTTTCGAGGTACAGGCACCCGAAGTCGACGAAACCCCCCGCCCCGGCGAGAGTCCGCGCTCACTTTCAGAAAGACTGGCACTGGAAAAGGCCCGCGCCGTGGCCGCGCGCTTCCCCGATGCAGTCGTCATCGGCTCCGACCAGGTGGCCGACCTCGCCGGCGAGGCGCTCGGCAAGCCTGGCGACCATGAACGGGCGACCGCGCAGTTGCGCCGCATGCGCGGCCAGACTCTTGTGTTCCAGACTGCTGTCGCAGTGGTATGCCAGGCCAGCGGCTTCACCCGGCAAGACATCGCGCCGGTGCGCGTGGTGTTTCGCGACCTCAGCGATGACGCGATCGAGCACTACCTGCGCGCCGAGCAGCCCTACGACTGCGCCGGCAGCGCAAAGAGCGAAGGGCTGGGCATCGCGCTCCTGGAAGCGATCGACAGCGACGATCCGACCGCGCTGGTCGGTCTGCCGCTGATCCGCACTTGCCGCATGCTGCGCGCGGCCGGGGTGGAACTGCTGTGAGCCACGGCACGCTCTATCTGGTGCCGGCACCGCTGGATTTCGGTTGCGACGAGCAGGCGCCGCTGCAGGACGCCCTGCCGCTCGGCACCTTGCAGAAGGCGGCGGGCATCACGCACTGGATCTGCGAGAACGCCAAGTCGGCCCGGGCCTACCTGAAACGTATCGATGCAGTCGTCTCGCTGGCAGCCCCGCTCCAGGCGCAGCAGATCACCGAGTTGCCGCGCGAGGTGCACAAGAAGGGCGACCATGCGGGCCAGTTCGACGCGCGGCCGCTGCTGGCAGCTGCCCTCGCCGGCCAGGACATGGGCCTGCTGAGCGAGGCCGGCATGCCGGCCGTTGCCGACCCGGGCTCCTCGGTGGCGCGTGCCGCCCACGCGCTTGGCATTCCGGTGGTGCCGCTGACCGGGCCGGTGTCGCTGCTGCTCGCCCTGGCCGCAAGCGGGCTCAACGGCCAGAACTTCGCGTTCGTCGGCTACCTGCCGCAGGACGCGGACGGTCGGGTGCAGCGCATCCGCGAGCTGGAAGCGCTGGCGCTGCGCACCGGGCAGACCCAGTTGTTCATCGAAACGCCGTACCGGAATGCGGTGCTGCAGCAGGCCCTGTTGCAGACCTTGCAGCATCACACGCGGCTTGCGGTTGCACGCGGCCTCACGCTGGCCAACGCGGCCGTGCGCAGTGACACGGTCAAGGGCTGGCGCGCTGCGCCGATGCCGGCCGACGAGCGCCTGCCCGCGGTGTTCGCGATCGGGCGCTGATGAGCATGGCGTTCGCGATCGGCCCCGCCACGCGCTGGGCCTCGCGCGCCCAGTTCTTTGCGTCCGGCTTCGTCTTCGCGACCTGGGGCGTGCACATCCCGACCGTCAAGGCGCACTACGGCGTCGATGAAGCGCAGCTGGGCCTGGCCATGCTCGCCGCCGGTTTCGGTGCGCTGGCCGGTTTGACCCGCGCCAGCCGCTGGATCGGCCGCTTTGGCGCGCGCGACACGGCCCGCATCTGCGGAACGGTCTATGCGCTGCTGCTGGCCGGCCTGATCGCCACCCCGAGCTATACCGCGCTGTTGGTGCTGCTGGCGTTGTTCGGCATCGTCACCAGCGTATTCGACGTCGCGATCAACACCGAAGCCGCGCGGCTTGAACTGCTGAGCGGCGGCACCTTGATGAGCGGCATGCACGGGATGTTCAGCCTCGGGGGCATGGCGGGTGCAGTGACCGGTGGCGCAGCACTCGCGGCCGGGCTGGCGCCGCAGCAACACCTGCTGTGGGTGGCCGGCGCCATGGCAACGGTGGTGCTCGCGGCTTCGCAGCGCATGCTGCCCCGCATCGCCACCGCTTCCGCCGCCCCGCCTGCGCCGGGGTTCAGCATGCCGCGTGGCGCGCTGGTCATCCTGGGTGTGCTCGCGGCGCTGGGCCTGATTGCCGAAGGCGCAATCTACGACTGGAGCGTTCTGTACCTCCAGCAGGAGCTGGGCAGCCCGCAGGAGCAGGCCGCATTCGCCTACGCAAGCTTCTCGGCCGCGATGGCGGCGGCGCGCTTCGGGGGCGACGCGCTGCGTGCGCGCATCGCGCCGGCGCCTCTGCTGCGTGGCAGTGCCGTGCTCGCCGCTGCGGCGATGGCACTGGTGCTTTTGACCGACCGGCCCTGGCTCGCGCTGGTGGGCTTTGCCGGTGTCGGCGTGGGCTTTGCGAACGTGGTGCCGATCCTGTTCTCGGCGGCGGCGCGGGTGCCGGGCGTCGACCCGGCACGCGGTATTGCAGCGGTGTCGGCCGCGGCATACCTCGGCTTCATGCTCGGCCCGCCGGCGATCGGCCTGCTCGCCAAGGTCAGCTCGCTGACCCTGGCGCTCTGGATGGTGGTGGGGTTCGCGGTCGCGCTGGCGGCCTCGGCCCGCCATGCACAGGCCGGGAACGCCAGTTAGCGGAGTGCCGGAACGCTGCGCAACGCACGCACCGAAGCGTCGCCCATTGCGGCGCCAAACTTCTTGGCCAACTTCTCGGCCACGTTGTCGCGGCGCGTGTAGTCGATCACCTCTTCGGCCTTGACCACCTCGCGCGCCACGTAGTCGACGTTGCCCAGCTGGTCGGCAAGGCCGAGCTCGATGGCCTGCTGGCCGCTCCAGAACAGGCCGCTGAACAGGCCCGGCGTCTGCAGTTTGAGGCGGTCGCCGCGGCCGGTCTTGACGATGTCGATGAACTGGTCGTGGATCTGGTCGATCATCTTCTGGGCATGTGCGCGCTGCGCGTCGTTCATCGGGCTGAACGGGTCGAGAAAGCCCTTGTTTTCACCCGAGATGATGAGGCGGCGCTCGACGCCGAGCTTCTCCATCGTGCCGGTGAAGCCAAAGCCGTCCATCAGCACGCCGATGCTGCCGACGATGCTGGCCTTGTCGACGAAGATCTTGTCGGTGGCGGCAGCAATGTAGTAAGCCGCCGAGGCACAGGTTTCTTCGACCACCGCATAGATCGGCTTGTGGTACTTGGCCTTCATCCGCTTGATTTCGTCGTTGATGATGCCGGCCTGCACCGGGCTGCCACCTGGCGAGTTGATCAGCAGCACCACGGCCTTGGCGCCGTCGTCCTCGAAGGCAGTCTTCATTGCCGCGACGACGAATTCGGCACTCGCATCGGCACCGGCTGCGATCTCGCCCTTGATCTCGACCACCGCCGTGTGGGCCGTGGTCTTGGCGGTGGTCGGCGTGGCGCGCGACATTGCGAACCAGACCAGGAACACGAAAAATGCGAGCCAGCTCAGCCGGACGAAAGTCTTCCACCGGCGCGTGGCCTTTTGCTCGCGCAAAGCGGCGAAAGCCAGTTTTTCGAGGGTGGCGCGCTCCCAGCCGGCGGCCTTCGTGGGATCGTCTCTTGCTATCTTTTTCGCAGGCTCAAAAGGCTCGAAACCTTCGGGTTCCGTACGGTTCGGGTCGGTCATGTAGGCAGGCCCTCAGAAGGCCAAGGGTTGGAGGTTCCAGGCAGTATGCCAGTGCACCACGCCGTCCCGTTCGCTGAGGGCTATCTTGACCAGCCCGCCGCGGCACGGGCCGCCCGCGCACTCGCCGGTGTCGGGTTTGTAGACCGCACCATGGGTGGCGCACAGCAGCCACTGGCCACTGTCATCGAAGAATCGGTCGGGCTGGAAGTCCATCTCCATCGCCACATGGCTGCAGCGATTCAGGAACGCGTGCGGCCGACCTTCGAAGCGGATCGCAAAGGCGCGGCAGGTTTCACCCGCGTAGGTTACGTCGAAGGGCACGGCAACACCGCCCTCGGCCAGATCGCCTGCTTTGCACAACGGAATGATTTCTTCGCTCATGGCACGCTCTTGCTGCGTCGATTCTTCAGGCGTTGGCGAGCAGCCATTCCTGCAGGCCGGCCACCGAATGGGCGATGAACAGCGGGCGCAGCGCGTCGAAGCTGGCCGGCTCGTGTGCGCCGTAGCTCACGCCGACACTGGCGCAGCCGGCGTTGAGGGCGAGTTGCAGGTCATGCGTGGTGTCGCCGATCATCAGCGTGCGCTCGGGCGGCACGCGCAGCTCGTCCATGAGCTCGAGCAGCATCCGCGGGTGCGGCTTGCCCTCGGTTTCGTCCGCGGTGCGCGAGCTGTCGAAACGGTCGTGCAATTCGGCGGTCGCGAGCGCGCCGTCGAGGCCCTTGCGCGATTTACCCGTGGCCACTGCAAGCTTGTGGCCACGCTCCTTCAGTGCATCGAGCATCGGCAGGACGCCATCGAACAGCACCAGGTCGTCGTTGTGGCCGAGGTAGTGATGCCGATAGCGCGCGCCGAGTTCGGCGTACTTCTCGCGCGGCACGTCCGGCGCAGCGCGCGCCAGTGCTTCCGCAAGGCCGAGTCCGATGACCCAGGCGGCATCCTTGTCGCTCGGCTTCGCACCGCCGACGTCGACCACCGCGGCCTGGATGCAGCGCACGATCAGCTGAGTGGAGTCGTAAAGGGTGCCGTCCCAGTCGAAGGCGATCAGGTCGAAGTGTCTCTGTTCATTCATGTCGTGAGGTTTCAGTGAGGGTCGCCGGCGGCAGCAGGGTGGCGAGTTCCGGCGGCAGCGCGGCCTGCAGCGCAACGCGTTGGCCGTCGGCCGGGTGATTGAACTGCAGACGCCAGGCATGCAGGAACATGCGTTTGAGCCCGGTTTTCTGCAGCGCGCGGTTGCGTTCGAAGTCGCCGTACTTGTCGTCGCCCGCGATCGCGTGGCCGGCCGAGGCGAGGTGCACGCGGATCTGGTGTGTGCGGCCGGTCTTGATCGTCACGGCCAGCAAGGACATCGGCTGCTTTTCGCCGGGCAGGCTGAACCGGGCCAGCACTTTGACCAGCGTGATCGCGCGCATCGCATCGGCATGGTCTTTGGCCACGACGCGCACGCGGCGCTCGCCGTCAGGCAGCAAATACTTGGCCAGCGGTGCATCGAGCACTTTTTTGGCGGTTGGCCAGTCGCCTTCGACCAGCGCGAGGTAGGTCTTGCCGGTTTCGCGCTCGCGGAACTGGTCCTGCAGCGCGGTCAGCGCGCTGCGCTTCTTGGCGACCAGCAGGATGCCGGAGGTTTCGCGGTCGAGCCGGTGCACGAGTTCCAGGAACTTCGCGGCCGGCCGCGCAGTGCGCAATTGCTCGATCACGCCAAAGCTCACGCCGCTGCCGCCGTGAACGGCCACGCCGGCTGGCTTGTCGATTGCGAGCAGGGCGTCGTCTTCGTGCAGCAGCGGAAAGTCGCGCGGTGGCGCCGGTGGCGTCGCGCCTTCTTCCGACCGCGCAGCCACGCGCACCGGCGGCAGCCGCAGCACATCGCCGGCTTCGATGCGTGTTTCGGCCTGCGCGCGGCCCTTGTTGATGCGCACCTCTCCCGACCGGATGATCCGATAGACGTGGGTCTTGGGAACGCCCTTGAGCTGACGGAACAGAAAGTTGTCGAGTCGCTGGCCAGCCGATTCTTCATCGACCGTCAGAAAACGAACTTCTGCCGCCGCAGGGCCGGGCTTCGCACCTATAATGTTTTTCACCAGCGCGGTCGTGTAAGTGCTTGATTAGACAGAAGTTTAGAGCACTCATGTCCACGCTGTGAGGTCGATGCCGCCTTGGCGTCGAACCCGCAAACCCCGCGCAATCGCGCAAAGTGGCAGGTTCGGCGTCCGGGTTATGCCGACGCCCACGAAACACCGATACGGAATACCCAGCAGGCAGCCCCCAAGCTGTCTGCGGATCGAAGCGAGTCCCTTGTGTTGATGCTGCTGATTCAACTGTGCCTGCGCTGGCCGACCTGGCTTTTGCCAGCGGCTTCAGGCATTGAGTCGCCCGCAGCGCGCGCCACCATTGCGCAATCCGCTATCAAAAAGGTAGCAAATCAACACCGCACCCGGCTCGCGCCCATCCACGCGCCCCCACCCCGGCTGTCCTTGAGCTGACGCTCAGACGGCCGCCCGCGCTTTCGCGCGAAACGGCCACAGCATCCGGGGCCAAGCGGCAATTCCCCTCGTTTCGAGAAGCGTCGTCTGTGCATCGTTGGCCCGTCATGGGCCGGTAGAACGACACATAAGAGGACAACGCTCATGAAGCGGATGCTGATCAACGCCACGCAGCCGGAAGAACGCCGCCTGGCCATCGTCGACGGGCAGAAACTGCTCGACTACGAAATCGAAATCGAAGGGCGCGAACAGCGCAAGGGCAACATCTACAAGGCGGTCGTGACGCGGGTCGAACCCAGTCTCGAGGCCTGCTTCGTCGACTACGGCGAAGACCGCCACGGCTTCCTGCCGTTCAAGGAAATCTCCAAGCAGTACTTCGCCGAAGGCGTGTCGGCCAGCCAGGCCCGCATCCAGGATGCGATCCGCGAAGGCCAGGAACTGGTGGTTCAGGTCGAGAAGGAAGAGCGCGGCAACAAGGGCGCCGCACTCACCACCTTCATCTCGCTGGCCGGCCGCTATGTCGTGCTGATGCCGAACAATCCGCGCGGTGGCGGCGTGAGCCGGCGCATCGAGGGCGACGATCGCGCCGAGCTGAAGGAGGCGATGGATCAGCTGGAGTACCCCAAGGGTGCCAGCATCATCGCCCGCACTGCAGGCATCGGCCGTTCGGCACCCGAGCTGCAGTGGGATCTGAACTACCTGCTCAAGCTCTGGGCCGCCATCGACGGCGCATCCAAGGGCGGCAAGGGCGCATTCCTGATCTACCAGGAATCGAGCCTCGTGATCCGCGCGATCCGTGATTACTTCAATCACGACATCGGCGACATCCTGATCGACACCGACGACATCTACGACC
>JBDUCH010000198.1:0-7610 GCA_040003555.1 Variovorax sp. | reverse complement strand
AACATCGGCGTCGGCCCGGCCAATGCCAAGACCATCACCGACCACATCGCCGTGCTGCGCCCGCACGCATGGATGATGCTGGGCCACTGCGCCGGCCTGCGCCCGAGCCAGCAACTCGGCGACTACGTGCTGGCCCATGCCTACGTGCGCGAAGACCACGTGCTCGACGAAGAGCTGCCGCTCTGGGTGCCGATTCCCGCGCTGTCGGAGATCCAGCTCGCGCTGGAAAAGGCCGTGGCCGATGTCACCGGCTTCCAGGGGCCCGAGCTCAAGACCATCATGCGCACCGGCACCGTGGCCAGCACCGACAACCGCAACTGGGAGCTGCTGCCGAACAACACGCCGCAGCGCCGCTTCAGCCAGAGCCGCGCGGTCGCGCTCGACATGGAGAGCGCGACCATCGCAGCCAATGGCTTTCGCTTTCGGGTGCCCTACGGCACGCTGCTGTGCGTGAGCGACAAGCCGCTGCACGGCGAGATCAAGCTGCCCGGCATGGCCAACCACTTCTACCGCGAGCGCGTCGAGCAGCATCTGCGCATCGGCATGGCGGCGATCGACATCCTGCGCAGCGAAGGGTCCAGCCGGCTGCACAGCCGCAAGCTCAGGAGCTTTGCCGAGGTAGCGTTTCAGTAAAGGGCGATGCGTTGCAGGCGTTTCAGCCTGCCAGTTGCTCCACGCGCAACGCCGTGGGCGCTGCCGAGACGCCCGGGTGCGTTGCCAGCGCATGCAGGATCCGATCGAAGTCGGCCTGGACGACCGGTTCGGCCAGCACCAGCAACTGCGGGCCTGCTTCCAGCGGCAGCAACGCAAGCGCCATCTGCCGCACGGGCAGCCCCTGATGCGCGAGCCATGCCTTCAACGGCGCCAATTGCGCCGGATCGCGCACCGGCACCCGAAGATAGCGGGCGGCACGCAGCGCGGCACGGGGCAGCGCCGGCAGCGTGCTCAGCGCATCCGCATGAAAACCCAGGTGTGGGACGCGTTGCGCGGCCGAAGTGCCTGCCAGCCGTGCCACGTCGACCAAGTCGGCAATCACGGCCGAAGCCGTCTGCTCCGAGCCGGCTCCGGCGCCGTAGTACATCGTCACGCCGGCCGCATCGCTGTTGACCAGGATCGCGTTCATCGATCCGTTCACATGCGCCATCAGATGCGTGGCGGGGATCAAGGCAGGCTGCACTCCGAGCTCGATGCCTCCCACTGCGCGACGCGCCACGCCCAGCAACTTGATCCGATAGCCGAGCTGTTCGGCGCACAGCATGTCGACCCGCTGCACGGCGGAGATGCCCTCTGCGTTCACGGCGGCAAACTGCACCGGCGTGCCGAACGCATTGGCGGCCAGCAACGCCATCTTGTGCGCAGCATCGATGCCCTCGACGTCGAACGTGGGGTCGGCCTCGGCGTAGCCCAGTGCCTGCGCCTGCGCGAGCGCGCTGCCAAAGTCCAGGCCTTCGTCGCGCATCTTGCTCAGGATGAAGTTGGTGGTTCCGTTGACGATGCCCACCACCGAATCGATGCGGTTGGCCGAGAGCCCCTCGCGCAGCGCCTTGATGATGGGGATGCTCACGGCCACCGCGCCCTCGTACGCCACGATGACGTCGTGCCGGCGCGCGGCATCGAAGATCTCGGTGCCGTGCACCGCCAGCAATGCCTTGTTGGCCGTCACCACGTGCTTGCCGTGCGCAATGGCGGCCAGCACCCAGTCGCGCGCCGGCCCGGTGCCGCCAGCGACTTCTACCACCACGTCGACGTCGGGATGGGTGGCGACGTACATCGGATCGCTCGTCAACTCGATCGCTTCGCCCACGATGCCAGCGGCCCTGGCCAGGTTGCGGGCTGCAACCACCTTCATCTCGATCGCCCGCCCCGCCCGCCCGGCAATCTCCATCCGGTTGCGGGCCAGCACGCGGAAGGTGCCCTCGCCCACCGTGCCGATGCCAATCATGCCGACGCGCAGCGGACGAGTTGCCGAAGACCGGCTGTAGTGAGGTTGAAGTGCGGGAACGGGATCGCGGTACATGAACAACTCCGGATGAAAAACAAAAAACCCAGCTGCCAGAGCTGGGTCTCATTCATTCGGAGGGAGGAACCGAGGAGTACACCAGGTGGCTGCCGGAGCGGCCACCTGCGCGTGCTCAGGTGGCCGCGGCGGTAATGGTGGTAATCATTCGTGCACTCTTCTTCGTCGCCCATGCGAACACAGGCAGCACCAAGCTGCTGCTGCGAGCGGCGCAGGACGCGATGGGGAGGGAATTGCACGACATGGGGCGGAGTGTACAGGTCTGCAGTCTCATCAGATGCCGTCAATAGCGTACATGGGCCCAGCGCTCCCCCTGCGTTTCGATCGTCAACCGCTGAGCACCCCTCTCTGAATCCAAGAAGTCGAGCACAAGCCGGTCAAGCGTTCTGGGCTACCGCCGACTACAGGCCCCGTTCCCAGGCGCGCAGCCCCCGATTCCATGCGCGAAGGCGGTCGTCCAATGCTTCACCGCCAGCGCCCGAGCTGGTGGCCGAGAGCTGGTCGAGCAGGATCTGCTGGTCGGTGCTGAGCTGTTGCGGAAATATCGGCACCAGCGTGACCAGATGGTCGCCCCGCGTGCCGCGGCGCTGCACCGGGAAGCCCTGGCCCTTCAAGCGGTAAGTCAGCCGGTCGCGGCTCAACTGCAGCGCTTGGAAGCCGGTGACGGTCGGCACCTTGACCTGCCGATTGGCGATCCATGCGAATCCGTCGACCGGCATCTCGCATCGAATGGTGCCGTCGTCGTCGAGTTTGAAGAACGCGTGCTCCGACACCTCGACGCGAATCTCGACGTCGGCGGGAGGGCCTTCGGCGCGCACGCGCCGTCCGTCGACATGGAGCAAATCGCCATCGCGCACGCCATGCGGAATGCGCACGTTCAGCTTGTAGCCGCGCGGCGCCATCTTGCCGGCCCCGCCGCACGCCGCGCACGGCTGCCTCGCGATGCCGCCGCCC
The DNA here is from genome assembly GCA_040003555.1 of Variovorax sp. GTDB lineage: Bacteria > Pseudomonadota > Gammaproteobacteria > Burkholderiales > Burkholderiaceae_C > Variovorax. The sequence continues at coordinate 4,639 of JBDUCH010000198.1, read as the reverse complement.
AGGCAAGCCTCGCACTCGGTCACACCGCCGGGCCATCCGAAAAAGGAGCGCTTCGGGATCGCGCCCGACCCCCCGCACCGGGCGCAATTCCCGCCCAGCACCTGATGCCCGGCGCCCGCGCACGTGGCGCAGACGTCGGTGACCTTGCCCCGCAGCACCTTGATGCATCCGACGGCCGCTTCCTCCAGCGTCATCCTGACCTTGCGGTGCAGCGGCCGGCGCTGCCGTTCCGTGCCGGCCGCGCCGGGTGCCGTCGTAGCGTGGTCGGCGTCAAATCCGTCGGAAGGGTTGTTTTCCGGTGCGCCGGGCGTGTCGACGTTGGCGTTCGCACGGGCACCGAATCCGGCGCGGCGGATCTCTTCGATTGCCTGGTTGATGCGCTGCATCTTGGCAACAGCACCGGCGCTGTCATTGCGGTCCGGATGCCATTGCGAAGCGAGCCGGCGCCATGCCGCCTTCACCTCGTGCTCGGTCGCGCCAGGTGCCAAGCCCAGTTCGGCGAAAGCGTTCTCGGTGTCCAAATTCAAAGACCTTGTCCAGGGAAGCCGTCCACGATGGAAACCCATGGAGGCGGCAGCCCGTTGGCGTGAATGTTATCCGAGGGAGCAGCATGCAAGCGCTGTGCCACGCGCGGCGAGGCCATGCTGCGCTGAACAGTCGCGATTCAAAATGCGTGCGTTGCGCGACGGAGCCCATCGCTGGTCGGGTCGCCATTGGCGTTGTAGCTGCAGCTCACGCGCGCCCATCCCTCCTGCCATGTCTTCTCTCCCTCGCCGTGGCGGCTTGTTGGTCTGGCATCGACTCTAGCAGCGGTTTGTGGCGGAGCATCAAGCACGGGATAGGATGAATGCTCGCGACCAAGCCATGGAGGCTCGAGTCATTCCTTCTCAACAGATCGCCTCGCCAAACCGCAAGCGAAACGCTTCGCAGAAACCGGTCGACCCGCTGATCGCAAAGCTGAAGGTCTGGCGCGCGACAGCATCGTGCTCCTCCACCACCTGCAGATCACTATCCCACTCACCCCCCTCTTCCACCGGCCCGCGCCCTCCAGGAAAGGTCGCTTCGGCCCAGGCCAGCACCTGCGCGATCTCGGCCTCGACGACAGCCACGTGCTGCGGCGCGACCGATGCCATCGCGTCGAACACGCCGGTGTCGTCGGTGCCTTCGCTGTAGTCGAAGTCGAGCCAGCGCAGCGGCATCACGGCTGCTTGTTGGCAGCCGCTGCTGCGCGCAGCTTGTCTTTCTTGCTCGGCCGCTTGCCCTTGATGCCGCCGTTGGCGGGCGATTCGATCGCCTGCGGCGCCATGGCCACCTCGACGGGCTCGAAGCCCGCGATGCGCTCGCGCGGCACGCTCAGGCCTTGGCGCTTTTCGATCAGGCGGAAGTGCGCCTCGCTGTCGGCCGGAATGAAGCTCACGGCCAGCCCGCTCTCGCCGGCGCGGCCGGTGCGGCCGATGCGGTGCACGTAGTCGGTGGCAGAGCGCGGCAGGTCGTAGTTCACCACCACGGGCAGTTGCGCGATGTCGATGCCGCGCGCTGCCAGGTCGGTCGCCACCACCACCTGCACGCGGCTGGCCTTGAAGTCGGCCACCACCTGGGTGCGCTTGCCCTGGCTCAGCAAACCATGGAAAGGCTCGGCCTCGATGCCGGCCTTGCGCAGCTTGTCGGCCACGATCTCGGCCGCGTGCTTGGTGGCGACGAAGGCCAGCACGCGCGTCCACTTCTGTTCCTGCACCAGATGGCGCAGCAACTGGGTGCGCCGGCTCGCGTCGACCTCGATGGCGCGCTGGGCGATGTCGGGCTCGGTGGCATCGGTGGATTCGACTTCGATGCGCAACGGATCGCGCAGCAACTGCGCGGCCAGTGCCTCGACCGCCGGCACGAAGGTGGCCGAGAAGAACAGGTTCTGCCGCTGCGCCGGCAGCAGCGCGAGGATGCGGCCCAGCTCTTCGGCAAAGCCGAGGTCCAGCAGGCGGTCGGCTTCGTCGAGCACCAGCGCTGCCACGTCGCCGATCTTCAGCGCGTTGTGGTCAAGCAGGTCGAGCAGCCGGCCCGGCGTGGCGACCACGATATCGGCGCCGCCGCGCAAGGCCATCATCTGCGGGTTGACCGAGACGCCGCCGAACAGCACCGCGATCTTGGGCCGTTCGTTCAGGTGTTGCGCCAAGATGCGCAGCGTTTCGCCGACCTGCGCCGCGAGTTCGCGCGTGGGCACCAGCACCAGCGTGTGCACCGCGCGGCGCGACCGGTGCCGCGGCGCCTGTGCCCAGCGCTGCAGCAGCGGCAGCGAAAATGCGGCGGTCTTGCCCGAGCCGGTTTGCGCCAGGCCCAGCACGTCCTGTCCGCGTAGCACGGCGGGCACGGCGGCCAGTTGGATGGCGGTCGGCGCGAGGTAGCCCGCGTCGGTGGCGGCGAGTGCGAGGGCCGGCGCGAGGCCGAGCGATGGAAATGGCATGAAGGGCAATGATGACGATGAAGAAATTGAGCGACGGCAGCCGCCTGGTGTATTCCACCGAGACAGGCCGAGTCTGCCCCGATTGCGGCCAGCCGGTTGGGGCCTGCACCTGCAAACTGAACAAGACCGCCGCGCCGGCGACTGACGGCATTGTGCGGGTGTCGCTGGAAACCAAGGGCCGCAAAGGCAAGGGCGTGACCGTGGTCAAAGGCGTGGCGCTCGATGCGGCGGCGCTGGCACTGCTCGGCAAGCAACTCAAGGCGAACTGCGGATCTGGCGGCACAACGAAAGACGGCGTGATCGAAATCCAGGGCGACCACCGCGCCACCGTGGTCGCGGCGCTGCAAAAGCAGGGCATGGCCGTCAAGCGCGCGGGAGGCTGAGCGCGCGATGAATCCCGAAGACCTCGACAAGCTCGTCTCGATGCCGATGCCCTTCGGCAAGCACAAGGGCACCGTGATCGCCGACCTGCCCGGCAACTACCTCACCTGGTTCGCACGCGAGGGCTTTCCCAAGGGCGAGGTCGGCCGCCTGCTGCAGTTGATGCACGAGATCGACCACAACGGGCTGAAGGGGCTGCTGGCGCCGCTGCGCCGGCGCTGACACGTACCCTACTTCGGCGCCTGCTCGAAGTGCAGCGTGGCCCGCCGCTGCTGCGCCGCGGCTGCGAGCCCGGGCACGTCGGCGCGCTGGCCGACGAAGGCGATGCGCAGGTACGGCACCTCGACCGGCACCGCGCGCAAGGCGCGGATCAGCACCTGCGCGGTGAGCGCGCTGTCGGGGCCGCCGACGGCAAGGTTGAGCGGCTCGCGCGATCCGCGCGCCATCACCTGGGCCAGGTCGGTCACCATCGGCGACGAGGCTGCTGCCAACGCGACCGTCGCTTCAGCCGACAGCGGCGGCGTGCCGTCGGCCGGCTTTGGCGCGGCCGGCACCCACACGGTCAGCATCTGGTCGCCCATCTGCATTTCGGGGCCGAGCGACTCGTAGGCGAGCTGGCTCACCAGTTCGGGCGTCATCTGCGGTGCCGCGCACGCCGAGAGCAAAGCGGCGCCCAGCACCATCAGCGTCTTGCGAATCGCGCTCATCGGTAAGCCCCCGGATAGCGATCGACCGTCAGGCCCTTGAGGTCGATGCCGGGCTTGCGGCCCGAGATCACGTCGGCCATCACGCGGCCGGTACCGGCGGCCATCGTCCAGCCGAGCGTGCCGTGGCCGGTGGCAAGGTACAGGTTAGGCAGGCGCGTGCCGCCGACCACGGGCGTGCCGTCGGGCGTCATCGGGCGCAGGCCGCACCAGAACTCGGCGCGCTTGACGTCGCCGCCGCGCGGGAACAGGTCGGTCACCACGTGCTCCAGCGTGTGGCGGCGCGCGTCGTGCAGCTTGAGCGTGTAGCCGGCCAGCTCGGCCGTGCCGCCGACGCGGATGCGGTCGCCCAGGCGGGTGACGGCCACCTTGTGCGATTCGTCCATCACGGTCGATTCGGGTGCGCCCACGGCATCGGTGATGGGCACGGTGATCGAGTAGCCCTTGACCGGGTAGACCGGAATGCGGATGCCGATCGGATCGAGCAGCAGCGGCGAATAGCTGCCGAGTGCGACCAGGTAGGCGTCGGCCTTGAGCGTGCCGGCATCGGTGACCACGCCGTCGATCTGCTGTCCGGCGAGCTTGAGCCGCTGGATGCGCGTGCCGTAGCGGAACTGCACGCCCTGCCGCACACCCAAGGCGGCCAGGCGCTGGGTGAACTTGAAGCAGTCGCCGGTTTCGTCGCCCGGCAACAGCAGGCCGCCGACGAACTTGTCGCGCACTGTGGCGAGCGCGGGCTCGTGGCGGATGCAGCCGTCGCGGTCGAGCAACTCGAAGCCGACGCCGTAGCGCTTCAGGATGGCGATGTCGGCCGCGGTGCCGTCGAACTGGGCCTGCGTGCGAAAGAGCTGCAGCGTGCCCTGCATGCGCTGGTCGTATTCGATGCCGGTTTGCGCCCGCAGTTCTTTCAGGCAATCGCGGCTGTATTCGGCCAGGCGCACCATGCGGCCCTTGTTGATTTCGTAGCGCGCCGCGGTGCAGTTGCGCAGCATCGACATGCCCCAGCGCACCATGCCCAGGTCGAGATGCGGGCGCACCACCAGGGGCCGGTGCTGCATCAGCAGCCACTTGATCGCCTTGATCGGCACGCCGGGGCCGG
>JBDUCH010000197.1:0-7637 GCA_040003555.1 Variovorax sp. | reverse complement strand
CGCCGCATCGGCCGCAAGACGCTCGGCCCCAAGCTGCTGCGCGAGATCCCGGTCGTGCTGCTCGCCTACGACCTGCTCGAATGGCAGGGCCGCGACCTGCGCGCGCTGCCGCAGGAAGAACGCCGCGTGTTGATGGACGAGCTGGTCGCGCAGGTGCAGCACCCGCAACTGATCGCGAGCCCCATGCTCACCGGCGACGGCTGGAGCGACCTTGCGCGCCAGCGCGAGGCCGCGCGATCGATGGGCGTCGAAGGGATGATGCTCAAGCAGCGCCGCGCCGCGTACGGCGTGGGCCGCACCAAGGACGTCGGCACCTGGTGGAAGTGGAAAATCGACCCGCTCAGCATCGACGCGGTGCTGATCTACGCGCAACGCGGCCACGGCCGCCGCGCCAGCCTCTACAGCGACTACACCTTTGCTGTGTGGGACGGCCCGCCAGCGCAGGCCGACCGCAAGCTCGTGCCCTTCGCCAAGGCCTACTCCGGCCTCACCGATGCAGAAATGGGCCGCGTCGACGCCGTGATCCGCAAGACCACGATCGAAAGCTTCGGCCCGGTGCGCAGCGTCAAGCCCACGCTGGTGTTCGAGCTCGGTTTCGAAGGCATCGCCAGGAGCACGCGCCACAAGAGCGGCATCGCAGTGCGCTTTCCCCGCATGCTGCGCTGGCGGGAAGACAAGCCGGTGGAGGAGGCGGACACGCTGGAAACGCTGGCGGCGTTGCTGCCGGCCCCGACATGAAGCAGGCCGACCTGCTCGCCTGGTTCGCCACCCGCGCCTGGAAGCCCTTCAAGTTCCAGCGCGAGGTGTGGAAGGCGATCGGCGACTGCCGCTCGGGCTTGCTGCATGCGACCACGGGCGCGGGCAAGACGTACGCGGTGTGGCTCGGCGCGCTGAAGGCGTTCGCCGTGGCACCGAAGGCGCCCGCGCGCGCCACGGCGAAGAAGGTCGCACCGCCACTCACCGTGCTGTGGATCACGCCGATGCGCGCGCTGGCCGCCGACACCTTGCGTGCGCTCCAGCAGCCGCTAGAAACACTCGCGCCGGATTGGTCTGCGGGCGCGCGCAGCGGCGATACCTCGAGCGCCGAGCGCAGCGCGCAGAACGCGCGGCTGCCGACCGTGCTGGTCACCACGCCCGAGAGCCTGTCGGTGCTGCTCTCGCGGGCCGACGCGCGCGACGTGCTCGGCACGGTGAGGCTGGTGGTGGTCGACGAGTGGCACGAGCTGCTCGGCAACAAGCGCGGCGTGCAGGTGCAACTGGCGCTGGCGCGGCTGCGGCGCTGGAAACCGGCCCTGTGTGTCTGGGGAATGTCGGCCACCCTCGGCAACCTGCCCGAGGCAATGCGCACCTTGCTCGGCAGCGACGACGGTGTCATGGTGCAGGGCCAGGTGCCCAAGCAGCTCATCATCGACTCGCTGCTGCCCGGCCGTGCAGAGCGCTTTCCGTGGGGCGGGCATCTGGGCCTCACGATGCTGCCGCAGGTCATCGAAGAAATCGCAAACAGCAGCACCACGCTGGTGTTCACCAACACCCGCTCGCAGTCGGAGATCTGGTATCAGGCCATGCTCGAAGCGAAGCCCGAGTGGGCCGGGCTCATCGCGTTGCACCACGGCTCGCTCGACCGCAGCGTGCGCGAGTGGGTCGAGGCGGGCCTGAAGAACGGTGAGCTGCGCGCGGTGGTGTGCACGTCGAGCCTTGATCTCGGCGTGGATTTTCTACCGGTCGAGCGCGTGCTGCAGATCGGATCGCCCAAGGGCGTCGCGCGGCTGCTGCAGCGCGCGGGCCGATCCGGCCACGCGCCGGGTCGGCCTTCGCGCATCACGCTCGTGCCGACGCACAGCATCGAGATGGTCGAAGGCGCGGCCGCGCGCGATGCAATCGCGGCCGGCCACATCGAGGCGCGCAGCACGCCCGAGCAGCCGCTCGATGTGCTGGTGCAGCACCTGGTCACCGTCGCGCTAGGTGGTGGTTTCACGCCTGAGGCGTTGTACGACGAAGTGCGCAGCACCGCGGCCTATGCCCACCTCGGCCGCGAGAGCTGGAAGTGGTGCCTGTCGTTCGTGGCGCAGGGCGGCCCGTCGCTCGCGGCGTACCCCGACTACCGGCGCGCCGTGCCCGATGCCGAAGGTGTGTGGCGCGTGCCCGATGCCCGGCTTGCGCGGCGCCACCGCATGAACATCGGCACCATCGTGAGCGACGCGAGCATGGCGGTGCAGTACATCGGCGGCGCGAAGCTCGGCACGGTGGAAGAAAGCTTCGCCGCGCGCATGAAGCCGGGCGATTGCTTCCTGTTCGGCGGCCGGCTGCTCGAACTCGTGCGGATCCGCGAGATGACGGCCTGGGTGCGGCGCGCCAGCGGCAAGCGCCCGGCCGTGCCGCGCTGGAGCGGTGGCCGCATGCCGCTGTCGACCACGCTGGCCGACGCGGTGGTGCAGCAGCTCGCGCTGGCCGGCGTGGGCCGCTACGACTCACCCGAGCTGCAGTGCGTGCGCCCGCTGCTCGAGATCCAGCAGCAGTGGTCGGCGCTGCCGACACCGCAAACGCTGCTGGCCGAGGTGCTCAAGACGCGCGAAGGCTGGCATCTTTTTCTGTACCCGTTCTCCGGCCGGCAGGTGCACCTCGGCCTTGCCAGCCTGATCGCCTGGCGCATCGCGCAGCACGCGCCGCGCACCTTCTCGATCGCGGTCAACGACTACGGCTTCGAACTGCTGAGCGCCACCGAAGTCGACTGGCCAACGTTGCTGCCGCAGGTGCTGGCGGCGCGCGATGAAGCGACGCTGCTGCACGAGGTGCTGGAAAGCCTGAACGCCGGCGAGCTGGCGCAGCGCCGCTTCCGCGAAATCGCGCGTGTCTCGGGCCTGATCTTTCAGGGATACCCGGGCGAGAAGCGCGGCAACAAGCAACTACAGGCCTCGTCTTCGCTGTTCTGGGAGGTGTTCCGAAAGTACGACCCGCAGAACAAGCTGCTGTTGCAGGCCGAGGCCGAGCTGCTCGCGCAAGAGCTGGAAATCAGCCGTCTGCGCGCGAGCCTGGCGCGCATCAACACGCAGCAGCTCGTGATCCAGTCACTGGCCAGGCCCACGCCCTTCGCGTTTCCGCTCATGGTCGAGCTGTTCCGCGAAAAGCTCACCAACGAGAACGTGGCCGACCGCATTGCGCGCATGGTCGAGCAACTGGAGAAGGCTGCAGGCGGCGCGGTGCCGGTCGGCGACGCGGAGCGCGTCAAAAGCACGTTGGCGTTCGGGCAGGAGGGCGCCTCGGAGCGCGGCCGTGGGCGCTCGGCGGGCAAGCCACGGCGGGAGCGCAAGCCCTCGCGGCCGTTGCCGCCGTTGTAAAGCGCCTCAACCGGCTCCGTTCGCCTTCACCCACCGCACGATGTCCGCGGCCCCCATTGCCCCGGCCTGCCGCGCCACCTCGCGCCCGCCGCGAAACAGCGCCAGCGTCGGAATGCTGCGGATGTTGAAGCGCGCGCCCAGTGCGGGCAGCGCCTCGGTGTCGACCTTGGCCAGCCGCACCTGCGGCTCCAGCTGCGCCGCAGCCTGCTCGTAGCCCGGCGCCATCTGGCGGCACGGGCCGCACCAGGGCGCCCAGAAGTCGACCAGGACCGGGATCTCGTTGCGCGCGATGTGGCGGTCGAAGGTCGCTTCGTCGGCCAGCGCGGTGGAATGGCCGGTGAACAGGGGGCGGTGGCAGCTGCCGCAATCGGGCGCGCTGCCCAGCTGTGTCGCGCGCACGCGGTTGGTAGTGTGGCAGTGCGGGCAGACGATGTGCAGCGAAGGCGATTCGGTCATGTGGAAGAACTGGGGCTGGCCGGGTCGGTTTGCAAGGTGGTCGCTGCTTCGGCGACGCGGCTCGCAATCCACGCCTGAAACTGCCGCTCGGCCTGCAGTTTGAACTCGTTGCGCATCCGGTTGCAGATGGCGTGTGCCAGCCGCCGGTGCTTCGGCTTGCGTATGCTGCCCAGCGGGGCATCGAGCAGGTGCTCAATGGTGGCTGAGTCGGGCTGGCTGCGCGGCTCTGCAAAATCCATCGGCAGGCCACACCAGTGGCAGTTGCCGCCAAAAGAAGACTTCAGTGCCTGCACGCTCATGGGCTCTATGTTCGCCGAAGCCAAGACTCCTGGGCCCCGTGTAGGCGCGTCTTTTTTGCGACACTCATGGCCCGTGATGTCCCCGAACCTCCCCACCTCGCCGTTCTCGATCCGTTGGGCGGATGAACTGCTGCATCTGCTGCCCGAGCGCGCGCTCTGGTGGCCCGGGGGCGAGACGCTGTTCGTGGCCGACCTGCACCTTGGCAAGGCGGCCACGTACCGCGCTCTCGGCCAGCCGGTGCCGGGCGGCACCACGCTGGAGAACCTGGCGCGGCTCGACGATCTCATCGCACGGCATGCGCCGCGACGCATCGTGTTCCTCGGTGACTTTCTGCATGCAGCCCAGGCGCGCACGGTGCTCACCGCGGTCGAAGCCTGGCGCGCACGCCATGCCGGCATTGCGATGACGCTGGTGCGCGGCAACCACGACAGCCGTGCCGGCGACCCGCCCGCATCGCTGGCCATCGACGTGGTCGACGAGCCATATCTGCTCGGCCCGTTCGCTTGCTGCCACCACCCGCAGACACACGCCACGCATTTCGTGCTGGCCGGCCATCTGCATCCGGTATGCCGGCTCTACGGCCGGGGGCGCGACAGCCTGCGGCTGCCCTGTTTCGTGAGCGAGCCGGGCCAGGCGATCCTGCCGGCCTTCGGAGAGTTCACCGGCGGTTGGCTCATGGAACCCGCGCCTGGCCGACAATTCCATGGTGTTGGCGGTGCAGCCGTTTGGCCGCTGCCGGCGTCACTCCCCTGAACCTGCGTTCTGCTTCGTATGCCGCACAACGATCCCTCCCTAGCCACGCCCGACCTGCGGGAGCGTGCTGCCCGGCTGCTGATGGCAGCCGCACCGACGACGCACATGAGCCTGTCCGAGGCCGCGATCGTGGTCAACCTGATGGAGCCCGCCTTCGTCAGCATCGGCACCGTGCTGATGGAAGAGGGCGAGGCCGAAGACACCGATTACATGGCGCTGGTGCTCGAAGGCGAAGTCCGCGCCGAGAGCGGCGGCGGCATTCCGGGCGAGGAGGTCGTCATCTCGGTGCTCGGCCCGGGCAGCCTGATCGGCGAGATGGGCATGCTCGACGGCTCGCCGCGCTCGGCCACCTGCACTGCATTGACCGACCTCAAGCTCGCGACGTTGTCCGGCGCCATGCTGTTGGCCTTGATCGAAATGCACCCTTCCGCGGCGGCACGCCTGCTGCTGGGAATCTCGGTGGCGCTGTCGGTGCGCCTGCGCGAAAGCAACCGCCGCCTGCGCGCGCTGGCGAGCGTGAGCCGCGCGGTGCAGCTCGAGCTGGACGCGACGCACGCGGTCAACCGGCGCCTGCTCGCGCGCTAAACGCTCGTCTCGGTCGTCTCGGTCGTTCCGGCCGTCAGGCGCAGCCCGGGCCAACGGGCCGCGTAGTCGGCTGCCTTGTGCAGGTACAGCGCGCGGTGGTCGCACAGCGGGTTCGGCGCCAGCACACCTTGGTAGATGGCCTCCAGTCCGTACGGCGCGTAGAGCACCGGCCCCTGTGGCCCGGGCTGCAGGGCAACACAGGTGCCGGCAACCAGAAACCGGTCGATGCCGTCGCGCGCACAGCCGAGCGCCGGATAGTCGTGGCCGGACCAGGCGCGGTACCAGGTGTGTACACGCGCCTGGTTCTTGGCCTCGACCACGATGCCGCGGTCGGCCAGGAGCGACTGCACGCGCGCGCCGACGGCCGCCTCGGCGGCTTCCGACAGGTCGCTGCCGTCGAAATAGAACAGGTCGTAGTCGCGAATACCGGCGTCCGGTGCGCGGCCGGCCTGCAGGTTCCACACAGTCTGGAACAGGCAGCCGGCAACCAGCCAGGCGTCGGGCAGGGCCAGCGCAGGCAGGCGCTCCAGGATTGCGCGGTTGTGGTCGTTGCGCAGGGCGTCGTCGATGAAGCGCTGCGCCAGCGCAGGCGGTACGTTCACGACCTGGTCACAGAATGACGGGCGCGTCGGGCAGCTCGTTGCGGTTGTCGGCGCCCTCGGCCGTCGGGAAGTGCGCGACCAGCAAGGCCGACACCTCCTCGAGCGCCTGCGTCAGCCCATCCTCGAAGCGACCCTCGTGAAAGGCCGCGCCCATGCGCCGGGTCATGGCGGCCCATTCGGTGGCATCGACATGGGCGTCGATGCCGCGATCCGCCACGATCTCGATCGCGTGCTCGGCCAGCAGCAGGTAGACGAGCACGCCGTTGTTCTGCGCGGTGTCCCACACGCGCAGCTTGCCGAACAGCATGATCGCGCGTTGCCGCGCCGGGGCATCGCGCCAGAGGTAGGACATCGGCAATCCAGCCTCGACGCAGATGCGGATTTCACCGGTGTGGCGATGCTCGCTGGCCGCGACGCGGCGGGTGAGCCGCTCCAGCATGTCGGCCGGCAGCACGCGCCGCACCTGCGCCTCGTCGATCCAGCGATGCCGCCAGATGCGGCCCAGCGTCTTGAAAGAGAGCCCGGCCATCGCTACCAGTCCCCCGAGGCGCCACCGCCCCCGAAATCGCCGCCGCCGCCGGAGCTGAAGCCGCCGCCCCCACCGCCCGACGAGCCACCACCAAAACCACCGCCGCCAAAACCGCCCCCACCACTGCGCCCCCCGCCGAGCGAGGGCAGGGCGATGGCGCCCGAGAACAGCGTGAACAGCAGGGCGACGAAACCGGCGATCACCGCCAGCACCACGCTGGCGGTGACGACCATCGCGATCGCGCCCGCGCCAAGGCCGGTGACCAGCGGCCCCAGCTTGTTGCCGAAAATCGAGCGCGCGACGCGGCCGATCACGAGCACGCCGAAGAACAGGAAGATGCCGAGCTCGGCCCAGTCGATGTCGAGGTTGCCGAGCAGGCCGCCGACGCCCTTGCCGCCGGCTTCACTGCTTACCTCGGGCAGGGCCTCGCCGTTGATGCGCGCGATGAGCTGGTCGGTCGCCGCGCTGAGCCCGCCCGCAAAGTCGTTGTTGCGAAAGCGCGGCTTCATCTCGTTGTCGATGATGCGGGCCGCCGCCAGGTCGGGCACCGCACCTTCGAGTGCCTTGGCGACCTCGATGCGCATCTTGCGATCGTCCTTGGCCACGATCACCAGCACGCCGTCACCCACCTCCTTGCGGCCGATCTTCCAGGTGGCGGCGACGCGGTTGGCATAGCTCGCGATGTCTTCCGGCGCCGTGGTTGGCACCATCAGCACCACGATCTGCGAACCCTTCTTTTGCTCGAAACCGGCGAGCTTGGCATCAAGCACCTGCAACTGGGTGGCGTCGAGCGTGGCGGTCTGGTCGATCACGCGGGCCGTGAGCGCCGGCACCGGCAGCACGCCCTGCGCGAATGCCGCTGCCGGCACCAGCACGAAAAAGAAGCAGGCGGCCAGCAGCCATTGCAAGAAGGCCGCCGCCGAAGGCGCGGCCCGTTCGGGGAACACCGCGGAGCCGGCTTTGCCGGGCCGCTGGTGTTGCCCCCGGCGAGGGGGTTGGCGAAGCGACACGAAGTGCGCGCGGGCTGGGGGTGAGCCTACTTCTTGTTGAAGTCGACTGTGGGCGGCTTGGAAATCT
>JBDUCH010000196.1:0-7667 GCA_040003555.1 Variovorax sp. | reverse complement strand
CCTTAGGCCGGCTGCAGGAAGGCGATTACTTCGTCCATGTGCGCCCGCTCGAAATCCGACAGCGCATGGTCGCCCTTTTCGAGCAGCTTGACGCGGCTGTCCGGGTAGCGCGCCGACATCTCACGCCAGTCGAGCACCTCGTCGCCCTTGGCCACGATGGCGAAGCAGCGCTCCGGTCGGGGCAGGGCGCCGACTTCGAGCCCGCGCAACTCGTCGATGTACTCGGCCCGGAAGTAGAAGTGCTGTTCCCGGTCGTGCCATTGGGTCTGGGTGCCGATGTGGCGGGCAAGGTCGCGCGCCGGATGCACCGCGGGGTTCAGCAGCACCGCCGGACATCGGGTCATGCCGGCCACATAGGTCGCGTAGAAGCCGCCGAGGGACGAACCCACCACCGCCATCGAATCGCGCGGCCAGCAGGCAATGCCGCGCATGATCAGGTCGATGGCCTCGCGCGGCGAGGGCGGAAGCTGCGGGCACCACCAGTGCACCTTGGGGTGTGTGGTTGCAATGCGACGTGCCATCAGCTGCGCCTTGGTCGAACCCGGCGACGAACGAAAACCGTGCAAATAGAGCAGATGGGTCGTTGGCAATGATCGCATGCTATTAAATCCATAGCGGCTTGCGCAGTCGGGACGGGCGCTGCGGGCCTTTTCTTGTTTGTGTTTCCGATCCCGTCTGAGCGCCGGATTCTCCGTGCCGGCGCGCTGTCGCAGAGCCCGGTGGATGCGAGTGTCGGAGTCTATGGTTGTACCGGCATCCCATGAATTCGGGAAGCACGCAATGTTTCCCAAGTGTTACGGGCTTTATGCTCGTTCCCATGCCACCCATCGCCGCAATGGATCCCTCCGTGCCCCGCCCCTGGGGCGTCTGGGTGGTCGAAGACGACAGCCACGCGCGGGCCTTCTTCGAAACCAGCGTGCGGCGCAGCCTGCAACTGGAGTGGCTCGGCGGGGCCGGTTCGGTGCGCGAGGCGCTCGACTGGCTCAAGGGCGACGGGGTGGCGCCCGATGTGGTGCTGGTCGATCTGGGCTTGCCGGACGGCAGCGGCCTCGAGGTGATCGCGGCCGCGGTGGCGCGCTATCCGCAATGCGAGCCGCTGGTGATCTCGGTGTTCGGCGACGAAGACAGCGTGCTCGCAAGCATCGAGGCCGGCGCGCTCGGCTACATCCACAAGGACGCCGCGCCGGAAGACATTGCCCAGACCATCCTCGAGATGAAGGCCGGCGCGTCGCCGATCTCGCCGATGATCGCGCGCCGCGTGCTGGCGCGCTACCGGTTGCTGCAGACGGCGAGCCGACCAGAGCAGGTTGTCCCGGTTGCCGCGGTGCCGTCGCGTTCTGCCGGCCCGGCCGAGAAGGCGGATCCGGGGCGTTCCCTGCTGTCGGGCCGCGAGCAGGAAGTGCTGACGCTGATTGCGCGCGGCTTCTCCTACGCCGAGATCGCGCGGCTGCAGGGGTTGAGCGTGCACACGGTGCAGACGCATATCAAGCACCTCTACGGCAAGCTTTCCGTGCATTCGAAAAACGAGGCGGTGTTCGAGGCCATGCGCCTTGGACTGCTGCGCCACCCGGGGTCGGACTGATGCGCGTGTGGGCCCGGGCTGCGGCGCTCTGGCTGTGGTGGTATTGCGCCGCCGTTGTGCCCGTGGCGGCGCAAGTGCTCACGCTGGACAGTGGCAGCGTGACCACCACGGTGAACGGCCAGACCCGCACGGCACCCCTGCACTTGCCCTACAACTGGGATCGTGAACAGGCCGCGCAGCCCGGTTCAGCCCGCTTCGACTTGCCGTTCACACTGGCGAGCCGTCCCGATGTGCCCTGGGCGGTGTTCATTCCGCGCGTGGGCAACGTGTTCGACCTGCGCGTCAACGGAGCGCTGCTGCGCGTGCACGGCAACATGGAGCGCGGCAACGGCGCCGACTATGCCAAGGCGCCGCGCTCCCTGAACATTCCGGCGCAGTTGCTGCAGGCGGGGGAGAACCTGATCGAAATCCGGATCCGCGCCGACACCGGGCGCCGGGCCGGCCTGTCGCTTGTCATGGTCGGGCCGTCCGATGCCGTGCTGCGGCAATACAGCAGCGCATACGCCTCGCGTTTCACCGGTTCGGTGCTCCTGGTGGGCTTCAGCGCGGTGGTCGGCGCGATCGCGTTCGCGCTCTGGCTCACCCAGCTCGATGCGGGCGCAGCCGGCGGCCGCCGACGCGAGGGCCTCTACCTCTGGGCCGCGCTGGCCGAATTCTGCTGGGCCCTGCGCGTCGCCGATGGCGCGATCATCAGTCCGCCCCTGTCCTGGGTTCCCTGGGGCATGCTGATGACGGCGTGTTATTCGGGCTGGGCGGCGTCGGCCATGCTGTTCTGCCACCACGTCGCGGGCTGGCATCGGAGCCCACACATGCGCTGGATGCGGGGGGCCATGGCCGTGATGTTCACCGGTTCGGTCATCTGCTGCTGGCTTTCGCTGACCCGGGCCGATCCGCGCTGGCTGACCGGATGGCTCGCGCTCGAACTGGTTGGTGTGGGGTCATATGTCGCCATTTTTGCGGTGGCGACGGTGCGGCGACCCAATCTGGCGCGGGTGCTGGTCGGGTCGGCGGCGTTGCTCACCGTCGCGGTCGCGTTCCGCGACTGGCTGGTGATCCGCCTCAGCGAGAGCTATGGCGAGACCACCTGGGTGCGCTTCACCTCGGTGTTTTTCGGCATCGCGCTGCTGGCGATCGTGATCAGGCGCTTCCGCACGGCCAGCACGCAGGCAAGCGAGTTGCTGGGCACGCTGGCAGCGCGGGTCGCCGATCGTGAGCGCGAACTGGCCATCACCTACGCGAAACTGGCCGAGGTGGGACGCGAGCAGGCGCGAACGCACGAGCGCGCGCGCATCCTGCGCGATATGCACGACGGTGTGGGGTCGCACATCAGCGCCGCCATCCACCAGTTGCAGTCAGGCCAGGCCAGCCAGGCGGGGCTGTTGCGCACGCTGCGCGATTCGCTCGACCAGCTCAAGCTGTCGATCGATTCGATCCACCTGCCGGCCGGCGATGTCGGCGCGCTGCTGGCCGCGCTGCGCTACCGGCTGGCGCCGCGGCTGGCGGACTCGGGAGTGGCACTCGAATGGGCGGTCGAGGAATGCCCGCCGGTGGCGCGGCTCGACGCGCCGGCCATGCGGCAACTGCAGTTCCTGCTGTTCGAGACCATCTCCAACGTGCTGCAGCATGCCGGCGCCAGCGTGCTGCGCATCGAGTCCGGAATGCACGGTGGCGTGCAGCGCCTGCGTGCCATCGACAACGGCTGCGGCTTCGACGCCACGCGCCCGCCGCGCGCGCTGCAACAGCGCGCGCTGGCCATCGGCGCGCGCCTGACCCTCGAAAGCCGACCGGGCCGCACGGTCGTTCAACTGCAATTCGATTGAACCGGCCCGGCGCGCGCCGATAATCGCGCACCATGTCGGCCGTCTTCCAGCAACCCTCGCTCGCGCGCCGCATCGCGCCCGTGTTCCAGGGCTTCGACGGTTTCCTGGCGTTTGCCGTGTTCCTGCTGGCCTGTGCCGGACTGGTGACGATGTACTCGTCGGGTTTCGACCACGGCTCCCGCTTCATGGACCACGGCCGCAACATGCTGCTGGCCGGTTTCATCATGTTCGTGGTGGCGCAGGTGCCACCACAGCGGCTCATGGCGTTCGCGGTGCCGCTCTACACCGTCGGCGTCGCGCTGCTCATTGCGGTGGCGATCTTCGGCATCACCAAGAAGGGCGCCCGGCGCTGGATCAACGTCGGGATGGTGATCCAGCCAAGCGAAATTCTCAAGATCGCGATGCCGCTGATGCTGGCCTGGTGGTTCCAGCGCCGCGAAGGGCAGTTGCGGCCGCTCGATTTCGTGGTCGCCACGCTGCTGCTGGGCGTGCCGGTGGGGTTGATCATGAAGCAGCCCGACCTCGGCACCTCGCTCCTCGTGCTGGCGGCGGGGTTGTCGGTGATCTTCTTTGCGGGGCTCTCGTGGAAGCTGATCGTGCCGCCGGTGGTGATCGGCCTGATCGCGGTCGCGCTGATCGTCGGCTACGAATCGACGCTGTGTGCCGACGGCTTCGATTGGCGCGTGCTGCACGACTACCAAAAGCAACGCATCTGCACGCTGCTAGATCCGTCCAAGGATCCGCTCGGCAAGGGCTTCCACATCATCCAGGGAATGATCGCGATCGGCTCCGGCGGGGTTGGCGGCAAGGGCTTCATGCAGGGCACGCAGACCCATCTGGAGTTCATTCCGGAGCGCACGACCGACTTCATCTTCGCGGCCTATTCCGAAGAGTTCGGGCTGGCCGGCAACATGTTCCTGATCACAGCGTTCATCTTCCTGATTTTTCGCGGCCTGGCCATCGCCATGGACGCGCCGACGCTGTTCTCGCGCCTGCTGGCGGGCGCGGTCACGATGATCTTCTTCACCTACGCCTTCGTGAACATGGGCATGGTGAGCGGCATCCTGCCGGTGGTGGGCGTGCCCTTGCCCTTCATCAGCTATGGCGGCACCGCGATGGTGACATTGGGGTTGGCGCTGGGCATCCTGATGTCGATTTCGCGCGCCAAGCGGCTCATGCAGTCGTGAGCGCGGCGCGCGCCTGTCCCGGGGGCGATTGCGCCGAGCAAGGCCTGCGGCTCCAATCGGCCGGCATTCCAACGATTCCGGAGACAAGACCATGGCACTTTTTCGAGTCCGCGCCGGCGCGGGCATTCTGCTGGCGGCCGTTGCCGCCGTGAGCCTGGCCCAGACGCCGCCGCTGCCGCTGTCCGCCACTGCCAGCGATCCGGTCAAGCTTGGACTGATGCAGGGCGCGCCACCTCCGGCGGACAAGCAGATCACCTTCCAGAACGCCGGCCAGTTCCCCAACCTTCGATGGACGCTGCAGCACTTGCGCGAGCTGGTGCCGAGCCGCAACGTCTGGCGTGGCGCGGGCGGCGCGGCCGAGCTACCGCGCGCCGAGCGCGACTGGTCGGGCTTTGCCTTCGAAGACGACCGCGGCCAGCGCGTCGGCATCGACGCTTACGCCGAGCGCAGCTACACCGATGCGATCGTGGTGCTGCACAAGGGCCGCGTGGTGCTCGAGCGCTACTGGACGGGCATGACGCCCAACACGCCGCACGCGGTGTTTTCGGTGACCAAGTCGCTGACCGGCGTGCTGGCATCGCAACTGATTGCCGAAGGCAAGCTCGACCCGAACGCCAAAGTCTCGAGCTACCTGCCCGAACTGGCCGGCACCGCATGGGACGATGCCACGGTGCAGCAGACGCTCGACATGACGGCCGGTGTCAAATTTCGGGAGGACTATGCCGACCCGACCTCGGAAGTGATCCAGTACGCGATCTCGTCCGGCCTGGTGCCGATGCCTGCGACCTGGAACGGCCCGCGCGACACCATCACTTTCCTGAAGACGCTCAAGAAAGAGGGCGAGCACGGGGCCGGGTTCGCCTACAAGACCGTGCATTCCGAGATCATCGGCTGGCTGGTGCACCGTGTGACGGGCAAGCCCTTCTCGCAGAACCTAAGCGAGCGCATGTGGTCGAAGATGGGCGCCGAGAACGACGCGTCGATCAACATCGACCGGTTCGGCTTCGAGTCGATGGGCTCGGGTTTCAACGCCACGGCACGAGATCTGGCGCGTTTCGGCGAGATGCTGCGCAACGACGGCCAGGTCGGCGGTGTGTTCAGCCGCCAGCAGCTGGTGTCGAAGGCCGCGGTCGAGATGATCCGAGCCGGCGGCGACCGCGAGAAGTTCAAGGCCGGCAACCAGACCGCGCGACCCGGCTACTCGTACCGCAACCAATGGTGGATCCTGCACAACGCCGACGGCGCCTTCGAGGCCTCCGGCATCCATGGCCAGTACATTCACGTGAATCCGAAGGCCGAGGTCGTGATCGTCCGGCTGGGCTCCACCCCGGCCGCCGCCAACGGTCCCCTGCACGGCCTGCACATGCGCGCCTTCCAGGCCATCGCCGACACCGTCCGTTGAACGCCCTCCGATAAGGCGCAGCCCATTCGTGGAATGCCGCAGAACCGGCTTCGCCGGGCTGCAGGCATTGCCCCCGGCAGGGGGTGGGCGAAGCGGACACGAAGTGCCGCGCAGCCTGGGGGCGAGCAATAATGCCTTGATGATCTCCCGCGAACCCACCATCGAGCGCCTCGCCACGGCGCAGTCGCTGCTTCTCACGCCCTTCGGCCTCGACGAGTCGCACCTGTCGCGCGCGCTGGCCGAGATCACGGCCCACAAGGTCGACGACGCCGATCTCTACTTCCAGTACACGCGCAGCGAGGGCTGGAGCCTGGAAGAGGGCATCGTCAAGACCGGCAGTTTCAGCATCGATCAGGGTGTCGGTGTGCGCGCGGTCAGCGGCGAGAAGACCGCGTTCGCCTATTCCGACGACATTTCCGAGGCCTCGCTGCTCGACGCAGCGCGCACGGTGCGCTCCATTTCATCGGCCGGCCGGTCGGCCCGCACGAAAACGCCGAGCCGCAAGATCGCCTCGAGCCGCTCGCTCTACAACGGCGTCGACCCGATCTCCACGCTCGACAGCACCGCCAAGGTGGCGTTGCTCGGCCGTGTCGAAAAGCTGGCGCGGGCGCGTGACCCGCGCGTGGCTCAGGTCATGGCCGGGCTCGCGAGCGAGTACGACGTGGTGCTGGTCGCACGCGCGGACGGCACGCTGGCCGCCGACGTGCGGCCGCTGGTGCGCTTGTCGGTGACGGTGATCGCCGAGCAGAACGGCCGGCGCGAGATGGGTTCGGGCGGCGGCGGCGGCCGTTTCGGCCTGGCCTATTTCGACGAAGCCCACATCGCCGAATACGTCGAGCAGGCGGTCAGCGCCGCGCTCGTGAACCTCGAATCGCGACCGGCACCGGCCGGCGAGATGACCGTGGTGCTTGGCCCGGGCTGGCCCGGCATCCTGCTGCACGAGGCCATCGGCCACGGGCTCGAAGGCGACTTCAACCGCAAGGGATCGAGCGCCTTCAGTGGACGCATCGGCCAGCGCGTGGCGGCCAAGGGCGTGACGGTGCTCGATGACGGCACCATCGCCGACCGCCGCGGTTCGCTCAACGTCGACGACGAGGGCAATGCCAGCCAGCGCAACGTGCTGATCGAAGACGGCATTCTCAAGGGCTACATCCAGGACTCGCTCAACGCGCGCCTGATGAAGGTCAAGCCCACCGGCAACGGCCGGCGCGAGAGCTACGCGCACGTGCCGATGCCGCGCATGACCAACACCTACATGCTGGGTGGCGACAAGGATCCGAAGGAAATCGTCGCGAGCATCAAGAAGGGCCTGTACGCCACCAACTTCGGCGGCGGCCAGGTCGACATCACGAGCGGCAAGTTCGTGTTCTCGGCCAGCGAAGCCTATTGGGTCGAGAACGGCAAGATCCAGTACCCGGTAAAGGGCGCGACCATCGTGGGCAATGGCCCAGATGCGCTGACACGCGTGACCATGATCGGCGACGACATGGCGCTCGATTCGGGCGTCGGCACCTGCGGCAAGGAAGGCCAGAGCGTGCCTGTGGGCGTGGGCCAGCCGACGCTGCGGATCGACGGCCTCACCGTCGGCGGTACGGCGTAGATGTTGCTCGCCCCCAGTCTTCGCGCACTTCGTGTCGCTTCGCCAACCCCCTGCCGGGGGCAACACCAGCGGCCCG
>JBDUCH010000195.1:0-7676 GCA_040003555.1 Variovorax sp. | reverse complement strand
TGATCATCAGCGGCGGCTACAACGTCTATCCGGCCGAGATCGAGGGCTACATCAACGATCTCCACGGCGTGGCCGAGAGTGCCGTGGTCGGTGTGCCGCATGCGGACTTCGGCGAGGTGGGCGTCGCCATCGTGATCGCCAAGGCCGGCGCGGCGCTCGATGCCGATGCGATCATCGCCGCGCTCAAGTCGAAGCTCGCCAACTTCAAGATTCCGAAGCGCTGCTTCGTGGTGTCCGAGCTGCCGCGCAACACCATGGGCAAGGTGCAGAAGGCGCTGCTGCGCGAGCAGCACAAGAACCTCTTCGCCTAGCTCTTTTCTACGCCACGCCGATGCCGTTCATGAGCCCGCTGCGCGCATGGCAGTTGATGTACTCGTAGCTCTGCTCGTCGGCCTTCAGCACCGAGACCTCGTGGTACACGCGCAGTTTCAGCTGGAAGTTCAGCGCCTGCACGTAGCGCATGAAGCTGCCGAAGATCGCGACGTGCGTGGGGTGCGCCTCGGCCCAGCGCTCCATGTCGGCGAGTGAGCGCCAGAAGCTCAGTCCGAAGGACTTCTGCAGCGGTGCGCCCTGGGCGTCGAGGTGGTTCATGTAGCGATTGCTGTAGCAGCCGATGCTCAAACCCTCATCGCGCAGGAAGTCCATGCCTTCGCGCAGCACCGGCTCCATGTCTTCGAGGTAGAGCGTGCGTTCCTGGCCGGTGGTTTCGGCCCATTCCTGGCCGGAGCGGATCATCGCGATGTTCTCGTGGCCCGCAATGCGCACTCGCTGGCCCGGTGCCGGCGTGCCCGCAATCACCCTGCGCGTGCCCGAGGGTGCCATCGCATCGGTCTGCGAGAGCGGGATGCGGTCGCGCATCGAACCCCAGTAGCCATGCTCCTGCAACTCGCCGCTGACTTCTCCCATGACCACGCCGACGCCCTCGAAGCGGTTCGGCGTGTTGAACATGGTCTCGAAGTGCTCGACGCGCGGCGAGGCGATCTCGCGGAAGTGGCCGAGGCCCTCTGACAGCCGATCGTCGGCGCGCCACCACGCGTCGATTTCCGGCGTTGCGCACCAGCGTTCATGGGCGGCCGCGTCGCTCCAGTACGCGATGCCAATCATGTTGTCGTAGCCGTCGGCATCGACGTAGTGCGCGAGGTCGTGGTGGCCTGGGCCATCGGGCAGCGCGAAGTCGCACACGATTTTCATCAGCGCGGCGCAGGCGCGGCCGTGCATCTCGGGGCCGCGCGACTGCACCCCGAAATAGCCCATGACGACCCGCTTCACCGAGGTCGGCGCGCGGGCCGACCAGACGGGGTAGGGCGGCGTGTAGTCGTCCTCGACGCGGCGGTGCCGCGTGCGGGGACATTTCAGATGTTCGGCGATGGCGGATTCCATGGCATGGCTCCGTGCCGTCAGGCCGCGACCGGAAGGCGCGTCTCGGCGTTGGCGGCGATCGCTTCCGGCACGCTGCTCTCGGGTTCGGGCGCGCGCTGCACCACAACGGGCTCGCGGCGTGTCTTGTTCAGCAGCAGTTGCGTGACATCGGGCCGCGAGTAGTGGCCGCTCGGATCAGCCGCCGCCTTGGCGAGCGAGATCATGCCGAGGTCGATGTCGGCGATCACCAGCCCTTCCTGGTCTTCGGCCAGCGGCGTGCCGAGCGGTGAACCATCCGGCGCGTAGATGCGCGCATAGCCGCCGCCTGTGCGCAGCATCTGCTGCTTGCCGGGGTCGGTGCACAACAGGTCGCTCATCGCCTGGGACACGGTTGCGCACGGCGCGACCACGAAGCACTGGCCCTCGGCGGCGTAGATCTGGCTCGCGGCGTTGTTCACCTCGGGGCCGAGCGCGTACGCTGCGCCGCGGTAGAGCGAGAAGCTGGGCCAGGCGCCGCAATGGATCTGCTCGTTCTGCGAATACATCGCGTACTTGCTGAGCGGTTGAAGATGCTCCCAACAGGAGAGCGATCCGATGTTGCCGATGGGCGTCTCGACCACGGCGAGGTCGGAGCCGTCGCCTTCGCCGAACACGGTGCGCTCCACATGCGTGGGCTTGAGCTTGCGGCGCGTTTGCACCGTGTTGCCCTGGTCGTCGATCAGCGCCTGCGCGATGTAGAGGCTGCCGGCGGCCTTTTCGCTGTAGCCGAGCGAAACCCAGATCTTGTGCTTGCGTGCAGCGTCCCTGATGCGATCGAACTCGGCCGAGCCGACGACCAGCGCGTTGTCGCTGTAGCGCTGCACGAACTGCATGCCCCAGGCCGGCGAATCGAGCCAGATCCACCAGGGGTAGCCGGGCACCCAGGTTTCGGGAAAGGCGATCAACTTCACGCCCTGGGCGGCGGCCTGGGCCATGAGGTCGATGGTCTTGTCGATGGTGCCGTCGAGGTCGAGGAAGACGGGTGCTGCCTGCACGGCGGCGACGCGGAGCTTGGGGTGGACAGTGGTGGGCATGGGATCTCCAGAGGCGGTGGATGAAACAACTTCGCACATTTGCGCACCGGGTTTGCGCGGTGGCATGCGGGTTGCTTGAAGCGTAAATTCGCCGCCGCGGAACGCCTTGACCCGAACTTGCGGCGTTCTTGTTCCAGCGTTGCATGCGCTTTCCCCGGGGAATCCCATGAACCAGTTGCTCAGCACCGATACCGTCGCGCGAGACCAGCGGCTTGCCTACTGGACCGACCTGATCTGCAACGTCTACGTTCAGCTCGGGTGCGATCCGGTGCGCGAGGGCGACACCGGCAGCTTCGAGGGCAGCATCCGCCAGCACTCGCTGCCCAGCCTCGACGTGTCGGTGGTCAGGTCAGGGCCGCAGAAGGTCATGCGCACGGCCGGCCACATCGGGCGGTCGAGCGACGACTACTTTCTGGTGAGCATCCAGGCGCAGGGGCATGGCGTGGTGCGGCAGGACGGGCGCGATGCGGTGCTCTCGGCCGGCGACTTCGCGCTGTACGACAGCACGCGGCCCTATCAACTCCTGTTCGACGACAGCTTCGAGCAGATCGTGCTCAAGCTGCCCGGCGAGCGCCTGCGCAGCGAACTGCGCGACACCGAGGCGCTGACAGCGACAACCGTGTCGGGGCGCGAGGGCGCGGGCCACTTGCTGCTCGGCATGATCCGCACCTTGCGCGAGGACATCGACACGCTGCAGCCCGCGTCGGCCCTGGCGGTAGCCAACGGCGTGCAGAGCATCCTCGTGGCCGGGCTGCAGACGCTGCCCGCGGCGCGCGCGCCTGCGCTCAGCAACCTCACGGCGTACCACCTCGCACGCGTGAAGCGGTGCATCGACGATCAGCTGGCCGATCCTTCGCTGTCGGTGGGCAGCCTCGCGGCAGCGCTGGGGGTGTCGGCGAGCCACATCCACCGCGTGTTCAAGAGCGAGCCACTGACGCCCTCGCAGTACATCTGGGAGCGCCGGCTCGCAGCCTGCAGTCGCGACCTGCTGGAGCCGCGTCTCGCGGGCCGGCCGGTCGGAGAAATTGCGTATGGGCGCGGCTTCAACGACGCGGCCCACTTCAGCCGCGCGTTCCGCGAGCGCTTCGGCTGCTCGCCGCGCGAGTGGCGACAGCAGCGCGTGCAGTAGTCGGCTACTGAACCAGCAACACCGAGATGTCGGTTTCGGCCACCACCTTGGTGGCGACCGACCCCATCAGTGCACGTCCGAAGATGCCGTGGCCGTGCGTGCCCATCACGATCAGGTCGGCCTTCGCGGCGGTGGCCGACTTGAGGATTTCCTCCGCCGCATTGCCGTGGCGCAGGTCGAGCGTGTAACCGGTGATGTTGCGCTCGGCCAAGCCGAGCTTGACCGGCTCGATCACCTTGCTCGTTTCTTCCGCGTAGTAGCTGTCGAGCACGTCCTTGCTGACATGGCGCGCCGCGTGCGGCGGGATCCCGCTGCACACGTTGACCAGCACCAGCTCGTGACCATCGACCAGCGAGGCGCGGTGCTTGGCCAGGTAGTCGAGCGCTTTGCGGGTGTGCTTGCTGCCGTCGACGGCAATCAGGATCTTCATGTTGTTCCTCTTTCGAATGTGACGCGATTGCTTATACGGCCCCTCGCGAAGCGCGTACAGACCGGGTTCACCCGGGCTTGCGGCCGATTCAGCGCAACACCAGCACTGGCAGCTCCGAATGCGTCAGCACATGCTGCGTCTCGCTGCCCAGCAACAGGCGCTTGAGGCCTTTGCGCCCGTGCGAAGCCATGACGATCAGGTCGATCTTGTGCTTGCGTGCGGCCGCGATGATCGACTCGGCCACGAGGTCGGAGTTCACAGTCGCCGTTTTCACCGTGACGCCGCTGGCCCGGCCCTTGACCACGATGGCATCGAGCGTGACGCGCGACGCATCGGCCCACTGCTTCTCGATGCGGGCGATGTCTTCCGGCGGGAACGCCATGGCGCCGTCGAGGTAGCTGGTGGGGTAGCGCGGCACGACCGTCAGCGCAATCAGCTCGGCGCCGCTTTGCGCTGCCAGCGCGATCGCACTTTTTACGGCCTTCTTCGAGAGCACGGAACCGTCGGTGGCGACGAGGATGCGCTGGAACATGGGTTCTCCTGGGAATTTGAACCAGCATAGGCCGCCCGCCGCACCATGTGTTGATTCACATCAAGGGTTCAAGGGGCAAGCACCGCTAGCCTCGCCGGATGCAAGCCGTTCTTCCGTCGGGCCGGGCCGACCTTCCCGTGCATGCGCTGCTGGACGACCCGGCCGAATGGCCTGCGTTCGGCCATGCGCTGGACGCCGATGCACCGGCGGGGCGCTGGCAGTCGCAGGTGGTGATCGAGGGCATGCACTGCGCGGCGTGCGCCTTCGCGGTCGAAGTCGCGCTGATGCAGGTGCCCGGCGTGCTCGAGGTGCAGGTCAGCGCCGCGAGCCGGCGTGCCCGAGTGGTCTGGTCGGCCGGGCGGGTCAAGCCTTCGCGCTGGTTCGCGGCGGCCGCCGCGGTGGGCTACCGGCTGGTGCCGGCCGGCGACATCGCGGCGCGTGCGCAGCGCGCGCAGGTGACGCGGCTGGCGTTGTGGCGCTGGCTGGTGGCGGGCTTTTGCATGATGCAGGTGATGATGTACGCGTACCCCGCCTACATCGCACAGCCCGGCGACATGACGGCCGACGCCGCGCAGCTGCTGCGCTGGGCCTCGTGGGTGCTGTCGCTGCCGGTGCTGCTGTTTTCGTGCCGGCCTTTCTTTTCGAGTGCATGGCGCGACCTGCGGGCCCGCCGCATCGGCATGGACTTGCCGGTGGCGCTCGGCATGGCCATCACCTTCGTCGTCAGCAGCGCCGCCACTTTCGATCCGGCCGGCCCGCTCGGACACGAGGTGTACTTCGACGCGTTCACGATGTTCGTTTTCTTCCTGCTCACCGGCCGCTGGTTCGAGGCACGGCTGCGCGACCGGACGGCCGGCGCGCTCGAGGCGCTGATGAACCGGCTGCCCGACAGCATCGAGCGGCGGGATGCTGACGGCAGCTTCACCCGCGTCGCGGTGCGGCGGCTTGCCGCCGGTGACGTGGTGCGCGTGCTGCCGGGCGAAGCCTTTCCCGCCGACGGCACGGTGATCGAGGGCAACACCTCGGCCGACGAGGCTTTGCTTACCGGCGAGTCGCGGCCGGTGCCGCGCCCGTGCGGCGCGCAGGTTCTGGCCGGCAGCCACAACCTCGACGCGGCGGTGCAGGTGCGCATCGATACCGTCGGGCCCGGCACGCGCTTTGCGCAGATCGTGGCGCTGATGGAAAGCGCCTCGA
Source organism: Variovorax sp. (assembly GCA_040003555.1). GTDB lineage: Bacteria > Pseudomonadota > Gammaproteobacteria > Burkholderiales > Burkholderiaceae_C > Variovorax. The sequence continues at coordinate 1,959 of JBDUCH010000195.1, read as the reverse complement.
TCGACAAGCCGCGCCTCGCGAAGCTCGCGGATCGCGTTGCACGCCCCTTTCTGGGCGTGGTGCTCGCGGCGGCGGCGCTGGCCTTCGTGGTCTGGTGGCCGACCGACCACGGCAAGGCGCTGATGGCGGCGGTGGCGGTGCTGATCGTGACCTGCCCGTGCGCACTTTCGCTCGCCACGCCGGCCGGCATGCTCGCGAGCGCCGGTACGCTGGCGCGGGGCGGCATGCTGGTGCGCAACCTGCAGGCGCTGGAGGCCCTGGCCTCGGTCGATACGGTGGTGTTCGACAAGACCGGCACGCTGACGCGAGATACGCCGCGGCTCGAACGCGTCTACTGCCGGCGCGGCATTCGACCGGGCGATGCGGTAGAGCTCGCCGCTGCGCTCGGCGCCCAGTCGCTGCACCCGGCTGCGCGTGCGCTGGTGGGCGCCTGGAACGCGCAATACCGCATGCCGCCGGCCTGGATGGTTTCCGACCTCACGGAGCACGCTGGGCAGGGGCTCGAAGGTGCGGTATGGCGGGGTGCAGCGGGGGCACGCCTGCCGCGCCGCATGCGCCTCGGTGCGGCGGCCTTCTGCGGCGTCGCGCCGCTGCAGGTCGAGGCGGCACAGGTTCACCTCAGCGACGACGAGGGTTGGGTCGCGAGCTTCGTGCTGGCCGAAGACCTGCGCGACGACGCAGTGGCCACGGTGCACGCGCTCGGGGCGCAAGGGCTGGCCGTGCGTCTGCTTTCCGGCGACCGGGGCGCCGCGGTGCACGATGTGGCGGGCCGCGTCGGCATCCCGCAGGCGGAGGGTGACTGCCTGCCCGAAGACAAGCTCGATGTGCTGCGGCAACTGCAGGCGCAGGGCCGGCGCGTCGCGATGGTGGGCGATGGCCTCAACGACGGGCCGGTGCTGGCGCAAGCCGATGTTTCGTTCGCATTCGGCCGGGCCGTTCCGCTGACCCGGGCGCGTGCCGACTTCATCGTGCTGAGCGAGTCGCTTGCCAGCATCCCGCAGGCGATCGCGCAGGCGCGCCGCACGCTGCGGGTGGTGCGGCAGAACCTCTGGTGGGCGGCCGGCTACAACGCGCTGTGCGTGCCGCTGGCACTCGCCGGGCTGCTGCCGGCCTGGCTGGCCGGCCTCGGCATGGCGGTCAGTTCGCTGGTGGTGGTGCTCAACGCGGCGCGCCTTGCGGTGCCGTCTGGAGGCGGGCGCTGATGGACATCCTTTTCCTGCTCATCCCGTTCTCGGTGGTGCTGGTGCTGCTGATCCTGGCCGGGCTCTGGTGGGCGGTCGACCGCGGCCAGTTCGACGACGTTGAGCGTGAAGGCGAGCGCATTCTGCGCAACGATTGATCTGCATCAAGGCGACGTGCCGGGCACGCACCGACACTGGCCGCAGTTCAAGAAAGGCCAGACGATGCACGCTGACAACCCTCCTGCCGCGGTCTACGAAGACACCGTCATACGGCAGTTCGCACTCATGGCGGTGGTGTGGGGCGTGGTCGGCATGCTGGTCGGCGTGCTCATCGCGTCGCAGCTCGCGTGGCCCGAAATGAACTTCGGCATTCCCTGGCTCAGCTACGGGCGCCTGCGCCCGCTCCACACCAATGCGGTGATCTTCGCCTTTGGCGGCTGCGCGCTGATGGCGACCAGCTTCCACGTGGTGCAGCGAACCTGCCAGGTTCCGCTGTTCGCGCCGAAGCTGGCGTCGTTCGTGTTCTGGGGCTGGCAGGCCGTCATCGTCGCTGCCGCGCTGAGCCTGCCGATGGGCTACACCTCCGGCAAGGAGTACGCCGAGCTCGAATGGCCGATAGACATCCTGATCGCCCTGGTGTGGGTGGCGTACGCGATCGTTTTCTTCGGCACCATCGGCATGCGCAAGGTGCGCCACATCTACGTGGCCAACTGGTTCTACGGCGCCTTCATCATCGCGGTGGCGCTGCTGCACATCGTCAACAGCGCGGCCATTCCGG
>JBDUCH010000194.1:0-7694 GCA_040003555.1 Variovorax sp. | reverse complement strand
GAGCGCCTTCGGCATCGGCCGCATGGAGTTCCCGATCGTGGCGCAGGCCTGGCTGCTCGGTGGCCATGTGCGCGTCGGCATGGAAGACAACATCTACCTCGGCAAAGGCGTTCTGGCCGAAAGCAACGCGCAACTGGTCGCGAAGGCGCGCGACATCATCGTGAGCCTGGGCGGCGAGGTGGCGAGCGCGGCCGAAGCCCGCAGCATGCTCGGCCTGGCGGGAGGGCGCTGAGATGGCCCTGTCCTCCATCGCCACTTCCATCGCCACGGCGCAGGCGCTGCGGCTGCAGCACAAGGCTGCCGACCTGCACGCGCTGCAGCTCGAAGCCGTCGAACAACCGGAGCCCAAGGCGCCGGCCGGCCATGCCGTAGTGCAGGTGGGCGCCGCGGCCGTGAACCCGAGCGACGTGAAGGCCAGTCTCGGCCTGATGCCGCAGGCCGTGTGGCCGCGCACCCCGGGCCGCGACTACGCGGGCACCGTGGTGCAGGGCCCGGCCGAGTGGCTGGGGCGCGAGGTGTACGGCTCCGGAGGCGACATCGGCATCACGTGCGACGGCTCGCATGCGCGCTACCTGGTGCTGCCGCTGGCCGCGCTGCGCGAGCGGCCGCACAACATCTCGATGGACGAAGCCGGCGCCGTCGGCGTGCCCTTCGTAACCGCCTATGAAGGGTTCCGCCGCAGCGGCATGCCGCAGCCGGGCCAGACGGTGCTGGTGCTCGGCGCCAACGGCAAGGTCGGCCACGCGGCCGTGCAGCTGGCGGCCCAGGCCGGTGCGCGCGTGATCGCGGTGCAGCGGCGCGCCGGTGCGTTCGAGGGTTTTGCCAGCGGCCCGGTCGACGTGGTCGACGCGACGCAGGGCCAGGTGGGCGAGCAGGTGCGCGAGCTCACCGGCGGGCGCGGTGCCGACGTGGTCTACAACACGGTGGGCAGCGCCTACTTCGAGGCCGCGAACAAGGCCATGGCCAAGGGCGCGACGCAGATCTTCATCGCCACCCACGAGCGCGCCGTGCCGTTCGACATCTTCGCGTTCTACCGCGGCATGCACACCTTCGTCGGCATCGACTCGCTCGCGATGGACTGCGTGCGTTGCGCCGCGCAGCTCGATGCCATGCGCGAGGGCTTCGAGCGCGGCACGCTGAAGCCGTTTCCGGTGGCGCGGCATTTCGCGCTCGACGAGGCGATCGATGCCTACCGCCTGGTGCTGTCGGGCAGCACCGACCGCGTGGTGCTGCGGCCATGAACGTCACCCTATTCGACGCAGCGCCGGCCTACGAGGCGCCGAACCACTTCGACATGCGCTGCCTTCGCCTGCAAGGCAAGGAGGCGGGCCCGTCGGCGCAGATGTGGATGGGCATGAGCCAGATCCTGCCCGGCGGCCACACCACGCTCGATGGCTCGGCGATGGAGAAGCTCTACCTGGTGCTCGAAGGCCAGCTCACGCTGGTCGGCGAGATCGACGGACAAGCGCGGCAGGAGCAGGTGCTGGAGCGCTACGACTCCGCCCGCTTCGCGCCCGGCGAGAAGCGGCAACTGGTCAACCGCACCAACCGGCCCGTGCTGGTGGCGCTGGTGATGGCGAACGCGCCGCCGGCCGGCCCCTGAAAAAAACGACTCATCCAACGGAGATAACGACACCATGACTTCCTTGCACCCCACCCGTCGCCATATCGTCATCGGCGCGCTGGCCGCCTGCACCGTCGCCGGTGCGCATGCGCAGGGCGGCTGGCCGACCGGCCAGCCGATCCGGCTGGTCGTGCCGTTCACGGCCGGCAGCGGCACCGACATCGTCGCGCGCCTGGTGGCGGAGCGGCTCGGCCCCGCGCTCGGCACCAGCGTGATCGTCGACAACAAGCCCGGTGCCGGCGGCACGCTGGGCGCGGCGCTGGTGGCCAAGGCGCCCGCTGACGGCTACACGCTGCTGGTGCATTCGGCCGGCCACCTGGTCAACCCGTCGATCTACCCGAGCCTCTCGTACGACACCCTGAAGGATTTCGCCGGCGTCACGCCGATGGCGAGCCTGCCCAATGTGCTGGTCACCACGCCGGGCAAGTTCAACGACGTGAAGGATCTGGTCGCACAGGCGAAGGCCAAGCCGGGCGGCTTTAACTACGGATCGGCCGGCAACGGATCGGCCACGCACATGAACGCCGAGGTGTTCCGCCTGGCCGCAGGCATCCAGGCCCAGCATGTGCCTTTTCGCGGCACGCCCGAGGCCATGACCGAAGTGATGGGTGGCCGCATCGACTGGTTCTTTGCGCCGATGGTGTCGGCGCTGCCCCTGATCCAGAGCGGCAAGCTCAAGGCGCTGGCGGTCGGCACCGGCAAGCGCTCGGCGGTGCAGCCCAGCCTGCCCACCACGGTCGAAAGCGGTGTGCCGGGTTCGGAATACCTGTTCTGGGTCGGCCTGTTCGCGCCGGCCAAAACGCCGAAGCCGGCCATCGACGCGCTGCAGGCCGAGGTCGCGAAGATCATGGCGTCGAGTGAACTCAAGGAGCGGCTCGACAAGCTCGGCGCCGAGCCCTTCACCATGCCGTCGGTGCAGTTCGACAAGTTCATCGTCGACGAAACCGCCAAGGCACAGCAGGTGGTCAAGGCGGCCGGCATCAAGGTCGATTGAGATGGCACGCCCCACCTGCCTGATGCGCCGCGCGGCGGCTGCCGCGGCCGCGCTGCTGCTGGCCCTTCCTTTCGCGGCACAGGCGCAACCGGCCGACCTGATCGTCACCAACGCGAAGATCGCCACGCTCGACACGGCCTCCACGGTGGCGCAAGCCCTTGCCGTGCGGGACGGCAAGGTCGTCGCCGTTGGCACGGCGGCGCAGGTGCGCGCCTTCCAGGGCGCCGGCACGCGCAACGTGGATGCCGGTGGCCGCACGCTGATTCCGGGCCTGATCGACTCGCACATGCACGCGGTGCGCGCAGCGCTGAGTTATTCGACCGAGGTCAACTGGATCGATGCCGGCACCATTGCCGAGGCGATGTCCCGCATCCGCGCGGCGGCCGGTCGGGCACGCCCCGGCGGATGGCTGATCGTGGCCGGCGGCTGGACGGAACAGCAGTTTGCCGAGCGCCGCCGACCCACCATGGCCGAGCTGCAGGAAGCCGCGCCCGACAACCCGGTGTACGTGCAGCTTTTCTACGAGGCCGTGGTGATGACACCCAAGGCGCTCGAAGCGCTCGGCGTGCCGGCAGGCACCTTGCCGGCCGGCATGAAGGCGCCGCCCGAAGGCACCGACGGCGGGCCGGGCTGGATGGCCGGCGACATCGTGGGCATTTCGGCGCTGTTCGACAAGCTGCCCAAGCCGACCTACGACGACAACCTCGCGGGCACCCGGGCTTTCTTCACCGAGCTCAACCGGCTCGGCGTGACCGGCCTGGTCGACCCGGGCGGCTTCAGCATCGCGCCCTCGCAGTACGCGGCGCTGTTCGAGCTATGGCGCCAGAAGGCGCTCACGGTGCGGGTCGCCTACAGCATCTTCGCGCAGCGGCCCGGTGCCGAACTCGAGGAGTTTCGCGATCTCACGCAGATGCTGCCCATGGGTTTCGGCGATGACATGCTGCGCTTCAACGGTCTGGGCGAGCGCCTGACCATTGGCATGTACAACAACAATTTTCCGAACGATGCGACCCGCGAGAAGTTCTACGAACTGATCAGGTGGGCGGCGACCCGGAAGATGACGGTGACGATCCACTGGCTCGAGAACAACTCGGTCGATCACTTGCTCGGCCTGTACGAGCGCCTGAACCGCGAAGTGCCGATCATCGGCCTGCGCTGGTCGATCGCGCACCTGGACGACGCCTCCCCGGAAACGCTGGGCCGCATGAAGGCGCTCGGCATGGGCTGGACTATGCAGGACGCGATGTATTTCCAGGGCGACCGTGCACTGAAGACGCGCGGCGAGGCCGCGCGCCGCATGCCACCGATCGGCACCGCCCTGCGCGCAGGCGTGAACCTGGGTGCGGGCACCGACGCTCACCGCGTTGCCTCGTACAACCCATTCGTCGCGATCCGCTGGATGCTCGACGGCAAGACCGTCAGCGGCCAGCCCACGCGCGGCCCCGATGAAACGCCCACGCGCGAGCAGGCCTTGCGGCTCTACACGGCGGGCAGCGCCTGGTTCAGCTTCGACGAAGCGAAACGCGGCACGCTGGAGGTCGGCAAACTCGCCGACTTTGCCGTGCTCGACCAGGACGTTTTCACTGTGCCCGTGGAGCGCATCGGCAAGACGGTGTCGCTGATGACGGTGGTGGGTGGCAAGGTGGTCTACGCCGCTGCACCGTTCGGCGCTGCGGCGCACTAGCGGTGCAGCGGCGCGGCCGAGTGCGCGACGCAGGCGTGCGCCGTGTGCTCCAGGTGCGCTGCAAGCAGTGCGCGCGTGACGCCATTGGTCCAGCCGAAGCCGTCCTGCAGCGGGTACTCTCCACCGTCGCCGCCGGCTGAAGCTTCGTGCTCGCGCTGGCGCAGCGCGTATTTTTCGACCAGCTTGCCTTCGTTTTCGTAGACCGCCGCGACCGTGGCAAGCCAGCGGTGCGCGATGGTGCGCGCGAGCGCTTCATGTCCGTAGCGCGCAAAGCCATCGATCGCCATCCACTGCAGCGAGGCCCAGCCGTTGGGCTGATCCCACTGCTGGTCGCTGGTGCATTCGGTGGTCGAGAAGCCGCCGGGCGCGAGCAGCCGGCGTGACACGGTGGCCGCCAATGCGTCGGCGTGTTCCGGTTCGGCAAGGCCGGCGAACAGCGGCGCAATGGTGGCGCCCGTGAGGCAGCTGCGCCGGGTGCCGAGCCGCCAATCGTGGTCGAAGAACGCGCCCTGCCCTTCGTCCCACAGCAGCTCGATAACGGTGGCCTTGCGCTGCTGCGCATGCTGCACGAACGCCTGCGCCGTGGCCGCGTCGCCCGACTGTTGCGTCAGGTCGGCGATCGTGGTTTCGAGCTTGTACAGGAAGGCGTTGAGATCCACCGGCACGATGTCGGTGGTGCAGATGCTGGCGAGCGATGCGGCATCGTCCACGGCCGACGACGACGCCAGCCAGCGCGTGCTGAAGTCCCAGCCCGATTCGGCCGCGGCGCGAATGTGCCGATAGACCTCTGCTGCATCGGATGCCGAGGCGCGCGCGGTGGTCACGTCTTCCAGCCAGGCTTCTTCGCGCGGCGTATCGCGCTCGTCCCAGTAGCGGTTGAGCAGCCGCCCATCGGGCAGGCGCACCACGCGCCCGATGGCCGCGCCCGGCGCCAGGCCTTCGCTGCCACGCATCCACCAGGCGTGCTCCTGCCGAAGCTGGGGCAGGCAGTCCGCTGCGTCGATGCTGCCGAGCCGCTGCGCGAGTTCGACCATGAAGGCAAAGAGCGGCGGCTGCGAGCGCGTGAGGTAGTAGGTGCGCGTGCCGTTCGGCACATGGCCGTAGGTGTCGATCAGGTGCGCGAAGTTGCCGACCATGTCGTGCAGCAGCTCGGGCCGGCCGCTCGCGGCGAGGCCCAGCATCGTGAAGTACGAGTCCCAGTAGTAGAGCTCGCCGAAGCGGCCGCCCGGCACCACGTACGGGTACGGAACCTGCAGCAGCGAGCCGCGCGGCGGATGGTCGAGCGGCTGCCGCGTGAGCACCGGCCACAGGTCGTCGATGTGCGCGCAGAGCGGCTGGCCGGGCACCGAGACGTACTCGCTCGGCTCGGGCAGCAGCACGTCGAAGTTCGCATCGACAAACGCCGCGAGCTCGAAGCCGGCTGCGTTGCACTGCGCGCGGTAGGCCGCCAGGATGGCGGCCGGTTCGCCGCGCGGCGCGCAGTCGACGAAGGTCTTGCTGTCGGCAAACACGCGCGCGCCCTGCACGGCCGTGAACAGCTCCTGATAGCGATCCGCCGGCGTCAGCGTGTCCGGCGCCGGACACGCCGCGGCCCGTTGTGCGTGACGCGTCGTCAGATCACCCCCGCCGAGCGCAGCGCGGCCAGCTGGTTCGCATCGACGCCCAGTTCGGCCAGCACCTCGTCGGTGTGCTGGCCGAGTGCCGGCGGTGCATGCCGCAGCACAGGCGGCGTGGCGGACAGGCGCAGCGGGCTCGCCACGCCGATGATCTGCGCAATGCCATCGCCCGCATCGCGCGGCATGGCGACGGCCAGGCCGCGCGCCTTGACCTGTTCGTCGTCAAAGGCCTGGGCGATGTCGTTGATCGGGCCGCAGGGCACGGCCTTGTCTTCGAGCAGCGCGATCCACTCGGCTGTGTTGCGCGTGCGCGTGACCGCTTCCATCTGCGGAATCAGCAGCTCGCGGTGCCTCACGCGCAGCGTGTTGGTGGCGAAGCGTGTGTCCGCGGCCCAGTCGGGGTGGCCCGCCGCTTCGCAGAAGCGTGCGAACTGGCCGTTGTTGCCGATGGCCAGCAGCATCGAGCCGTCCTTGGTGTGGAAGTCCTGGTAGGGCGCCAGGCTCGGATGGCTGTTGCCCTGGCGCTGCGGTGCCACGCCGGTGTTCAGGAAGGCGCTGGCCTGGTTCGCAAGGATCGCCATGCCGACGTCGAGCAGCGCCATGTCGATGTGCTGGCCCTCGCCGGTGCGGTGCCGCACTTCGAGCGCGGCCAGGATCGCGGTGCTCGCATAGACGCCGGTGAACAGGTCGGTGAGCGCCACGCCCACGCGCAGCGGGCCGCCGCCGGGCACCTCGTCGGGGCGGCCGGTGATGCTCATCATGCCGCTGGTGGCCTGGATCATCAGGTCGTAGCCGGCGCGCGACGCATGCGGGCCGTCATGGCCGAAACCGGTGACGCTGCAGTAGATGAGGCGCGGGTTCGCGGCGCGCAGGCTCTCGTGGTCGAGCCCGTATTGCTTGAGCCCGCCGGTCTTGAAGTTCTCGACCACGATGTCGCTCTGCGCGGCCATCTGCTTCAGCAGGGCCTGCCCTTCGGGCGTGGCCATGTCGAGCGTGACCGAGCGCTTGTTGCGGTTGCAGGCGGTGAAGTAGGTCGACTGGTTGGTGTCGTGGCCGGCCGCGTCCTTCAGGAACGGCGGGCCCCAGGTGCGCGTGTCGTCACCGACGCCGGGGCGCTCGATCTTGACCACGTCGGCACCCAGGTCCGCGAGGATCTGCGTGCACCACGGCCCGGCGAGCACGCGCGAGAGATCGAGAACCTTGATGCCGTCGAGGGCTGCTGCAGCCATGCTCAGTTCGCGAACGCGGCGATGCCCGTGATGGCACGGCCTAGGATCAGCGCATGGATGTCGTGCGTGCCTTCGTAGGTGTTGACCACTTCGAGGTTGACCAGATGCCGTGCCACGCCGAACTCGTCGCTGATGCCGTTGCCGCCCATCATGTCGCGTGCCATGCGGGCGATGTCGAGCGACTTGCCGCAGTTGTTGCGCTTCACGATCGAGGTGATCTCGACCGATGCCGTGCCTTCGTCCTTCATGCGGCCCAGGCGCAGGCTGCCCTGCAGACCCAGGGCGATCTCGGTCTGCATGTCGGCCAGCTTCTTCTGGATCAGCTGGTTGGCCGCGAGCGGGCGGCCGAACTGCTTGCGGTCCAGCGTGTATTGGCGAGCGCGGTGCATGCAGTCCTCGGCAGCGCCGAGGGCGCCCCACGAGATGCCGTAGCGTGCGCTGTTGAGGCAGGTGAACGGGCCCTTCAGGCCCTGCACTTCGGGGAACGCGTTTTCTTCGGGGCAGAACACGTTGTCCATCACGATCTCGCCGGTGATGCTGGCGCGCA
>JBDUCH010000193.1:0-7700 GCA_040003555.1 Variovorax sp. | reverse complement strand
CCCGCTCGGCCATGGCCACCAGCAGGTCGAACTGGTAGGAGGTGAGGTCGGCCAGTTCGCCGCCCACCGTCACGGCGCGCGCGTTGCGGTCGATCTCGAGTGAGCCGAAGCGCATCAGCGTGGCCGCCGCGGTTTGGCTGGCGGTCTCGCTGCGGCGACGCAGCACAGCGCGGATGCGTGCCAGCAACTCGCGTGGCTCGAACGGTTTGGGCAGGTAATCGTCGGCCCCGATCTCCAGGCCGATGATGCGATCCATCGGATCGCCCTTGGCGGTGAGCATCAGCACCGAGACCTTGGCCAGCCCGCCGGGCAGCGCACGGATGCGGCGGCAGACTTCGAGCCCGTCGATGTCGGGCAGCATCAGGTCGAGGATCACGAGATCCGGTGCGCGCTGCTGCAACTGCTCCAGCCCGCTGATGCCGTCGGGTGCGTGCGTGACGCCGAAGCCCGACTGGGTGAGGTATTCGCTCACCATCTGCGCCAGGCGGGCGTCGTCTTCGATCATCAGGAGTTGCGGTGTGCTCATGGAACGATCGTCGCGGCGCGCCGGCAAGGCGGCTTGAACGCTGCGTAAAGTTGGGTAAACGCGCAGGTTACGCGAGGACGGGGGTCGCCGTAAAAAGCATCGCAGTCTGCGCCTGGTTCACAGGCAGCCCGGGGATTTCCTGCGCCAGCAGCGGGCCGAGTGCACCACTGCCGAGCGCGGGGTAGTCCTGGTTGGCGCGCTCGACCATTTCGCCGGCCAGCTGGCGCAGCAGCACCACCGCCGACCGGATGCGCCGGCGGAAGGCATCGTCGTCGTCGCGCTTGTCCTTCATGCTCTGGTTGAGCTCGACGAACCACGGCAGCGCCGCGTGGTCCAGCATCACGGCCGGGTTGCGCTTGGCGCTCACGCCGGACCACTCGCGCATGAAATGCTGCGCCGCGATGTTGAGCTTCTGGCAATGCAGAAGCTCGCTCTTCAGGCTGCCCAGCATCGTCAGATCGGTGAGCCGCTCCTGGAAGAAGATCTGCGAGAGCACGCCCCAGTAGTAGGTGTAGTCCCAGATCACCTTCACCGGCAGCACTTCGGGGTCGCCGAACAGCGGGTACTGATCCTGGTAGAGCGCCAGCGTGCTCTCGTAGAACGAGTGGTAGAGCTGGTCGTACAGCTGTGCGCGCGCTTCCAGCGGATCGCCGGCGCGGTCGTGCGCGATCAGGTCGGTGATGTAGGTGTTGCCCATCGCGATGAAGTCGCTGCCGGGCGAATAGAACGGGTCGAGGAACAGGCCGGCCTCGCCGGTCAGTGCCCAGTGCTTGCCCGAGAACACCTGCTTGCAGCCGTGCGAGAAGTGGCGCAGGAACAGGAAGTCCTGCAACAGGTGGCGCTTGTCGTCGAGCTTGTCGAACACCGCCGGCTGCCAGCGTTTCAGCCAGTCCATGGCCTTGTCGAAGGTGTGGTAGGTTTCCAGCGGGTGCAGCTTCGGGTCGGCCACGATGCCGACCGAGTGCGAGCCCGAGGCCAGCGGGATCAGCCAGACCCAGTAGCCCGCGCCGCACATGTGGTTGGTCGAGAGCCAGCGCGCCTGCGGCTCGCACAGCGCGCGCCACTCCTCGTTGTCGCTCCATTGGTCGACGTCGATGCGCTCGCCGATGCGGAACCACGCGGCGTTGACGTCGTGCGCGTTGGTCTCGGCCAGCCCCAGCTTGCGCTTGAGCAGGCCGGCGCGGCCGCAGGCGTCGATCAGCCAGCGCGACTGGGTGCTGTGGGTCTCGCCGCCCTGTGTCCAGCTCAGGCGGTGCAGGCCGTCCGCGTCTTCGCCGTCGGCCAGCTCGATCTGCCGCACCATCGCGTTGTCGACGAAGCGCACGCCGCGCCGCAGCGCTTCCTCGCCCAGGTAGTTCTCAAAGATGCCGCGGTCGATCTGGTAGCTCGGTATCGGCAGGTAGCGGCTGGCGCCGATCTCGGTCACCTGGTCGATGTCGCGGCGGCCCTCGCTGAAGAAAAAGCGAAAGCCGAACTTGTACAGCTGGCCCGAGTGCATGTGCGGCTTGAGGCCCAGCACAGTGTCGAAGTAGTGCGCGCCGATTTCCACCGACGATTCGCCGACCTTGTGCGTCGCATGCGGCAACGGGTGGCCGCGGCGTTCCAGCACCAGCACGTCGATGCCCTCGAAGCGCTGCTTGAGCTGAAGTGCGAGGGTGAGTCCTGCCAGGCCGCCCCCCATGATCACGACGTCGTGTTGAGGGGCTGCGGCAGTTGTCATGGTCTCAATCCGTATGGTGGTGCAGCGCGATGCGCAGCGAGAGGGTGGGTGCCAGCGGCATCAGCAGCGGCAGCGGGTTGTCGGCAGCCAGTGCCTCGAACAGTGGCAGTGCATCGGCGATCGCGTTGACCTGCTGCGCGCGCGCAGCCTCGGATTTCAGCATCGGCGACAGTATCGGGCCTGACCGGAGCGACCAGTCGAACGATGCAACGGTGCGCTCGGTGCGGGTTGGCGCCACCACGAATGCGACGGCCAGCAGACCCCGGCTGGTGGTGACCGAGCTCAGCGCGCCGACGGCCGGCACGTCGAAGCCAACCAGCAGCACGGCGCGCTGGTCGGCCGCGCACTGGGTCGCGGCCTCCAGCAGGCCGGCCGCGAAGCTGGCTTCGTAGGCGGTCAGCGAGTTGCTGGCCGCCATGCAGCCGGTGCCGATCGTCCAGTAGCCGACCGCGGCGTTGTGCACCGAATTGTGGAACTTGGTGGGTGACAGCACCTTGGGGTCGCTCGCTAGCGTGCTGCACATGTAGTCGTTGATGCCGAGGTCGCCGTGCGCCGAGGTAAACACGCAGGGCAGATCTTTCGCGTCGCGGCCAGACGCGGCAACGGTGGCGGTCGCGACTTCCAGCGCCAGTGCCACCGTGTCGGGGGCGCGGCGCCGCTCCGCCGGTGCCAGCAGCTGCGGCGCCGGCCGCTTGGCCGGCGGGTCGACCATCGCGCCCTCGCCGCGCAGGGCCGCCCGTGCGACGTCCCAGCCAGGAAGCGACGGCGCCCAGAACGACGGGCCTTCGATATAGAGCGTGGGCGTGGATGTGGCCCCCGTGCTCATGCCGCGACCCCTTTGCCGAAGATCAGGGCGCAGTTGTTGCCGCCGAAGCCGAACGAGTTGGAGAGCGCGTACTTCACCTCGCCGCGCGCCGGCTCGCGCCTGATCTGCGGGCCGAAGTCGGCCCCGATCTCATTGCAGTTGACGGTGCCGGGCTTCAGCCCGGTTTCGAGCGCGAGCAGGCTGATCACCGCCTCCACGATGCCGGCCGCGCCGAGCGTGTGGCCGGTAAAGCCCTTGGTCGAGCTGGCGTGGGTGGCGGCGGGGAAGCGCCGCGCCACCAGGCCGCCTTCTACCTCGTCGTTCTTCATGCTGGCGGTGCCGTGCATGTTGATGTAGTCGATCGCGTCGGTGTCGAGGCCGGCGCGCGCAAGCGCGTCGTCGAGTGCATGCTCGGCGCCCAGGCCTTCGGGGTGCGGCGTCGACATGTGGTGCGCGTCGCTCGATTCGCCGTAGCCCAGCAGCTGCAGCGGGCCCGTGCCACGTTCCAGCAGCGCGAAGCCGGCCGCCTCGCCGAGGCTGATGCCGTCGCGTTGGGCATCGAACGGCCGGCAAGGCTGCGGCGACACCAGTTCCAGCGAATTGAATCCGAACAGCACGCTGCCGCAGAGCGTGTCTACACCGCCGACCACTGCCGCATCGACCAGCCCGAGCCGGATCAGCCGCTCGGCCGAGGCGAAGGCCTTGGCGCTCGAAGAGCAGGCGGTCGAAATGGTTTCGCACGGCCCTTCGAGCTGCAGCACCTGCTGCACGAACAGCGCGAGCGAGTGCGGCGTGTGCAGGCGCGGGCGTTGCTGGTCGGGGCGAAAGCCGCCGTTCTCGTTGAGCTGCGTGTAGGCCAGCTCGGTCTCGCCGATGCTGGCGGTCGATGTGCCGAGGATCAGCGCGATGCGGGCGGCGCCGTACCGCGCGCGCGCCGCTGCGACCGCTTCCATGAAGCCGTCGGCATGCAGGCCGAGCCAGGCCAGGCGGTTGTTGCGGCAGTCCCATTCGGCCAGCGCTTGCGGCAACTGCAGTTCTTCGAGGCCGTCGACGCGGCCGATCCAGGTCGGCAGGGGCGCCGGGCCGAAGTCGTTGGCGCGAAGGCCGCTGCGGCCTTGCTCGAGCGCGGCGAGCAGCGGCGCCTTGCCGACGCCGACAGCCGACGTGGCAGTGAAGGCACTGATCTGGAGGGGCGGAATCCTGGATGGCACGAGGGGGTCTTGTAGAAGAGAGAAGAGGCGGGAGGCCGAAAGCCTACCAGTTCGATCGCCGGCGCCGCGTGGGGCTTTTCCGACAGAAGCGACCGGCCATCGCGCGGCTAGGAGCGGGCTTCCGAGGCGCTCCGGGCGCGCGCTGCCAGCGTCACCAGCAACAGCACCGGCACGCCCAGCAGCGCTGTGGCGGTGAAGAAGGTGCCGTAGCCGTACGCGTCGACGAACGCGCCCGAATAACCGGCGATGAACTTGGGCAGCAACAGCATCATCGAGCTGAACAGCGCGTACTGCGTGGCCGAATAGTTGATGTTGGTGAGGCTCGACAGGTAGGCGATGAAGGCCGCCGAGGCGATGCCGCCTGCCAGGTTGTCGGCCGACACCACCGCCACCAGCGCCCGCAGGTCGTGCCCGCGCGTGGCGAGCCAGGCGAACAGCAGGTTGCTCGCCGCGCTGAGCACCGCGCCCAGCATCAGCACCCGCATCACGCCGAAGCGCATCGACAGCACGCCGCCGACGAAGGCGCCGACCAGCGTCATGATCACGCCGAAGATCTTGCTGACCGTGGCCACCTCGTCCTTGGTGAATCCCATGTCGACGTAGAACGGGTTGGCCATGATGCCCATCACGACGTCGCTGATGCGGTAGATGGCGATCAGCGCCAGGATCAGCGCGGCCTGCCACTTGTAGCGGCGGATGAAATCGGCAAAGGGTTCGACCAGCACGCTCTGCAGCCACTCGGCCGCGTTCTTCGGCTTGGCCAGCACGCGCCGGGCCGGCTCGGGCGAGAGCAGCACGGTGAGCACACCGACGGCCATCGAACCCGCCATCACCAGGTAGGCGGTGCGCCAGGCGGCGTTCTGGTAGCCACCGCTGCCGCTCACCTCGGCCCAGGCCGCGACCCACAGCACGCCGGCGCCGGCCCAGATCATCGCGAGCCGGTAGCCAGTTTGATAGGCCGCGGCCAGCGCCGCCTGCTTGCGCGTCTCGGCCGATTCGATGCGGAACGCGTCGAGCGCGATGTCCTGCGTGGCCGAGCCGAACGCCACCAGCAGCGCGCACCAGATCAGCGGATGCAGTCCGGCACGCGGATCATTCATCGCCATGCCGACCACGCCGGTGATGACGATGGCCTGCGCCAGCAGCAGCCAGCCGCGCCGGCGCCCGAGCAGCGTGGTCAGCGGCGGCAACGGCAACCGGTCGACCAGCGGCGCCCAGACCCACTTGAACGCATAGGCCAGGCCGACCCAGCTCAGGTAGCCGATGGTGGTGCGGTCGATGCCGGCTTCGCGCAGCCGGAAGCTCAAGGTGCCCAGCACCAGCAGCAGCGGCAGCCCGGCCGAGAAGCCGAGCGCGAGCATGCGCAGCGTGGCCGGCTCGAGGTACACCTTGAGCGTGTCGCGCCAGGGCAGCTTGCGGTCTTCTTCGGAAGCGGGGAGGGTTTGTTCGGCGGTGGGTGGGGACATGGAGGGCGAATGGGGCAAGCTGCTTATTATTCCCCCATGTGTTCACGCTGCTTCGGCTTCCCCTCTTCCAACCCCGGGGTTGCGCGCCGCGCGTTCCTCTTGCTCGCGGGCGGTACCGCGGTCGCGGCCCCCGCGCTGGCACAGGTCGAGGTCGGCAATCCCTCGATGGCGCGCAACCTGGTGCCCGCCGACAACATCGAGCAGGCCGGCACCCAGCAATACGGGCAATTGCTCGCACAGGCCAGGGCCAAGGGCGCACTGGCGGGCGACGGCAATCCGCAACTGCAGCGGCTGCGTGCCATCGCGGAACGCATCATTCCGTTCGCCGCGCGATGGAACCCGCGTGCGGCCCGGTGGAAGTGGGATGTCAACCTGATCGGCAGCAAGCGGATCAACGCCTTCTGCATGCCGGGCGGCAAGATCGCATTCTTCACCGCCATCCTCGATACGCTGAAGCTGACCGACGACGAAGTCGCGATGGTGATGGGCCACGAGATGGCACACGCGCTGCGGGAGCACGCACGCGCGCGGCTGGCCAAGAGCGTCGGCACCGGCGCGGCGCTGTCCATCGGCGCGCAGATCCTCGGTCTCGGCCAGGCCGGCGACGTGGCGGCGCGCGCCGGCACGCAGCTCATCACGCTCAAGTTCAGCCGCAACGACGAAACCGAAGCCGACCTGGTCGGGCTGGAACTGGCGGCGCGCGCGGGTTACGACCCGGCGGCTGCGGTCTCGCTCTGGAAGAAGATGGCCGAGGCCAACAACAAGGCGGGCGGCCTGAGTTTCCTGTCGACGCATCCGAGCGGGCCGGATCGCATCAAGAAGCTCGAGGCCAATGTGCCGAAGGTCGAAGGGCTATACCGGTCGGCCAGGCGCTGACGATCACCAGCGCGTCGGCGGATCCGGCACGTAGCCCGCCTGCGGGTTTTGCGGAAACGCCCGCGGCCGCGCCACGCGCTCGTCGGGATCGGGAATGACGCCCATGCGGATCAGGTTGGCGCGGCTGTCGTAGCGCAGCGCGATCACTTCGTCGGGCGTGTTGCGGGCGCGCTCGAAGCGGGTGTGCGTGATCACCGATTCCTCCCGCTGGCCGTGGCCAGTGCCCAGCTTTTGTTCCGCCATGGCGGAGCGCTCGCGCCGGGCGAGTGGCGAGGGTGCGGCGTCGCTGGCCGCGCCCGCGCCCAGCGAGCCGGCGGGCGCAGCTGGTGCCGGCGCTGCGGCCTCGGCTTCGGCCGGCGCGGCAGCCTTGTTGGCGGCGGCGCGATCCTGCGTCGGCGCGGACTGCATCACCGGCGGCGGCACCGGGCGCGGCTCGGGCCGGCGCTCGCTGAACACCGCGACTCCGATCACGCCCAGGTCGAGTGGCCGACCGGTGCGCGACGCATACGAGTCGGCCGGCGCGGTGAACTCGAAAGCCGCGATCTCGCGGTCGCTCTTGCGCCAGCCGGCAATCTGTCCGGCGTCCAGCGGTCCGAGCACGTAGCCGTCCTGGTTCCAGCCGGCGGTCTGGCCATTGAGCACGTTGATGCCGTCGACCGACATCACCACCAGGATGCGCTCGCGCCGCAGGTTGCGGATCGTGATGCCGTAGCGCGCGCCCGGTCGGCCCGCCACATAGCGCTGTCCATCGGCGGCGGTGTAGACCGGCAGCGTTTCGCCGCTGTCGCGATCCTGCACGTCAACGCGGAGCCAGCGCCCGTCGATCTGCGTGCGCGCCCAGGCCGGCAGGGCGCTGGCCGCGAGCAGGCCGGCCGGCAGGCCGAGCAACAGGCGGCGGTTCATCAAGCCCCCACGGGGCGGCAGGGCGGCGACAGGATGGGACATGAAAGGCTCCTCGCAAGCCGGTCGACATTGACCGTGGAGGCTTGTACGGCGCAGCGCATCAAACCGGGTTAGGGGCTTGACGCTGGGGCGGGCCGCTGGCGGCGGGTGGCCCCTTCCGCGAATGTCCCCCGGCCTGCGGCCTCCTCCTTTA
>JBDUCH010000192.1:0-7703 GCA_040003555.1 Variovorax sp. | reverse complement strand
GATCGACTCGCCCTTGGCCATCGACGAGAAGGTGAAGCCGGTGGTGTCGCACACCGTGCCGCCGAGCCGGCAGAACGCGGCGCCGAAGCTCACGCGCGTGCGCGTGCTGGCCTCGAAGAAGAGGCTGCCGAGCACCGCACCTTCGAGGATGCGCGTGACCTTCTGGCGGCGCGCGATGGGCTGCATGACATCGGCGACCTGGAACAGGTCTTCGAGGCTGCCGCGATCGAACTGCGCGACCGACAGCAATTGCGGCTTGCCTTCCGCCGCGATGCGCTGCGCGAGCGGCCGGTCGTCCGCGCCCCCGGTGCCGGCGGCAGCCCCGAACGCCTCGCGCTGCAGGATTTCGGCGACGAACTTGCCGACCATCTCGGGCATGGCGCGCGACTCGCTCGAATCGGCTGGCAGCAGCCAAGTGTCGAGCGCGCGGCGGCGCACGCCCAGCCGTCCGGAGAACGCGTCACGGGTGAGATTGAGGCGGCGCATCGCGTCGCGCAGGATGTCTTGTTGCTGGCTCATGCTTGAAATGTACGCTATGCGTATGAAATTGAGGTTTGATTTACGCAATGCGTATATTTCACCTGCAGCAACTCATCGACCTGCGATGGCATCGCACCGTCTCCATTTGCTGCGTCCTACAGCAGGCAGTACGCCGCTGCGGCGACCCTCTGATTGCAATCCCCCCCACGCCGATGCCATGACCTCACCCGCTGCCGACCGCCCCGCTCCGCTGGCGCATGGCCTGGTCTACGTCACGCCCGAGATGCCCGGATTCAGCCGCGTCCGACGCGGCACCGGCTTCCGCTACAAGGACGCGAAGGGCCGATGGCTGAGCGACGTCGACGAGATTGCGCGCATCCGGCAGCTTGCGATTCCGCCGGCCTACCGCCGCGTGTGGATCTGCCCGCTGCCGAACGGCCATCTTCAGGCCACCGGGCTGGATGCGCGGGGGCGCAAGCAGTACCGCTACCACGCCGACTGGCGCGTGCTGAAGGATCGAACCAAGTTCGACCGGCTCGAGGCCTTCGGCCGCGCACTGCCGCGCATCCGCGCGCGCGTGGCGCGTGACCTGGTGGCGAAGCGCGGCGCCGCGCTGGAGCGCACGCGGGTGCTGGCCACGCTGGTGCGGCTGCTCGACACCACCTTCCTGCGCGTGGGCAACGAGGAGTACGCGAGCAGCAACGGCTCGTATGGCCTCACCACCCTGCGCAACCGCCACGCGGATCTGAGCGGCAGCACGGTCACGCTGCGCTTTCGCGGCAAGAGCGGCGTGATGCACCAGGCGACGGTGGACGACCCGCGCGTGGCGAAAGTCGTGCGCCGCTGCCAGCAGCTGCCTGGGCAAGAGCTGTTCCAGTACGAGGACGAGGACGGCACGCCGCGCAGCCTGTCGTCGACCGACGTCAACGATTACCTGCGTGAGGCCGCACCCGAAGGCGGCTTCACCGCCAAGGATTTCCGCACCTGGCACGGCACGGTGCAGGCGCTCGAACTGACGCGGCTGGCCTGCAGCGGCGGCGATGCGGCGGAGGCATCACGTTACAGCGCCAAGGAAATCCTGACCGCCGTGGCCGCGCAGCTCGGCAACACGCCGGCCGTCTGCAAGAAGGCCTACGTGCACCCGGCAGTGCTGTCTCTTGGCAGCACGCTCGCGGGCGACGTCGGCGCGATGAACGACATCTGGCGGGAAATCTCGGGCAACGCGACCAGTCTGCGGCGGCTGCATGCAGCCGAGGCGCGGTTGCTCGTGTTCCTGCAGCGGCACCGGCGCGCGCAGGCCCGAGCCCGGCCGGCTCAGGCCACGCCGAGGGTCAGGCGCAGCACGTCGCCGTCGCGCGTCACCTCGTAGCCGAGGTCGTCGGCCAGGCTTTGCAGCGCGATCGCGTCAATGGCCAGCGCGCGCGGTGCGCGGTGCACGTGGTTGCTGTCGGGGCCCGCGCCTGCGGCGGGTTCGGGCGAGGCAGTGAGCTGGAGGGCGTTCTCGCCATCGGACGCGATGGCGATGCTGACGACCGCATCGACGCTGTCGTGCAGATGGCCCATGGCGCCGAGCAGCATGTAGCGCAGCGCGGCCGCCCGGGGCCAGTGCGGTTCGCCGTCGGCCGGCACCAGCGCGGCATCGACCTCCAGCGCAACGCCTTGAAGGTCGAAGGCCGCCCGCATCAGCGCGACACATTCCGCCACCAAGCCCGAGCGCGTGATGCCGCTGTCCTCGGTGGCCAGCTCCCAGTGGCGCAGCAAACGGATCCCGGCCGTCAGCTCGCCGACCTGGCTGTCGATGAGTTCAACGCGCTCGGCACAGGCGACCGGATCGAGTTCGGCTGCGGCCACCTGGCGCTTGAGCATCAGCAGCCCCATGCGAATGACCGACACCGGCGCGGCCATGTCGTGGCGCAGCGTCGGCAGCGCGCGCGTGAGCAGTTCGTGACGCACGCCGGCCGCGATCCAGCTGCCTGCGCCGGGTGACACCTTCATGCGGAAGCCCGTGCGCCAGGCGCCGCCAGGATGCGGTCGAGCGCATCGAAGTCGATCGGCTTTTGCAGGTAATGGTCGAACAGCGCCCGCGCTTCGGCGCCCGCCACGTCCTGCGTCGAGTAGCCCGAGATGGCGACCAGCAACGGCGGTCGGCCGTCGGCGGGGCTGCGCAGGCGGCGCGCCACCTCGGTGCCGGGCATGTCGGGCAGCGTCAGGTCGACCAGCGCGACGTCGTAGTGCTCGCGGGCCGACGCATCAAGCGCCTGCTGCGCTGTATAGCAGCAGCGTGCTGTGTGATCCTGCAGCGAAAGCAGTTCCTTCAGCAAGTCGGCCGCGGCCTCGTTGTCGTCGACGATGAGCACGTTCAAGAACCCCTCCGGGGTGTTTTTGGGGAGTCCCACAGTATCGGTGCGGCAGCGCACGCCGGGCTGTAGGAGCGAACCTCTACTGTCGCGCAGTGCGGTTGTTGGCTGGCAGCGCCTGCGGCCAGCTGGTGCGGAACGGGTTGATGTCGAGCCCGCCGCGCCGCGTATAGCGCGCGTACACCGCCAGCTTGTTGGGCCGGCAGCGCAGCCAGATGTCGTTGAAGATGCGTTCGGCGCAGGGCTCGTGAAACTCGTTGTGGTTGCGAAAGCTCACGATGTACGCCAACAGGCCGGCCTGCTCGATCGGCGCGCCGCTGTAGCGAATCTGCACGCTGCCCCAGTCAGGCTGGCCGGTCACCAGGCAGTTGCTCTTGAGCAACCGGCTGCTGAGCGTTTCGTTCACCGGCGGCTCGTCGATGCGGGCGCTCAGCAGTTCGGGTGCCGGCTGGTAGTGGGTGCATTCGATCTCGAGCCGATCGAGGTTGAGCCCGTCGAGCTCGCGCACCGGTTCCTGGTCGAACGCGTCGGGCGCGATCAGCCGCACGCCGATGGTGGCACTGCGGTCGCTGCCGCGCCAGGCGGCCTCGGACAGGTCGGCCCGCAACCGCTCGCGCACCGCGTCGAGGCTCGCGAACACCGTGCTGTTGAAGCTGTTGAGGTAGAGCTTGAACGACTTGCTCTCGATGATGTTGGGCGTCTCGCACGGCACCGTGAAATGCGCAATGGCCAACTGCGGCTTGCCGCGCGCATTGAGCCAGCTCAACTCGAACGCCGTCCACAGGTCGGCGCCGAAAAACGGCAGCGCGCCGGCCGCGATGCCCATGGCTTCGCGCTGCGTGGCGCGTGCGATCGGGAACAGCAGGCTCGCGTCGTACTGGTCGACGTAGGCCGAGCGGCGGCCGAGCTGCGAATCCTGCGGGGTATTGGTATTGGACAAGGTCATGCGGGGTGCGCGGCAGACTTCAAGAACGGAATGATGTGGCCCGTCAGCAGCGCCGACACCTGCGGCGGCAGGTCATGCCCCATGCCGGGAATCGGCACGAAGCGAGCGCCCGGAATGCGCCGTGCGGTGTCCTGCCCGCAGGCGATCGGCACCAGCTTGTCGGCTTCGCCGTGCAGTACCAGCGTCGGGCTCTTGATCTTCGAGAGCACGGTGGGGCGGTCGCGGTCGGCGCCGATTGCGAGCAGCTGGCGCATCACGCCATCGGGCCGGTAGGCGCGCTGAATGCCGGTGCGCACGCGCGTCGCGAGCGCCGTCGGCTCATGGGGATAGTCCGGGCTCGCGATCAGCTTGATGAAGCCGAGGCTGAAGTCCACCAGTGCGTCTTCGCTGCGGCCGGGGGGGCGTCGGATCAGCCCGCTCGCAATCTCGGGCCGCGGGCCGGGCAGGCCGCGCGCGCCGCTCGAACTCATGATGCTGGTGAGGCTCAGCACGCGCTCCGGCGCGGTGGCCGCAACGCGCTGGGCGATCATGCCGCCCATCGATGCGCCGACCACATGCGCTTGCGCTACGCCGAGCGCGTCGAGCAGGCCAAGCGCGTCGTTCGCCATGTCCTGCAGCGTGTAGGCCGAGCGCACGCGCAGACCGAACCTGGCGCGCAGGCTTTCCCAGACGAGGTTGCGCTTTCCGGCGTGCTCGAAACCCTCGCTCAGGCCGATGTCGCGGTTGTCGTAGCGCACCACGCGGTAGCCGGCGTCGACCAGCGGCTGCACGAACTCCATCGGCCAGCCGATGAGCTGCATGCCCAGGCCCATGATCAAAAGCACCACGGGGCGCCCGTTCTGGCTGCCGTCGGCACCGCTGTCGTCGACGTAGAGATCGATCCCGTTTGCTCGCAGTTTCATGGCCGGTTCAGGAAAATTCGCGTTCGCGCAGCCACTTGGTGGCCACCCACTTTTCGCCCAGCAGCACGGGTGCGCCGCCATGCAGCGTGCGCGTGGCGGGGTCGGGCCGGTCGTAGCTGAAAAACACGCCGGTGCCGCGCACCGGCCCCACCTCGAGCCCCACGTCGGGAAAAGTGGTGGCGCCGCCCTGTTCAGGCGCCTGGAGGTACATCACCAGCGTGGCGACACGCTGACCACCACGGCGCAGGATGGTCGGCGTGCCGGCCTCGGCCGGATCGAAATAGTCGTAATGCGGGCGGTACTCGGCGCCGGGTCGGTAGCGCAGCACCTGCAAGCCCTCGCCGAACTCGACCGGCCAGCGCAACAGCGCCGCAATGCGGGCCTCGAGCCGCGCGACGATGGCGTTCTCGCCGCGTTCGAAGAACATGCCGTCGCTGGTGCGGTCGACATTCAGAACCTCGCCGCCGGTCTGTGTCTCGACCGTGAGCGAGCGCGCGAGCCGGATCCGGGCCGCCGCGATCAGGCCGTCGCACTCCTCGTCGGACAACAGGCTGCCGAACACCACCACGCGCGGATTGCGCATCGTCTGCAGCACCTGCACGCGACGGTCGACAGCCTCGATCTCGAGCGGCGCTGCGGAGAGATCGGGCCCCGGCATCGCGCGCTGCGGCTCGGCGGGCGCGGCGTCCGCCGTCTGCGACTGGAGTTCGGCCAGCGCCGCTTCGGCCACGTCGTCATGCCAGCCGGCATCGCGCATCGATGCCCTCAGCGCCGTTATGGAATGACCGGCCGCGAGTTGCGCCGCCATCCATTCGCGCAACTCGGGGCTGACGAACTGGCCCTTGCTCATGGCACTTTCCTGCGAAACACGAGGCGGTCGGGCTTGGACACCGCGGCATCGAAGCGATAGCCCTCGAGGTCGAATTTCTCCAGCGCCCCGGGCGTCGCAGCCTTGTGCAGCACCGCCCAGCGCGCCATCAGGCCGCGAGCGCGCTTGGCGAAGAAGCTCACGATCTTGTACTTGTCGCCTTTCCACTCCTGGAACACACACTCGACCACGCGCGCCTTCAAGACCTCCAGGTCGACCGACCTGAAGTACTCCTGAGAGGCAAGATTGATCACCACCGGGGTGCGATCCGCCATCAGGCGCGTGTTCAGGTGGTCGGCGATGCGCGGGCCCCAAAAGGCATAAAGATCCTTGCCGCGGCGGTTGGCGAGCTGCGTGCCCATTTCGAGGCGGTAGGGTTGCAGCAGATCGAGCGGGCGCAGCACGCCGTAGAGACCGCTAAGGATGCAGACGTGGTCTTGCGCCCAGCCGATCTGCTTCGGCGTGAGCGACTTCGCGTCGAGCCCGCCGTACACGTCGCCGTTGAAGGCCAGCGCAGCCGGCTTCGCGTTCTTCGCCGTGCCCTTGGACGCCCAGGCCGCATAGCGGGCGAAATTGAGCGCCGACAGCTTGTCCGACAGGTGCATCAGCTCGGCAATGTCTTGCGGGGTCTTGGTGCGCAGCAGCTTGATCAGTTCGGCTGCCGGGCCCCGGGGGCCTTCGAACACGGGCTGGGTGGCCGGCAAGTCGCCGACGGGCGTGTCGAAGTCCAGCGATTTGGCAGGAGAGAGAAGAAAGAGCATCCTGGAATTATCAGCCGACCGAGGCGTCCGGCCCCGGTACACGCGTGCCGGGCCCGGTCGAATAAAATCGCGGGCTGTTCCCCCACCCCACGGCATCCTGCGGGATGCCGTTTGTTTTTGCACCGCCATGAGCGACACCCTGCTTCAACCCGGCCTCGAGAGCCTTTCCAAATCGTTCGAACCTGCTGCCCTCGAGGCGTACTGGGGGCCGGAGTGGGAAGAGCGCGGCTACGCGAAGGCCGGCTTTCGCGGCACGCAGCAGCCCAAGGAAGGCGCGCCCGCGTTCTCGATCCAGCTGCCCCCACCGAACGTGACCGGCACGCTGCACATGGGCCATGCGTTCAACCACACGATCATGGACAGCCTCGCGCGCTACCACCGCATGAAGGGTGACAACACGGTATGGGTGCCGGGCACCGACCACGCGGGCATCGCCACCCAGATCGTGGTGGAACGCCAGCTGCAGGAGCAGAAGCTGGATCGGCACGAACTCGGCCGCAAGAACTTCGTCGCGCGCGTGTGGGACTGGAAGCAGCAATCGGGCAACACCATCACGCAGCAGATGCGCCGCCTCGGCGACACGGTGGACTGGAGCCGCGAGTACTTCACCATGGACGACAAGCTGTCGCCGGTGGTCACCGACACCTTCGTCAAGCTCTATGAAGAAGGCCTGATTTACCGCGGCAAGCGTCTGGTGAACTGGGATCCCGTGCTGAAAACGGCGGTGAGCGACCTCGAGGTCGAGAGCGAGGAAGAGAACGGTTTTCTGTGGCACATCGCCTACCCGCTCGAGGACGGGTCGGCCTCGCTGACGGTGGCCACCACGCGGCCCGAAACCATGCTCGGCGACACCGCGCTGATGGTGCACCCCGAAGACGAGCGCTACAGGCACCTGGTCGGCCAGCGCGTGAAGCTGCCGCTGGTCGGCCGGCTGATCCCGGTGATCGCCGATGACTACGTGGACAAGGCTTTCGGCACCGGCGTGGTGAAGGTCACGCCTGCGCACGACTACAACGACTATGCGGTCGGCCAGCGCCATGGGCTGCAGACCATCGGCGTGCTGACGCTGGATGCGACCATCAACGACAACGCACCCGAAAAATACCGCGGCCTGGACCGCTTCGTCGCGCGCAAGGCGATCGTGGCGGATCTGGAAGCGCTCGGCGTGCTGGTCGACACCGTCAAGCACAAGCTGATGGTGCCGCGCTGCACGCGCACCGGCGCCGTGATCGAGCCGATGCTGACCGACCAGTGGTTCGTGGCGATGAGCAAGCCCGACGCGAGGGGCCATTCGATCGCGCAGAAGGCGATCGACGCAGTACAGTCGGGCGAGGTGCGCTTCGTGCCCGAGAACTGGGTCAACACCTACAACCAGTGGATGAACAACAT
>JBDUCH010000191.1:0-7733 GCA_040003555.1 Variovorax sp. | reverse complement strand
ACGGTCGAGGGCGTGATCCAGAAGTCGAGCAACGTCGGCGCGCTCAAGATCGCGCAGAAGATGAGCCCGCATGAGATGTGGGACACCTACACCGCGCTCGGCTACGGCCAGAAGCCGCAGCTCACGTTCCCCGGTGCCGTCACCGGCCGGCTGCGGCCCTGGAAGACCTGGAAGCCGGTCGAGCAGGCGACCATGGCCTACGGCTACGGCTTGTCGGCCTCGCTGTTCCAGATGGCGCATTCGTACACCTCGTTCGCGCACGATGGCCGCATCATCCCGGCCACCATGCTCAAGAGCACCGAGCCCGCGGTTGGCGTGCGGGTGTTCTCGGAAGAGAACGCACATGCGGTGCGCAAGATGCTGCAGATGGCCGCCGGCCCGGGGGGCACCGGCCAACTGGCCCAGACCGTCGGCTATTCGGTCGGCGGCAAGTCCGGCACGGCACACAAGCAGGTCGGCAAGGGCTATGCGAGCAACAAGTACCGCTCATGGTTCACCGGCATGGCGCCAATCGAGAAGCCGCGCATCATCGTCGCCGTAATGATCGACGAGCCCAGCGCCGGCCAGTATTTCGGCGGCACGGTGGCCGCGCCCGTATTCAGCGAAGTGGTGCAGCAGACGCTACGAATGATGAACGTGGCGCCCGACCTGGCGGTCAAGCCGCTGGTCGTGACCAAGGGCGTGGACGAGAGCTTCTGATGAACGACATCCGCCTTTCCACACCCAATGAAGCTGCCCACTGGCTGCGCTCGTGCGTGCCCGGCCAGTTGCAGGCCGACAGCCGCCGCATCGGCGCGGGCGACGGTTTCATTGCCTGGCCCGGTGCCGCGACCGATGGCCGCGCCCACGTAGCGGCGGCGCTGGCGCAGGGCGCAGCGGCCTGCCTGGTCGAGCAGGACGGCGTCGAAGCGTTCGGCTTCGACAGCGAAGCGGTCGCCGCCTATCCGGGGCTCAAGTCGGCCACCGGCCCGATCGCCTCGGCGTTCTACGGCCGGCCTTCCACCCAGCTCGCGCTGCTGGCAGTGACCGGCACCAACGGCAAGACCTCGACCGCCTGGTGGCTGGCCGAAGCGCTGTCGCGCCACAGCGGCTACGGACCCTGCGCCGCGATCGGCACGCTCGGCATCGGCGTGCCGCCCGATCTCACCTACACCGGCCTCACCACGCCCGACCCGGTGATGCTGCAGCGCGAACTGCGCGGCTTCGTCTCGCGCGGCTTCGGCGCCTGCGCCATCGAAGCCTCGTCGATCGGCATCGCCGAGCGGCGGCTCGACGGCTGCGAGATCCGCGTCGCGGTGTTCACCAACTTCACGCAGGATCACCTCGACTACCACGGCAGCATGGACGCCTACTGGCAGGCCAAGGCCGAATTGTTCCGCTGGCCCGGCCTGCGCGCCGCCGTCGTCAACATCGACGACGTGCACGGCGCCAGCCTGATCGCCAACCTGCTCGACACCGATTGCGGCGCGCTGGACGTGTGGACGGTGTCGGCCGGTGGCGCACCGGCCCGGCTGGCGGCGCACGACATCGGCTATGGCCCCGAGGGGCTGCGCTTCTCGGTGGCCGAGCAGGGCGGTGGCAACGAAAACCTCTCGACCCGATTGATCGGCCAGTACAACGTGGCCAATCTGCTCGGCGTCATCGGCACCTTGCGCTCGCTCGGGCTGTCGCTGGCCGACGCCGTACAGGCTTGCCGCGATCTCAGCAGCGTGCCCGGCCGGATGGAGCGCGTCACCGCGCCGGGCCAGCCGCTCGTCGTGGTCGACTATGCCCACACGCCCGACGCGCTCGACAAGGCGCTTGCGGGTCTGCGGCCGCTGGCAGCGCAGCGCGGCGGTGCGCTGTGGTGCCTGTTCGGCTGCGGCGGCGACCGCGACCCGATCAAGCGGCCCCTGATGGCCGCCGTGGTCGAGAAGCAGGCCGACCGCGTGGTCGTGACCAGCGACAACCCGCGCAGCGAAAGGCCGGCGGCCATCATCAGCCAGATCCTGCTGGGCCTGGCGCAACCCGAAGCGGCCCAGGTCGAGCCCGACCGTGCCAAAGCCATCGCCGACACGATCGCGCAGGCCGCACCGCAGGACGTGGTGTTGCTGGCCGGCCGCGGGCACGAGGCATGGCAGGAAATCGCGGGCGAGAAAATCGCTTTCTCGGAAACTGCGCACGCAGCCGACGCACTTGCGCGGAGGGCCCGGCCATGATGACGCTTGCACAGGCCCTGGGCTGGATCCCCGGTGCGCGGCTCGTGGGCGATCCGCTCACGAAGATCGAGCGCGTGCACACCGACACGCGCACGCTGGCGGCCGGCGATCTTTTCGTGGCGCTCAAGGGCGAACGCTTCGACGCCAATGAATTCCTGGCCGACGCCAAGGCGCGCGGGGCGGCGGCCGCCATCGCCCACGGCGGACTTGAAGCGGCCGGTCTGGCCGGGCTGGAAGTGCCCGATTCACTCGCCGCGCTCGGCGCGCTCGCGACCGGCTGGCGCAGCCAGTTCACCTTGCCCCTGATCGCGGTCACCGGCAGCAACGGCAAGACCACCGTCACACAGATGCTGGCCACCATCCTGCGAGTCGCCTGCGACGACAGATCGCTGGCGACGGCCGGGAACTTCAACAACGAAATCGGCGTGCCGCTGACCTTGCTGCGGCTGCGCGAACGCCATCGGCGCGCGGTGGTCGAGCTCGGCATGAACCATCCGGGCGAGATCGCGCGGCTGGCTGCCATGGCGCGGCCGACCGTGGCGCTGGTCAACAACGCGCAGCGCGAGCATCAGGAGTTCATGGCGACCGTGGAAGCGGTGGCGCGCGAGAACGCGGCCGTGTTCACGGCACTCCCGGCCCATGGCACCGCCGTGTTTCCGCATGGCGATGAATTCACGCCGCTGTGGATCGAACTGGCAACCGAAGGCGCGCAGCGCCGCTGCCTTAGCTTCGGCGAGCATCCCGATGCCGACATCACGCTGATCTCGGCCGAATGGAAACAGCATGCCTGGTGCTTCGCGGCCCGCACGCCGCTCGGTGAATTGCGCTGCACGCTGCACATTGCCGGTCGCCACAACGTGGTGAACGCACTGGCAGCCATCGCTTGCGCGCTCTCCACCGGCGTGTCGCTCGACGACATCGCGCGCGGGCTCGAAGCCTTCGAACCGGTCAAGGGCCGCTCGCGCGCCAGCGCGTTGCAACTGGCCGATGGCCGCGAGATCACGCTGGTCGACGATACCTACAACGCGAACCCCGACTCGGTGCGCGCCGCGATCGACGTGCTCGCCAGCCTGCTGGCTCCGCGCCTGTTGGTGCTCGGCGACATGGGCGAAGTCGGCGACGACAGCGAACGCTTCCACGCCGAGGTCGGCGCCTGGGCGCGCGAACGCGGCATCGACACTTTTTATGCGCTCGGCACGGCCACGACCCACAGCGTCGCGGCCTTCGGAGACCCGGGCCGAGCGCGCCATTTCGAGACCATCGACTCGCTCAACGAGGCCGTGCTCGCGCAGCTGCCGCGGGCCGCCAGCGTGCTGGTCAAGGGCTCTCGCTTCATGCGCATGGAACGCGTGGTGCAGGCCATCGACAGGCGCGCGATGCCATCGTCACAACAACAAAAAGAGGAGGCCGGTCATGCATCGTGAACCGCGCGCTTTCGCACCATGCTGCTGAGCCTGGCCCAATGGTTGCAAACGCTCGGGCCCGAGTTCGGGTTCCTTCGCGTGTTCCAGTACCTCACGTTCCGCGCGCTGATGGCGGCACTGACCGCGCTGCTGGTGGGCCTGGCGGCCGGCCCCTATGTGATCCGGCGCCTGGCCGCGCTCAAGATCGGCCAGCCGGTGCGCGGCTACGGCATGGAAACGCATCTGAGCAAGAGCGGCACGCCGACCATGGGCGGGGTGCTGGTGCTGTTCTCGATCGCACTTGCCACGGTGCTGTGGTTCGACGTGTCGAACCGTTTCGTCTGGATTGTCCTGTGGGTCACGCTCGGCTTCGGCGCGATCGGCTGGGTCGACGATTGGCGCAAGGTGGTACGCAAGGATCCCGAGGGCATGCGCTCGCGCGAGAAATACCTGTGGCAGTCGATCGTCGGCCTGGTGGCCGGCTTCTATTTGCTGTTCAGCATTTCGGAGAGCTCGAACTGGCGTGTGCTGGAACTGTTCTACACCTGGGTGCGCTCGGGCTTTGACCTCGACTTTCCGCCGAAGATCAATCTGCTGGTGCCGTTCTTCAAGGAAATCAGCTACCCGCTCGGCGGCATCGGCTTCGTGATCCTGACCTATCTCGTGATCGTCGGCGCCAGCAACGCGGTGAACCTCACCGACGGGCTCGACGGCCTCGCGATCATGCCGGTGGTGATGGTCGGTTCGGCCCTCGGCGTGTTCGCCTATGTGACCGGCAGCGTGGTCTATTCGAAGTACCTGCTGTTCCCGCACATTCCGGGCTCCGGCGAACTGCTGGTGTTCTGTTCGGCGATGGCTGGCGCGGGCCTGGCCTTCCTGTGGTTCAACACGCATCCGGCCCAGGTTTTCATGGGCGACGTGGGTGCGCTCGCGCTCGGCGGCGCGCTTGGCACCATCGCCGTCATCGTGCGCCAGGAGATCGTGTTCTTCATCATGGGCGGCATCTTCGTGGTGGAAGCCGTGTCGGTGATGGCCCAGGTCATGTACTTCAAATACACGAAGAAGCGTTTCGGCGAGGGCCGGCGCGTGCTCAAGATGGCACCCTTGCACCACCATTTCGAAAAGAGCGGCTGGCGTGAAACGCAGGTCGTGGTGCGGTTCTGGATCATCACGATGCTGCTGTGCCTCGTGGGCCTTTCCACGCTGAAGCTGAGGTGAGTGAAATGCACCCACGCTCATCGCTTCGCGTATCGCTGCCCTCCGAGGGCGCGCTCAGTGCCCTTCGGGCGGCCGGGCGGGCACTGACGTGAAACACCTGCAGGATCAAGCTGTCCTGATCCTTGGACTGGGCCTGTCCGGCCTGGCGATGGCACGCTGGTGCGTGCGCCATGGCGCGCAGGTCACGGTCGCCGACACGCGCGAGGCGCCCGCACTGCTGCAGACGCTGCGGTCGGAATGGCCGCAGGCCACTTTCATCGGTGGGCCGTTTTCCGCGAGCCTCGTCGAGGGCACGGCGATCCGCGCGGTCTATCGGTCGCCGGGCCTGGTGCCTGCCACCATCGCGCCGGTGGTCGATGCGGCGCGCGCCATCGGCTTGCCGGTCGGCGGCGAACTGGATCTGTTTGCGCAGGCCCTGCACGACCTGCGGGCCGTCGACCTGCCGTTCGAGGAACCCGAGGCGGTGTCCGGTGATCCGGTCGAAACCGAAACCGAAACCGAAACTGAAGACGAATCGCCGGAGCTGGTCGATCCGCCGCCGATGGCCGAAGCCATCGAACCCGAACCTGTTTCCGAGCCAGCGCCGCCCGTCGTGGTCGATGCCCCGGTGGCCGCGGTTCCGGCGAAGGCGTCGGTGCATTCCGCCGCGCGCGATGCGGCCGAGTTCGTTGCCCGCATTGCGGAACTCTCCGCGGCTGCGCCAGCCGTCGTGGCCACGCCCGATGACGAGACGCCCCTGCCGCTCGCAGCACCCGAGCCGGCGCCGGCGCAGGGCTACCGCCCGGCCGTGCTCGCCATCACGGGCACCAACGGCAAGACGACCGTCACCGCGCTCACGGGCCAGCTGGTTGAGCGCGCCGGCAAGACGGTCGCGGTGGCTGGCAACATCGGCCCGACCTTGCTCGATACGCTGGCGGCGCACATGGACGCGGGCACGCTGCCACAGGTCTGGGTGCTCGAACTTTCCAGCTTCCAGCTGGACGGCGTGCAGCATTTCGAGCCGACCGCCGCCGCCGTGCTGAACCTCACGCAGGATCACCTCGACTGGCATGGCGACATGACGGCCTATGCGGCAGCCAAGGCGCGCATCTTCGGCACGCGCGGCCTGATGGTGCTCAATCGCGACGACGAGGCGGTCATGCAGATGCTGCCGGCGCCGGTGCGCGTCAAGCTGCAGCGCCCGCAACAGCGCATGCACCTCACTTTCGGCGCCGGCATGCCGCTGCGCCCGGGCGATTTCGGGATCGAGCGCGTCAGCGGCATGGCCTGGCTGGTGCGCGCGCTGGAAGCCGACGAAACCATCAAGCGCAAGCGCGGCGGCCCGGTCGAAGAAGTCGAGATCCATCTCCAGCGGCTGTTGCCCGCGGACGCACTGCGCATCCGCGGCCAGCACAACGCGCTCAACGCGCTGGCCGCTCTGGCACTCGCCAGCGCGGCCGATTGCGCGCTCGGTCCCATGCTCTATGGCCTGCGCGAATACCGGGGCGAGCCGCACCGCGTGGAACCCATCGCGATCGTCGACGAGGTCGAGTACTTCGACGACAGCAAGGGCACCAATGTCGGCGCCACCGTCGCCGCGCTCAGCGGGCTCGGTGCCGAGCGCCGCGTGGTCGTGATCCTCGGCGGCGAAGGCAAGGGCCAGGACTTCACGCCGCTGGCGGCGCCGGTGCGCCAGTTCGCGCGCGCCGTGGTGCTGATCGGCCGCGACGCGTCAATCCTCGAAGAGGCACTGACGGGCACCGGCGTTTCGCTGCTGCATGCGGGCTCGATGGAAGAGGCCGTGCAGGCCGCGGCGAAGCGCGCCAATCCGGGCGATGCGGTGCTGTTGTCGCCGGCCTGTGCCAGCTTCGACATGTTCAAGGACTACGCCCACCGCGCAGCGGCGTTCTGCGAGGCCGTGCAGTCGCTGGCCGATGCACCGCAAGGCCAACAGCCATGAACCAGACCGCCGCCGCCACCCCGAACGAAGGCAGCCGTTTCAACGGCTGGTTCCGCCGTGCCGCAAGGAGCGGCATCGATGCGCTGCCGATGCATCTGCCGGTGCGCCTCGGCGGCTCCGACATCGCCCAGACCAAGGCCACGCCGATGCGGGTGCTGGGTTTCGATCAGGCGCTGCTCTGGGTCACGATGGCGCTGGTCGCCTGGGGGCTGGTGATGGTGTATTCGGCCTCGATCGCCCTGGGAGACAACCCGCGCTTTTCGCGCATGAACTACAGCCAGTCGTACTTCGTGCTGCGCCATACGCTGTTCCTGCTGATCGCCTTCGTCGCCGCACTGCTCACCTTCCAGGTGCCAATGAAGACCTGGGAGCGCGCGGCGCCCTGGCTGTTCGTCGCGTCGCTGCTGCTGCTGGTGGCAGTGTTGATCCCGCACGTGGGCCGCAGCGTGAACGGCGCGCGCCGCTGGATTCCGCTGGGCTTCATGAGCTTCCAGCCGTCGGAACTCGCCAAGCTCGCGATGGTGCTCTACGCGGCCAGCTACATGGTGCGCAAAATGGAGATCAAGGAGCGCTTCTTCCGCGCCGTGCTGCCGATGGGCATCGCGGTGGTGGTGGTCGGCATGCTGCTGCTGGCCGAGCCCGACATGGGCGCCTTCATGGTGATCGCGATCATCGCGATGGGCATACTGTTCCTGGGCGGCGTCAACGCACGCATGTTCTTCGTCATCGCGGCGCTGGTGGTGGTGGCCTTCGGCATGATCGTCGCCTCGTCGCCCTGGCGGCGCGAGCGCATCTTTGCGTACCTCGATCCGTTCGGCGAGAACAACGCGCTCGGCAAGGGCTACCAGCTCTCGCACTCGCTCATCGCGATCGGCCGCGGCGAGATCTTCGGCGTCGGCCTTGGCGGCAGTGTCGAGAAGCTGCACTGGCTGCCCGAAGCGCACACCGACTTCCTGATGGCCGTGATCGGCGAGG
>JBDUCH010000190.1:0-7747 GCA_040003555.1 Variovorax sp. | reverse complement strand
GGCGACCGCACGCTGTTCACCACGGCCGAAGGCATCGAGCGGCTGTGGGAGGTGTCGACCCACCTGCTCGAATCGCCGCCGCCGGTGCGGCTCTACGAGGCCGGCTCCTGGGGCCCGAAGGCGGTGCACCAGCTGATCGCGCCGCACGCGTGGCGGCTGCCGTTCGAGCGCGCCTGGCGGGATCCGAACAAGGCGGGGAGCTGAGAGGCGGTTACTGCTGCGCGCGCGCCGCCGGCGCCAGCAGGCGCGCATGCTTCATCTGCTCGCCCGTGAGCGTCTCGGTGGAAACGATGGTCGGTGCGCCATCGGCCGCAGAGCTCTTGGTGGCCTGCGACTCGAGCGTCCCGCTGACCGACGAAGGGAAGGTGCACATCGCACCAGTCAGCGGGTCGACCGCCAGCATGCCGACTAGGCCGCCCAACAAGATGTTGCCGATGTACCAGCCGCTGAGCGTGGCGGTGAGCTTTAGCTCCTTCAGTGCGAAGCCGTCCTTGGTCAGGACGATGGCGTAGCTCTCCGACTTGAAGTAGCCCGCACCGCGATCGAGCGTCAGCGTGACAGGCGTGGCGCCGCTGTGGATCTTCTCCCCGGCGCGGTTGGTTACCGACGCCATCGCGCCCTCGGGAACGCTGCTCACCGTGACTTGCTGCGTCTTGCCATTGAAAATACTGGCGCATCCGGTCAACGCAAGCACGACGGCGCTCGCCGCGAAAAGGCTCTTCTTCATATCTCTTTCCCCCTGACTGATTTGTGAGGGGGGGTGAGGCCAATCAGCTAGCGGGGTGCGGATCGACAGGCTACCAAGCGAGGTCCTGTTCTGTGAAAAATGTCCGCTCCGATGCGCGCCCGGGCTGGCCGCCCGGACTCAGCGCGCCACTTCAGTCTTCCGCCACCTGCAGCACCAGCTTGCCGAAGTTTTCCCCCGCAAACAGCTTGTTGAGCGATTCGGGGAAGGTGTCGATGCCCTTGACGGTGTCTTCCTTGCTCTTCATGCGGCCGTCCTTCAGGTAGCCGGCCATCTCGGCGATGGCAATGTGATAGCGGTCGGCGTAGTCGAACACCACGATGCCTTCCATGCGCGCGCGGTTCACCAGCAGGCTCAGGTAATTGCGGGGGCCGGCGCCGGGCATGCTGTTGGCGTTGTTGTATTGGCTGATCGCACCGCAGATGATGATGCGGGCCTTGCGCGCGAGCTTGGCGAGCACCTGGTCCAGGATCTCGCCGCCGACGTTGTCGAAGTAGATGTCGACGCCCTTGGGGCAATGTTCCTTCAGGCCCGCGCGCACCGCGCCTTCGCCGGCCTTGTAGTCGATGCAGGCATCGAAGCCCAGTTCCTTCACGACCCAGTCGCACTTGGCCGCGCCGCCCGCGATGCCGACCACGCGGCAGCCCTTGATCTTCGCGAGCTGGCCCACGGTTTGGCCGACCGCGCCGGCCGCGCCGGAGACGACGACCGTTTCGCCCGGCTTGGGCTGGCCCACGTCCATCAAGCCGAAGTAGCCGGTCATGCCCGGCATGCCGAGCACGTTGAGCCACTGGCCGATGGTGCCGACGCGCAAGTCGATCTTCACCAGGCCGTTGCGCTTGATCTCCTCCTGCGGAATGAGCATGTACTCCTGCACATTGAGCGTGCCGTAGACCGTGTCGCCTATCGCGAAGGCCGGGTTCTTCGACGCGACCACGCGGCCCACGCCGCCGGCGCGCATCACCTCGTCGATGGCCACCGGCGGGATGTAGCTCTTGGCGTCGTTGAGCCAGCCGCGCATCGCGGGGTCGAGCGACAGCGACAGCGTCTTGACCAGCACGCCGCCCTCGGCCGGCTCGCCGACGGGCTCGGTGGTGAAGCGCCAGTGCTCGCGCGTGGCAGCAGCCTCGGGGCGCTTGGCAAGTCGAACCTGGTGATTGGTGAGCGGGGCAGTCATGGCGTTGTTTCCTTGGGCTATGTCTTGAGGGATCGGCTGTGGAGCCGGATGCTATCTCCGGTCTAAGCCTCCTGACGTAGCGCGCGCGACAGCGGCTTTGTGCAGAATGAGCCCATGTCCGAACTGACACCACCCCGAATCCAGACCCTCGGCGAAGAGATCGCCAACGCGGCAAGCCATGGGCTGGGCCTGCTGCTTGCAGTCGCAGCCCTTCCGATCCTGGTCTTCAACGCCGCGCAGCAGGGCCAGGCGGCCAACGTCATCGGCGCCTCGCTGTTCGCCGGCACCGCCATCGTGCTGTACCTGATCTCGACGCTGTACCATGCGTTGCCGGCCGGCCGCGCCAAGCTGCTGCTGAACCGGCTCGACCATGCCGCCATCTACCTTTTCATTGCGGGCAGCTACATGCCGTTTCTGCTCGGCGTGCTGCGCGGGCCCTGGGGCTGGGCACTGCTGAGCGCTGTGACTGCAGCCGCGGTGGTCGGTGTGGGTGCCAAGCTGCTCAATCGCCTGCAGCATCCGCTGTGGTCGACCGGGCTCTATGTCGCGATGGGCTGGATGGCGCTGGTGGCCGCCGTGCCGCTGGTCGAGCGCATGTCACCGGCCGGACTTGGCTGGCTGGTGGCGGGCGGGCTGGCGTACACCGCGGGCGCGGTGGTGTTCCTGCTCGACTCGAAGCTGCGTTACGCGCACTTCGTCTGGCATCTGTTCGTGCTGGGGGGCAGCATCTGCCATTTTTTCGCGGCGCTCTGGTACGCGCACGGCTGATCGATCAGATCAGCAGCGCCGTAATGGCCAGACCGGGCTGCGCGTTGCGCACTTCGAGCCTGCCGCCATGCGCCTCGGCCACCAGCCGGCACAGGTACATGCCAAGGCCGACGCCACCGGTTGCGCGCTGGCGGGCGCTGTCGGTGCGGTAGAACGGTTCGGTCAGGTGCTCGAGCTGGGCCTCGTCGACGCCGGGGCCGAAATCACGCACCTCGAGCAGCACGCCCTTGCCCTCGGTGCGCAGCGAAATGCGCGGCGGCTGCGGTGCACCAGCGCTGTAGCGCAGCGCGTTGTCGAGCAGGTTGCGCACCAGCAGGCGCACGCGGGTGCGGTCGAGCGTGCGCACCGGCAGCGCCTCGGGCAGATCCAATTGCACCTGCGGGCCGTCGGCCTGATCGGCCACCACCTCGCGCACCAGCGCCGTCAGGTCGACCGGCTCGCGTTGCAGCGCCGCGTGCGGACTCGCGAGGCGCTCGCTTTCCAGCAGGTCGCTGATGAGGTCGCGCATCTCGTTCAGATCCCGCAACAGCGCAGCGCGCTCGGCGGCACCTTCGGGCGTGTCGGGCAGCAGCTCGGCATTGAGCCGTGCGCGCGTGAGCGGCGAGCGCAGCTCGTGGCTCAGCGCGAGCAGCAGCGCGCGCTTGGCATCGAGCATGCCTTCGAGGTCGTGCGCCATGGTGTTGATGCGGTGTGCGAGGTCGCCGAGCTCGTCGCGCCGGCGCAGCGGAATGGCCTTCGCAAAGTCGCCGCGGCCGAAGCGGTCGGCGCCCTTGCGAATGTCGTCCAGTGGCTTGAGCAACTTGTGCACGAGCGCGTAGGCCAGCAGGATCAACCCGAGCGCCAGCACCGCGGTGATCCAGTCGGCATTGCTGGGCTGGTGCTGCCACAGGCGCGGACTCCAACCGAAGGTGACGCGGTGGCCGTCGGCCGTCGGCCGGACGAACCAGGGGTCGTCCGGCGCGTCGCGCTCACGCCGGCGGTCGGAAAACCAGCCGCGGCGGTCGCTGCGGCCGGGATCCGAGTCCCAGTTCACCTTCGGGCCGTCAATGCGCAGGGTGATGGGCAGCCGGTCGACCAGCCCCTGCGCGCGCGCCACGTCGGGCGGGCTGCCGAGCTCGACCACGACACGATCCATGTAGTCGACCAGCAGCGGGCGCGCGACCTCGCGCCAACCGGTGCTCGACAGGGCCGACTTCATGCCGCCGACGAACACGGCCATCAGCGCCAGCGCGAGCACGACGAACAGCGTAACCAGGCGCAGCCGCAGCGAATGGCGCCAGCGCCGCTGGCCGCGCTGGCTGGCCTGGCCCGCAGCAGCCAGCGCCCGGTCGGCCGAAGCCAGCACGCGGCCGCGACGCCTCATGCCCGCTCGCTTCGGGCCAGCGCGAGCGTGTAGCCCGCGTTGCGCAGCGTCTTGATGCAGTCGAGCGGCTCCAGCTTCTTGCGCAGACGGCTCACCACGATGTCGACCGCACGCGTGTACAGGTCGGCCTCGTGGCCGCGCAGGCGATTGAGGATGTCGTCGCGGTTGAACACGCGGCCGGGCTCGGCGGCCAGCAGCGCGAGCAGTTCGAATTCGGTGCCGGTGAGTTCGACGCGCTCGCCCTGGCGCAGCACTTCGCGCCGATCCAGGTCGATCGCCAGGCCGTCGAACACATGGCGCTGCGTCGCCGCCGCCGTCACAACGGGCGCGGCAGCAAGCTGCGCCCGCTGGCGGCGCAGGATGGTCTGTACGCGCGCCACCAGCTCGCGCGGCTCGAAGGGCTTGGGCAGGTAGTCGTCGGCGCCGATCTCGAGGCCGACCACGCGGTCCATCACATCGCCGCGCGCCGTGAGCATCACGATCGGGATCTCGCTCTCCTTGCGGATCTCGCGGCACAGCGCGAAGCCGTCCATCTCGGGCAGCATCACGTCGAGGATCGCGGCGTCGTAGTGGCCGGCCCGCAGCTTGGCGAGGCCTTCGCTTGGCCGCGTCGCGCTTTCCAGCGTGCAGTCGAAGCGCGCGAAGTAGGTAGCGAGTGGCGGCGCCAGGTGCTCGTCGTCGTCGATCAGAAGGATGCGGGGCATGGCCGGATTGTGACTGCGGGACAGCAGCACCGAGAGCATCAACCCGCCCGGCACCGCCACCCCTTGGAAAGAATCACCACGCGTCGCGCGGGCCGAGTTGCCCGAGGTGGGTGGCGCCGAAGCTGCTGCCGTACTTGAGGCCGTAGCCCAGCAGGCGATCGAAACCGATGTGGGCCAGCCAGACCAACCCCAGCGCCAGCGCCACCGGTTGCGCCGCCAGCGCGCCGAGCGCGATCAGCGCGGCCGGCCCGAAGTAGGAATGT
The DNA here is from genome assembly GCA_040003555.1 of Variovorax sp. Taxonomy (GTDB): domain Bacteria; phylum Pseudomonadota; class Gammaproteobacteria; order Burkholderiales; family Burkholderiaceae_C; genus Variovorax. The sequence continues at coordinate 2,727 of JBDUCH010000190.1, read as the reverse complement.
GCGGCGTTGTAGAGCATGGCCCCGGTGCGCGCGCCGGCAAAGTAGCCCAGCAGCGAGACATCGGGCACAAGGAACAGCAGGGCGAACGCGCCCCAGCCGGCACCGACCTGGTCGTACGCGACAAGCGCGCCGGCCAGCAGCACCGCGCCTTCGAGGCGCAGCAGATTGCGCACGCCGCCGCGCACCGCGCCGGGTTGCACCGGAACCACGGTGCTGACGCTGGGCACTCGCCAGGCCCGGCGCCAGCCCCGCCCGCCGCTGAAGCCCGCGGCTTCAGCCACGATGGCCCCAACGGCGGCCACGGGTCATGAACTCGCGCACCTTCTGCTGCTGCGACGGGTTCAGGTTGTCGAAGAAGTCGGCCGCTGCCGCGATGATTTCGGGGCTGCCGGCGCGCACCGCGGCCGTCTTTTCGTCGAGCAGTCTGGCGGCACCAGCCTGGTCGAGCTTGTTGCCGGCGAACAGCGACGTGAACTGCGAGCGCGCGCCGCCAGCGCCGCCCGCATCGCGCATCGCCGTGCGTTGCGCTTGCAGTTTTTCGGCGAGCACGCCGAGCTTCTGCTTTTGCGTGGCATCGAGGTCGAGCTTGCTGCCGACGCGCTCGACCACCTTGGCACGGAATTCGGCCGAGTCGCCGCTGCCCCAGCCGTGACGCTGGGCCGCACAGCCGGCAATGCTGCCGACCACGAGCGCGCCGCCTAAGAGGCCGAAAAGGGAACGTTTGATCCAGTGCTTCATGAGATGTCCTTGGGGATGGAATGGAGGAGGAGGCGGTGGCGCATCAGAGCTTGCTGGTGCGCACGTCGACCGGGTTCTGCATGGTCGAGATGACCTTGCTGTTGACGCGCGAACTCGAGCTCACGTTCTGGTCCGGCGCGGCGCTCGCGCGCACGGCTTCGGCCTGAACCGCAGCGCGATCCTGCGAAACGGCCACGGTTTCCGCGCCGCGCGAACCGCGTGTCACGTTCTGGTCGGGTGCCGAAGCAGCGCGCAGGGCTTCGGCATGCACGGTGTCGCGGCGCATGGCGGAAACGGATGCCTGCACGCCGGCGTAGGTCTCGGCCTGGACGGCCGAGGTGCCCAGCAGAGCCAGCGCGGAAACGGCGAGGAAGGTGGAGCGGATATTCATGATCGCGGCCTTTCAGAGAGTGCTTGTTGAAGGAGCCTCGATGGTGCGAGCAGCGTCGCGCCGCGTCTTTTCAGCGCGGTCTCGTAATGTTTCGTTTGATGTCAACGCCGTTGTTCCACAGCGCCTGCCCCCGCAGAACGGGCGCTGCAGGCCGATTGGGTTGAAACCTCAGCGCGCCAGCAGCGCCGCCGGGTCGTCGGCTTCGAGCACCTGCTGCGCCCACGGCGCCAGCTTGTTGGTGTCGGCGCGCAACACCTCCTGCTTGACCGTGAGGATCTGCGAGGGGTGCATCGAGAAGCTGCGCAGGCCCATGCCGAGCAGCAACCGCGTGAACTGAGGGTCGCCCGCCATTTCGCCGCAAACGCTGACGCCCTTGCCCTGGCGGCGGCATTCCGCAATGGTGTCGGCCACCAGGCGCAGCACGGCGGGATGCGCCGGATCGTAGAGATGCGCCACCGCTTCGTCGGCCCGATCGATTGCCAGCGTGTACTGGATCAGGTCGTTGGTGCCGATCGAGAGAAAGTCGAAGTACTTCAGGAAGGTCTTGAGCGTGAGCGCCGCGGCCGGGATCTCGATCATGGCGCCGAGCTTCACGTGGCCGTACACCACGCCGCGGTTGTCGAGCTCGGCGCGGGCAAAGTCGATCAGCGACAGCGTCTGGCGGATCTCGCTGGCGTGCGCGAGCATCGGAATCAGCAGGTGGATTTCGCCGTGCGCCGCGGCGCGCAGGATGGCGCGCAGCTGCGTCAGGAACATGGCCGGGTCGGCCAGGCTCCAGCGGATTGCACGCAAGCCGAGCGCCGGGTTCAGGTGCTCCTGCTTGCTGGCCGGCTTGCCGTCGAGCGGCTTGTCGGCGCCGACGTCGATGGTGCGGATGGTGACCGGCATGCCCTGCATGCCCTCGACCGCGCGCTTGTAGGCCTGGTACTGCTCTTCTTCGTCGGGCAGCCGCGAGAGGCGCTGCGACTCGCGGCCCATGAACAGGAACTCGCTGCGGAACAGGCCCACGCCCACGGCGCCGGCCTTGACGGCGTTGAGCGTGTCTTCCGGCATCTCGATGTTGGCCAGCAGGTCGACGCGCTCGCCGTCGAGGGTGACGGCCGGCTTGTGGCGCAGGCGCGAGAGCCGCCCGCGTTCGAGATCGCCCTGGCGCTGCTTGAAGCCGTACTCGGCCAGGATGATCGGCGACGGGTCGACAATCACCACGCCGGCATCGCCGTCGATGATGACCCAGTCGTCCTGGCGCACCAGCTGGCTCGCGGTGCGCGCGCCGACCACGGCCGGAATGTCCATGCTGCGCGCGACGATCGCGGTGTGCGAGGTGCGGCCGCCGACGTCGGTCACGAAGCCGGCGAACACGCTCTTCTTGAACTGCAGCATGTCGGCCGGCGACAGGTCGTGCGCAATCAGCACCAGCGGCACGTCGATGCCGTCGCTGACGGTCACGTCCTCGTCGTCCTCGGCTTCGGCAGCGCGCTTGCGGCGCGGCGGCTTCGGTGCCAGCACGGCGGCGGTGCCCTTCATGCGGTGCAGCAGACGCTCCACCACCTGCTCGAGGTCGGCCTTGCGCTCGCGCAGGTACTCGTCCTCCATCTCGT
>JBDUCH010000189.1:0-7877 GCA_040003555.1 Variovorax sp. | reverse complement strand
TGTTGAGCATCAGGCCCCACTCGGGTTCGGGGGGCTTCACGCCGAGGCCGAGGAAGGACAGGCCAGAGGCCAGAATCATCGACACCGCGATCAGGCTGGTGGCATACACGAAGATCGGCCCGAGCACGTTGCCGAGCACGTGCACGCGCACGATCGTGAAGGCATTGGCGCCGGAGGCGCGCGCCGCTTCCACATAGTCGCGGCCGCGCACCTGCGTGGTCACGCTTTCGGCCACCCGCGCGATCTGCGGGATGAACACGATGGTCAGCGAGATCAGCGAGTTGAAGACGCCGGCACCGAGCACGCCCGACAGCGCAATGGCCAGCAGCACTGAGGGGAACGCATAGAACACGTCGATCGTGCGCATGATCAGCGTGTTGACGATGCCGCCCGCATAGCCGGCCACGATGCCGATCACTGCACCGAGCACGAAGGCGCAGACCACCGGCGTGATACCGATGAAGAGCGATAGCCTCGCACCGACGACAAGGCGCGACAGCATGTCCCGGCCCAGTTCGTCGCTGCCGAGCGGCAGGCCTTCGGTGCCAATGGGCTTCAGCCGCTTGAGCATCGACGAGGCATAGGGGTCGGCCGGCGCCAGCCAGGGGCCGAACAGCGCAAGGCCGATCAACAGCAGCACCACGAAGGCCGCGCCCATCGCAACCGGGTCTCGCGTGAAGCGCAACATGGCCGACGTCCAGTAGCCGCGCGAGCGCTGCATCGGCAGCGGCTTCATGTCGACGGCGGCGGAAGAAACAGTCAGGGCGGCCATGGGTCAGGCCCTCGCAATGCGGGGGTCGAGCAAGGTTTGCAGCACGTCGACCAGCAGGTTCAGCACCACGAAGAACAGTGCCAGCACAAGGATCGTGCCCTGCAGCAAGGGCAGGTCGCGCTGGAAGATGGCGGAGTTCAGCAGGAAGCCGGTGCCCGGCCAGGAGAACACGGTCTCGATCAGGATCGAACCGCCGAGCAGGTAGCCCAGCTGCAGCCCCATCACGGCCAGCGCCGTAGGCGCCGCGTTCTTCACCATGTGGCGGAAAACGCCGAGGTGCGTGAGCCCCTTGGCGCGCAGGCCGACGATGAATTCCTGGTCGAGGATGTCGGCCACCAGCGCGCGCACGGTGCGCGCGATGATGCCCATCGGAATCACCGACATCGTGATCGCCGGCAGCACCAGAAACTGGAGGTGATCCCAGTCCCAGGCCCAGTCGCTCGAGCCGCCCGGCCCGGCGCCGGTGGCCGGCAGCAGCATCAACTGCGACGAGAACACGATCACCATCACCATGCCGAGCCAGTAGTGCGGCACGCTCACGCCGAGTACCGATAGCATCGACGCGAAGCGGTCGAGCCAGGAGCCGCGGAAGTAGCCGGCGACGAAGCCGAACAGGCAGCCGATCACGAAGCCGATCACAGTCGCGACCACTGCGAGTCGCAATGTGTTGCCGACCGCCGTCAGCACTTCGGTGGCCACGGGCCGGTTGCTCGCGATCGACACGCCGAGATCGCCATGCATCGCGCGCCACACCCACATCGCGAACTGCTCGGGCAGCGAGCGGTTGAAGCCGTAGAGCTCGCGCAGCTGTGCCTGCAGGTCAGCCGAAGCATCGGGTGGCAGGATCGACACCAGCGGGTCGCCCGGCGCCAGATGAACGAGCAGGAAGCACACGAACGCGACGCCGACCATGATCGGCAGCGCATAGACGATGCGACGTAGCAGGTAGGCAAACATCGGAGGCTGGCTTGGCTGGCGGCGGCGAGCACCGTCAGTCCATTGTCATGGTCGCGATGTCGATGAACCAGCTTCTGGGTTGAATCACGTTCTTCACCTTGGCCGACAGCGCGCGCGGCCCCACGTCGTGCGCGATCCAGACGAAGGGCGCGTCGTCGACGATGTGCTCGTGCAGTTTGGCCAGCGCAGCATCGCGGGCCTTTTCGTCGAACCTGGTGCGCGCATCGGCCACCAGCTTGTCGACCTCGGGGCTGCCGTAGTAGCCCCAGTTGTTCGACACCGGCGGGAACGCCTTGGTGCTCACGAAGCGAACCATCGCGAAGAAGGGATCCATCGCCGCGAAGCTCACGTTGGTCGCGTTGGCGCCGTTGGCCGACGGATCCTTCGCGCCCTTGCGCCAGTTGGTGAACAGCGTGTTCCATTCGATCACGTCGAACTGCACGTCGAAGAAGCATTGCTTGAGCGACTGCTGCGCGAACTCGTTCATCGGCAGCGGCTGCATCTGGCCCGAGCCCGAAGCCGAGATCTGCACCTTCACCTTGACCGGCTTGGCGGCCGAGTAGCCGGCCTGCGTCATCAGTGCCTGCGCTGCCTTTACGTCGTACTTGATGTCGAAGGTCGGCTTGCCAAACCACGGGTGGCCGGGTGGCACGGTGCCCTTTGGCTCGGCCATCATGCCGCCAAGCAGCTGTTTCATGCCGCCGCGATCGATGCACAGATTGGCGGCCTGGCGCACGCGTTTGTCGAGCCAGGGCGAGCCCTCGACAAAGGAGAGTTGCCACGGCCACACGTGTGGTTGCGCGTTCGAATAGATCTTGAAGCCGCGCTGCGTGATCTGCGGCATGGCGTCGGGGGCCGGCGCTTCGATCCAGTCGACCTGGCCTCCGAGCAGCGCCGCGGTGCGCGCATTGGCTTCCGGCATCGGCAGCATCACGACCTTGTCGATCTTCGGCACGCGCTTGGCGTCCCAGTACGTCTTGTTGGCTGCGAGTTCGAGGCGTTCGCGCGCCACGAAGCGGGTGACCTTGAACGGGCCCGAGCCGGCCGGGTCGGCGGCGAAGGCCGTCCATGCGGCTTTGGCCTTGTCGGCGGGGGTCGCGCCAGCGGCGGCATCGAACTTTTTCTGCCACTGCGCCGGCGAGGCCATGAACAGGTTGGTGAGGTTGATCGGCAGGAACGCGTCGGGCTCGCTGGTCGTCAGCTCGACGGTCATGTCGTCGATCTTGCGGGCGCTCTTGAGCGTGGGCATGCGCGAGGCCGTCACGCCGACCTGGCTCGGATCGAACTGCGGCGCTTCCTTGTCGAGCACCTTGTTCACGTTCCAGACCACGGCGTCGGCAGTGAAGGCCGATCCATCGTGGAACTTGACGCCAGGACGCAGCTTGAACGTCCATTTGGTCTTGTCCTTGGCATCCACCGCCCAGGAGGTGGCGAGACCGGGGATCAGCACGCTCGGCGCGTCGGCCTTCGACAGATCCCACTGCGTCAGCGAGTCGTAGATCGGGATTCCGGTGAAGCGGTTGCCCTCGAAGCCCTGGTCGGGTTGGCCCAGCGTGCGCGGAATGTCCGCGGCGGTCATGGCGATGCGCAGCGTTTTTTCCTGGGCCGCGGCGGCGCCGCAGGCGAGGGCGGCACAAGCGGCGACAAGCCCGATCCAGAAGTGCCTGGCAGGCTGGGAAGACGTCATCAGGTTCATGGAGCGGCCTCTAGAAGATGGTTTGCAAAGTCGGACGGATCTGTTGTTTGGCGAAGCAAGTGCTGTGCCAATCTCTGCATTCAATCGAATCGTTTAAAGGTAGATTTATATCGATAATCGATATATGCGCGCGACTTCCAGACGCGCGCAGGGGGTCGTCAGTGCGAGATGGCGCTGGAGATGGCGCGCGCGCACTCGATCACCATCGGCGCAAGCTTCTTCTGCGCGGCCTCCAGGCTCCATCGGCTGGTGGGCGGTGCCACATGCACCGCGCCGAGCGCGCGCCCCTTGCCGTCGACGATTGGCGCGCCGATGCCCATGTCCCCGAGGAACAGTTCCTCCGCGTTGTACGCATAGCCGAGCTTGCGGCAGGCGGCGACGCGCGCCAGGATGGCGTTCACGTTGGTCAGCGTGGCTGGCGTGCGCGCCACGCGCCGGGAGCGCTGCAACATGGCCCTGGCTTCTTCCGTCGGCAGCGAACTGAGCCATGCGCGACCCGAACTGGTGCAGTACATCGGAATCCGCATGCCCACGGGGGTCGAAACCGGAATGAACTGGCTCGTGACCCGCTGCGCCACGTACAGCATGTCCAGCTCTACCGGCTCGGTCAGGCTCGCCGTTTCGCCGCTGGCGTTGGCGAGCTGCGCAAGGTAGGGATTCGCCACCTGCACCAGCGGATGGCTGGCGAGGTAGTTGAAGCCGATGTCCATGATTTTCGGCCGCAGCTGGAAGCGGCGCGTCTGCTCGTGCTTGCCCACGTAGCCCAGCACCTGCAGCGTGTGCACCGTTCGCTGCGCCGAGGCCTTGCTCATGCCGGCGCGCTCCGCCACTTCGGCCAGGGTCATCGTCCGGTGCGCGCCGTCGAAGGCATGCAGCACCGCCAGGCCCTTCTCGAGCGACTGGTTGAAGAGCGGGTCGGCCGGCGGCGCATCGTCCTCGACCGGGTGCGCTGGCGCAGATTTCTTGCTGACCATCTGTTTTTATATGTATGAATCGATTATCGATTCTAGGATCCGGCGCGGCTTCCCGGCATGCGAATGGGACAATCCCGAGCCATGACAGATACCCTGACCCTCCTGCGCCCCGACGACTGGCACCTGCATGTGCGCGATGGCGCCGCGCTCGAAGCCGTGGTGCCGCATTCGGCGCGCCAGTTCGGCCGCGCGCTGATCATGCCCAACCTGCGGCCGCCCGTGACCACGGCGCAGCAGGCACTGGACTACCGCGACCGCATCCTTGCGGCGGTGCCCCCGGGCGTGAAGTTCGAGCCCGTGATGTCGCTCTACCTCACCGACCGGCTGCCAGCCGAAGAGATCGCGCTGGCCGCCGAGGCTGGCGTGCGGGCCCTCAAGCTCTACCCTGCCGGTGCCACCACCAACAGCGATGCCGGCGTGACCGACATCCGCAAGACCTACAAGACGCTCGAGGCGATGCAGAAGCACGGCCTGCTGCTGCTGGTGCATGGCGAGGTGACCGACCCGGCCATCGACCTGTTCGACCGCGAGGCGGTGTTCGTCGACCGCGTGATGGTGCCGCTGCGGCGCGACTTCCCGGAGCTCAAGATCGTGTTCGAGCACCTGACCACCAAAGAGGGCGCGCACTACGTGCGCGACGCCGGCCGCTTCACCGCCGCCACCATCACGGCGCACCACCTGCTCTACAACCGCAACGCGATCTTCACCGGCGGCATCCGGCCGCACTACTACTGCCTGCCGGTGCTCAAGCGCGAAACCCATCGCGTCGCGCTGGTCGAGGCGGCAACGAGTGGCAGCGACCGCTTCTTTCTCGGCACCGACAGCGCACCGCATGCGGCGCACCTGAAGGAGCACGCACTCGGCTGCGCCGGCTGCTACACCGCGCTGACGGCCATCGAGCTCTATGCCGAGGCCTTCGACAACGCCGGTGCACTCGACAAGCTCGAAGGCTTCGCGAGCCTGCACGGCCCCGATTTCTACGGCCTGCCGCGCCATACCGACACCGTCACGCTCAGGCGCGAGGCCTGGACGGTGCCCGAGACCGTGCCGTACGGCGATGCCGTGCTCAAGCCGCTGCGCGGCGGCGAAACACTGAACTGGAGGCTTGCATGAACGCCACGACACCGAAGGTGATGCTGCTGATCGACGCCGACAACGTCTCGGCCGACGTGATGGAGCAGGCCGTGCACAAGGTGCTGGCCGAACACGGCGCGTTGCATGTGCGGCGTGCCTACTGCACGGCCGAAGTCGCGCTCAAGCACCAGTCGCTGTTCAAGCGCCTGTCGGTGCGGCCGATGGTCAACCTCGCTGCGGGCAAGAACAGCACCGACATCGCGCTCGCCGTCGACGCGCTCGACCTGGCCATCGCCGAGCGCCCTCAGGTCGTCTACCTGGTGTCGTCCGACTCCGACTTCGCGCCGCTCGTGATCCGCCTGCGCGAGAAGGGCTGCCGCGTCTGCGGCATCGGCCAGCAGGGCAAGACCGGCGAGGAGACCGTGGGCGCGTACGACGCGTTCACCGACCTCGAACACCACGGCAGCCGGCCGGCCGCTGCGGCGGCACCGGCGCCGGCCCGGAAAACCCGTGCCAGGCCGGCCACCAAGACGGCCGCTGCCAAGACCGCACCGGCCGCCAAGAAGACCGCTGCAAAGACCGCGGCCCGCAAGACCGCGCCCGCCCGCCAGCCCAACCCGCCCTCCGAAGCCGCCGAGTTCATCCTGCAGGCCTTGCCCGCGCTGCGCACCGGCAAGGAGGTCGCCCTCAACGATGCCGCCCAGGCGCTGCGTGCGGCCGGTCTGCTCGGCAAGCACGGCAGCTCGCTGAAGCTGTTCGACAAGCTCACCGAAGAGTTCGCAGTGCTGCAGCATCCCGACCGCATCCGATGGACGGGCGCGACGGCCGCCTGAACCCGGCGGGCGCAATCGATTGGGAGCGGCCCTGGCTCGATCCCTATCGCGCGCGGGGCGCGACAGTCGTGTTGCAGGCCGTGCGAGGGGCCGGCCTCCCGTGCTTCGTGCCGCAGGATCGACTGCCGCCCGGCGAAGCCTACGAAGCCTTCATCCACCGCACCGGCACCGTCCCTACCCGCGACAACCTGCACGACTTCTTCAACGGTCTGGTGTGGCTGCGCTTTCCGCAGGCCAAGCGTCGGCTCAACGCGTTGCAGGCGGCCGAGATTGCCCGCGCCGGCATCGGCGCCACGCGCGGCCCGCTGCGCGATGCGCTCACGCTGTTCGACGAGAACGGTGCCGTGCTCGATGCGCCGCCGGCGCTCTGGCAGGCGCTCATTGCGCGCGACTGGCAGCGGCTTTTCGTCACCGAGCGTGCGCTGTGGCAGCAGGCGCGCCTGCTGGTTTTCGGCCATGCCCTGCTGGAGAAGCTGGTTGCTCCGAGGAAACCGGCCACGGCGCATGTCCTGCTGGCGCCGGCCGCCGCGAAATCGATCGCCGACGACGACGCAGCGATCACCGCCGCGCTCGATGCAGCCCATCTTTCGACCAAACCTTTTGTGACCCTTCCCGTTCTCGGCATACCGGGTTGGTGGGCCGCCAACCAGAACTTTTGCTTTTATGATGACTCGGACGTTTTTCGGCCGCGCCGATCCTCTGAGTAGAACAACAACCAACACGGTTCCGCGTCGAAGCACAGCTTGAAGCGGGCCGCCCGGCCCCCAACTGCGCGCCAACGTTTCCCCACGGAGAAATCAACTTGAAACGCATTCTTCTGTTCGTACTGACCAACGTCATGGTGGTGGCGGTGCTCGGCGTTGTCGCCAGCCTGCTCGGCGTCAACCGCTATCTCACGGCCAACGGCCTCAACCTGACGGCGCTGCTTGGCTTTGCGCTGGTGATGGGTTTCGGCGGCGCGATCATCTCGCTCCTGATCAGCAAGCCGATGGCCAAGTGGACGGCCGGACTGCGCATGATCGACAACCCCCAGACGCCCGACGAAGCATGGATCGTGCAGACCGTGCGCAACTTCGCCGACAAGGCCGGCATCGGCATGCCCGAGGTCGGCATCTTCGAGGGCGAGCCCAACGCCTTCGCCACCGGCGCGTTCAAGAACTCGTCGCTGGTCGCGGTGTCCACCGGACTGCTGCAGGGCATGACGCGCGAAGAGGTGGAAGCCGTGATCGGCCACGAGGTCGCGCACATCTCCAACGGCGACATGGTCACGATGGCGCTGATCCAGGGCGTGATGAACACCTTCGTGGTGTTCCTCTCGCGCGTGATCGGCTATGCGGTCGATTCCTTCCTGCGCCGCGGCGACGACCGCTCGTCGGGCCCGGGCATCGGCTACATGGTGACCACGGTGGTGCTCGACATCGTGCTCGGCTTCGCCGCCGCCATCGTGGTGGCCTGGTTCTCGCGCCAGCGGGAGTTCCGTGCCGATGCGGGCGCCGCGCAGCTCATGGGCCGCAAGCAGCCCATGATGAATGCGCTGGCACGCCTGGGCGGCCTGCCGGCCGGCGAACTGC
>JBDUCH010000017.1:0-26078 GCA_040003555.1 Variovorax sp. | reverse complement strand
GTCATTTTCGCTAAGCTTAAACGCTTTCACAGCATCGCTTTCAGCATACTTTTCGGGAGCCTCCCTGGATTGCTCCGCCGCCACCGCAGGAACGTAATCTGAGCCGCATCCGGAGCCAGGACCCTGCGCAGGCCGATCCGAGCAGCTTTTAACCATGTACCCACCGATCCCGTTGGGAGGTGGAGTGCCACAAGCGGACAGCAAAAATGCAACGAAGAGGCTCGCAAGGTACTTCATCTTGAAATCCAAAGGGCGAAAAGGGTCGAGCCATTTAATCACACATTCTGATACAGTTTCGTGCGGGTCGGTTCCAGTGCATGTGAACGAATGCTCGTTTGGGGCATCACAAGCCCGGTTCGGAGGCTCGAAAGCAGCGCCGATTTGACCGGATCTTTACGCAACGCTACCAATCGCTCACGGTGGCGAAACACGCGGCTTCCACACTTCCTTCACCTGCTGCCGAGTGGCATCAGGCTTCTCAGAAAGGAAGCTCTCTCCATGATCTCGCTCACCCAACGTCTCGTTTCCGCCGGCTTGCTGGCCACCGCTGCTTTTGCCGCTTCGGCCCAGGCGCCTGCTCCTACCGTCGCGCCGCCAGCCGGCCCGGCCGCCGAGCACCGCATGCACAAGCCCCATGACGGCAAGCACTTCGAGCGCATGCAGGAACGGCGCGCCAAGCACCTGGCCGAACTGAAGACCAAGCTCAAGCTCAACGCTTCGCAGGAGGGCGCGTGGTCAACCTTCGCCGCCGCGACGCAGCCGCCGGCCCGCCCGGCACAGCGTCCGGATCGTGCGGCAGCCCGCGCCGAGTTCGAGAAGCTGACGACGCCGCAACGCCTGGAACGCATGCAGGCGCGCCAGGCTGAGCGCAGTGCACGGTTTGCCCAGCGCGCCGAAGCGACCAAGACCTTCTACGCCGTGCTGACGCCCGAGCAACAGAAGACCTTCGACGCCACCACGATGCGCCACGGCCATCCTGGCGACCACGGCCATCGCGGTCACCAGGCCCCTCCCGCCAAGGGCTGAGCCGCCGGCCGCCCATGGCGGCCCTTGAACAAAAGCCCGCAGCGCTTGCGCACTGCGGGCTTTTTCACGCGGTTCTGCCAACGCTACTGGGGCGTTCCGGTCTCATGCTTCGGATTGGTGGGCACGGTGGGGCGTTCACCCTTCTGGCCGAACTGCGGCCTGCTCTTGAGCACCTCCTGGCGCACTTCGCCGCGCGTGGTACCGCTGATCGGCGTTGGCGCCATGTTCGGCTGGTTGTTGGTCTTGGTGCTCGCCTCGCCGCCCGGCGTGAGGGTGTTGGCGGGGCTCTTGTTGTTGGCACGTGCCTCGGCACGCACCGCGTCGCGTGACGCCGGCTCAACTTCGGAAGGCTTGACCGGGCCGGGGTTCTGCGCCGAGGCGCCACCCGCAAAAGCCATCATGCCGGCCAGCAGCGCGGAAGAGAAAAGATGGGGGTGCTTCATGTTGTCGTCCTTTGAAATGGTTGGAACACGCGAGCCCCTTTTCGAAGCTCTGAAATCACCGTAGGCCCCCGAGGCACCGTGCGGATGTGATCCTCCGCAAGCCAGGCCTGTAGGAGCCGGCCGCCGTGCGGCGCAGGCAAGACCCTCCGTGGCGCGTTCCTTTCCTACAGGCGATATGCCCGACCGGTCGTACAAACGACATTCCATGTTGCTTCATTCACCGCCGGCGGCATCTGCCGTGAATTCCTCTTCGCCGATCGCGCCCACTTCGCTGAAGGTGATGACCGTCAATACCCACAAGGGCTTTACGGCGCTGAACCGCAGGTTCATCCTGCCGGAGTTGCGGGATGCGGTGCGCACGATTGGGGCCGACGTGGTGTTCCTGCAGGAAGTGCAAGGCACACACGACCGCCATGCGCGCAAGCACGACAACTGGCCCGAGGCGCCGCACTACGAGTTCCTGGCGGACACGATGTGGCCGCAGTTCGCCTACGGCCGCAACGCGGTTTATCCGAAGGGGCATCACGGCAACGCGGTGCTGTCGAAGTTTCCGATCGTGCATTTCCAGAACCACGACATCTCGATCGCCGGGCCCGAAAAGCGCGGCTTGCTGCACTGTGTGCTGAGGCTGCCCGGCCGACCCATCGACGTGCACGTGATCTGCGCGCACCTCGGGCTGGCCGAAACGCACCGCCAGCAGCAACTCGAGTTGCTGTGCCACATCGTCCGGGACGAGGTTCCGGGCGACGCCCCGCTGATCGTCGCCGGCGACTTCAACGACTGGCGCGGCCGCGCACACGATGTGCTTGAAGAGGGCGCCGCGCTGCGCGAGGTGTTCGTGCAGGCCAACGGCAGCGCTGCCAAGACCTTTCCGTCCCGCTTTCCCTTGCTCCAGCTGGATCGCATCTACGTGCGCAATGCCGGCGTGCATGCGCCGGTGGTTCTGCCGCGCAAGCCGTGGTCGCATCTGTCTGACCATGCCCCGCTGGTTGCGGAGATCGAGCTGTGAAAAGAGGCTCTGCACCATGAGCGCGCGCTGGGTTTCCGGCAACAAGGTCGATCTGCTCGAGAACGGCGAGGCTTTCTTCCCGCGCGTGTTCGAGGCCATCGCCGCAGCCGAGCGCGAGGTCATCATCGAGACCTTCATCCTGTTCGAGGACAAGGTCGGCAAGGGCCTGCAGGAGGCGATGCTCGCCGCCGCGCGGCGCGGCGTGCGCGTCGACCTGATGATCGACGGCTTCGGCTCGCCCGACCTGTCGGGCGAATACATCGCCAGCCTTACCGCGGCCGGCGTCAGGGTGCGCATGTTCGACCCCGGCAGCAGGCTCATGGGCTGGCGTACCAACATGCTGCGGCGCATGCATCGCAAGATCGTGGTGGTCGACGGCCTGCGCGCATTCGTTGGCGGCATTAACTTCTCGGCCGACCATCTGACCGACTTCGGGCCGAAGGCCAAGCAGGACTACTCAGTGGAACTTGCCGGCCCGATCGTCAGGGAAATCCACCGCTTCGTGCTGCATGCGATCGCGGTCGGCGGCAAGGGCCATAGCTGGTACCGCAAGCGCGTGCGGCAAGCGCCCGACATGAGCGCGGTGCCCGACGCCGGCAGTGCCGAGGTGCTGTTCGTCACGCGCGACAACCGCCGCCACACCAACGACATCGAGCGCCACTACCGCGCCGCGATCCGCACGGCCCGCCAGCGCATCACCATCGCCAATGCGTACTTCTTTCCGGGCTACACGCTGATCCGCGAGATGCGGCGCGCGGCGCGGCGCGGCGTCGACGTGCGATTGATCCTGCAGGGCGAGCCCGACATGCCGATCGTCAAGACCGCCGCGCGCATGCTCTACCACCACCTGCTGCATGCCGGCGTGCGCATCTACGAATACTGCGACCGGCCGCTGCACGGCAAAGTCGCGCTGGTCGACGACCGCTGGTGCACGGTGGGCTCCAGCAACCTCGATCCGCTGTCGCTCTCGCTGAACCTCGAAGCCAACGTCGTGGTGCGCGACCAGGCGTTCAATGCCGTGCTCGCCGGCCGGCTCGAGCACCTGATGCACCACAGCTGCAAGCAGATCGAGAGCCAACAGCTCGGCGACTGGAGCGGCTGGCGGCTGGTGCGCAGCTTCTTCATCTTCCACCTGATGCGCTGGTATCCAGCCTGGGCCGGCTGGCTGCCGCGCCACGCGCCGCGCCTTCGGCGGGTCGAAGCGGGCGAACTTGCCCCGAACGGATCGACGCAGACGGACGTCGCATGACCACCGCCGCGCCCGCGTCGCGCGAAGGCGCCGACGCATCGGGCCCGACCGCCAAACCCCGGTGGCTCTGGGCCCGGCGCATCGGCACCTGGGCCTTCTTCGCGCTGGTTGCCCTGCTGCTCGTGAAGCAGGCGCGCGGCATCGACTGGGACGAGGTGATGGCAGCGTTCTCGCGCCTGCCGGCGAGCACGCTGCTCATGGCCGCCGGGCTGGCCGCCGCCAGCTTTGCGCTCTACAGCACCTACGATCTGCTGGGCCGATACCTCACCGGCCATTCGCTGCGCCCCGGCACGGTGATGGGTGTGACCTTCACCAGCTATGCGTTCAACCTGAACCTCGGCTCGCTGGTCGGCGGCGTCGCATTCCGCTACCGGCTCTACTCGCGGCTTGGCCTGGGCAACGCCGTGATCACGCGCGTGCTGGGTTTCAGCATGCTCACCAACTGGTTCGGCTACCTTGTGGTGGCCGGCGTGGCCTTCTGCTTCTGGCCGCTCGACTTGCCGCCCGACTGGAAGATCGACAGCGGCGGCCTGCGCGTGCTGGGCGGCGTGTTGCTGGCGCTCGGCGCCGCGTATCTGGTGCTGTGCGCCACCGCGAAGGAAAAGACCCTGAGCCTGCGCGGCCACGCGCTGAAGGTGCCCACGCTGCGCATGGCGCTGCTGCAACTGGTGATGTCATGCACCAACTGGTCGCTCATGGGCGGCGTGGTCTGGCTGCTGCTGCAGCAGAAGGTTGCTTACCCCGAAGTGCTCGCGGTGCTGCTGGTCGGCGCGGTGGCCGGCGTCATCACGCATGTGCCTGCCGGCCTCGGCGTGCTCGAAGCCGTGTTCGTCGCGCTCCTGTCGCACAAGCTGCCGCAGGGCCAGATCCTCGCCGGGCTGATCGGCTACCGCGCGCTGTACTACCTCACCCCTCTGGCGATCGCCACCATCGTCTATGTGGCAATGGAAGTGCGGGCACGCCGCGCGGGCCGTGCCAGCCGCCACATCGCCGCACCGAAACCGTCAAAACGGTAATAGTTGGCAGTTTTAGCGTGTCTCGAATAGACGGGCGCCACCAGATTCATGCTGCACCGCAGCAAAACGGCGGCGCGAGGCCTATAGTTCACTTCATGCGCACCCCCAACTCCTCTCCCCGCTTCTTCAACCCGTTGATGCTGTGGACCGACGTCGCGGTCAAGACCGGCGAAATGCTGGTCTCCTCGGGTTCGGTGATCCAGATGCGCACACGCCGCATGGCCGAGCACGGCATGCAGCCGACGCCGGCCGACATGCGCGAGATCCACCTCATGAGCGAGGAAAAACTCGCCGCCGTCACGGAGTCGGGCGCAGCCATTGCCAACCAGCTTCACACCACGCAGTACGCGCTGATGAATCGCGCGGTGCAGCAGTGGTTCAACACCGGCACGGCGCTGGTCTCGCTGGCCACCAGCTTCACACCGACGCAGGCACTGTCGCGCGGCCAGGCCCTGATCGAGGCCACCACCCGTGCAGCCGCCACCATCACGCATTTCTCCAGCGCCGGCGCCCGCGTTGCGCAACGCGCACTCAAGCCGATTCACGCCAAGGCGACGTCGAACCATCGCCGCCTCTCGCAGGCGACCGCCGACTGAACGTCGTCAGCTCGCCCGAACCAGGCGCAGCAGCGTGATCTCCGACGGCGCGCCAAAGCGCTTGGGCGGGCCCCAGTAGCCGGTGCCCCGGCTCACATACACCCACATGTCGTGCAACCGATGCAGCCCGGCCGTGAACGGCTGCTGCAGAGGAACGAACAGGTTCCACGGGAAGAACTGTCCGCCGTGCGTGTGGCCCGACAACTGAAGCTGGTAGCCCGCTTCGGCCGCGGCCGGCGCGCTGCGCGGCTGGTGCGCCAGCAGCACTCGCGTGGTGCTGCCGGTCGGCGCCCCGGCCAGTGCGCCTTCGGGGTCACTCTCGTGCGCGGCATCGAAATGCCCGGCGGTGAAGTCGGTCACGCCGGCCAGCACCAGTGCGTCGCTGTCGCCGGTCGAGCGGCCCGGCGTGTCCTGCCGCAGCACCACGTGTTCGTTGAGCAGCACACGCAGCCCGATGCGGCGCAGTTCCACGATCCAGGCCGATGCGCCGGCGTAGTACTCGTGGTTGCCGGTCACCACGTAGGTGCCGTGCCGTGCCCGCAGGCCGCCCAGCGGCGCAATGTGGTCGCGCAGCTCGGGCACGCTGCCGTCGACCAGGTCGCCGGTGATCGCCACCACGTCGGCGCCCAGCTTGTTCACGGCCTCGACGATGCGATGGATGTAACCGCGCTTGATGGTCGGGCCAACGTGGATGTCGCTGAGCTGCGCGATCGTGAAGCCTTCCAGCGCCGCCGGTAGCCCCGCAATGGGCACGTCGACCCGCTTCACGCCCGCTGTACGCCGCGCATTCACGAAACCGATGAGGGAGGTGGCCGTGGCCGCCAAAGGCACCGCAGCGGCGCTCCAGGCCTTTACCAGGGGCCAATCGACCGCCAGGCCGCCCAGCGCGTTCGCCGCCCAGGCCAGCAACAGCCCGAAATCACGCGCCGCTGTCAGCACGAACATCGACGAGAACCAGCCCATGCTGAGCAGGCCGATCCATTTCCAGGTGTCGGCCACCGGCTTGGCGGCCGAGCGCAGGCCGATGAAGGGCAGCGGCATGGTCACGCCAGACACCGCGAGCAGCAGCACCAGAACGGGCCAGGTGGAGGTGAACGCTGCCAATCCGGGCAACAGCCGCAGCCCGATGTACAGGTGCAGCAGCGTGGTCAGCAGGGTCAGGGGGCGAAGCGGCATCGGAGCCTTGTGCAACGGGCACAGCCCGGGGCAATGCAGATGCAAGGCGCGTGCCCTGCATTCAAGGTCACGCGATCACAAAAGCCAGCACCACCGCACCGATGGCCAGCACGGCCAGCCCGAACAGGAACACCACTTCTGCGCGCCGCTCCTGCTGCGCGCCACCGTGGCGCGAGCGGATCGACATGAACGACAGCACCGCGCTGGCCAGAAACACCAGCGCATCGGCGGCCAGCAGCTTGTCGACGACGACGCGCGAATGCCCGCCCTGGCGCAGGTGCCCGATCGACAGCACCGTCATGCACACGCCGATCATCGTGGCCGACGTGGGCAGGATGTGCGCAGAAAGCCCGCGCGCCACGACGACGACCTGATCGTTTGCGCCGCTGCTGCGCATCAGGAATGCAGAGCGCTGCTCGGCCAGACGAAGGTGGCCTTGCTCGGCATTCCGGCCCGCACGGTCAGTTCCTGCTTGAGCGTCTGGCCGTTGAGCGTGGCTTCGACCTCATAGCGGCCGGGCTCGAGGCGCGCCAGCATGAAGGGGCCGTCGGAGGTGGCGTTCAGCAGCGCATTGCCGGACGAGGCGTCGCGCACCTGCACCATCACGTTGGCGGCGAAATCGGCGCCTTGCTTGTCCGCCCGATCCTTCACGGCGAATTCGAGCGTAGCCGCCCAGCGCGGCGACACGGTTTCCATGAACTGGGCTTCATCGCTGCCGACGCCACCGCTCATGTACTCGATGCCGTTGGTGAAGTGAATGGGCGGATTGGCCGCCTGTGCCGAGAGCGCACCCAGCAAAGCTGCGCCGCAAAGCATCGCAGCCGCCACGGGCAGCATCGTTGTTTGCCAGGAGGTGTTCATGGTCGAAATCCTTTCGTCGTCTTGAGTGAAGCAACTTCACGGCCTCACTCTGCGACGGCCCGCTTAGGCCAACCTGAACTCAGCGCGCAGCAAGCGGCGCTTTACTGGCCCTGCGCCAGCGTGCGCGGCGGATGCGCCAGGGTGGCAAAGTCGACGTTCGACGGAAACAGGAACAGCGCGCTGGCCGCATAGCCGCCGATCACCGTGACCTGCTGCACCACCGAAACACCACCCACCGACGCCTCGACCTCGTAGGCACCCGGCTCCAGCCGCGCCAGCATCAACGGGCCCTCGACCTCGGCCTGCATCACCGCATGGCCGTTGTAGCGGTCGCGCACCTTGACCTGCACCGGCACCGGAAAGGCACCACGCTGGCCCCGATTGACCGCAAATTCGAGCGTGGTCGACCAGCGCGGCGACACCATTTTCAGAAACTCGGCCTCGTCCCGGTTCGCGCCGCCGCACATGTACTCGACGCCCTGCGCCACCCGGATCGGCGGGTTGGCCGCCGCCTGCGCGGAGGCGGCGAAGCTGCCCAACAAAACGGCGCAAGAACAAAGCGTGGTGGCGAATCGGGAACGGGTTGACATGGTGCGAAGGTTCATCGGTGAAAAGTCCTTTGAGGCACCCCAAGCAAGACTCGGGCGCGGTCGCAATTTGCCCCATTGCGCGCCGTTCGGCTATTCGGTGCGACCCTGCCCCGCCGCCCGGCTGCACCCGGCCCACGGGCGCGGCTTGTCCCTTGCTATCTCTTCTTATTCTTCTTATTTAAATTAGTAGTAGTAGTAAGGAGAGCGCTACTCTGTGGACAGTGCCATTTTTCCGTGGCCCGACAAGGACTTGGCGCCTCTCAACCACTGTGCGCAGCAGCGCTTTTCTGGTGTCGCGCCAAAAGGGACAACAATGCCCCGCCCATCCGGGCTGTGGACAACCGCTGCCTTGTGCCGGAACTGTCCCCAGAGTTGTGCTTTGACACGGCGCGAACGAGTCGCTAAAGGGAGGGGGTCCACGCACCAAGGTCCTGCTTGCGGATTAAGCAGACTGTAGTTTTCCCTTGAAAAACAATGACTTGCGCGCGCCCTACACAGCAGTCCGCAAGTTGTTCACAGGGTTAGCCAAGGATTGTGGGGAGAAGGTTGTGACGTCGTGATGACGGTGCGGCGCCAGACACCAACTATTTTTTCGACGTCCGGCGCACGGCAAACCAATCCGCGTGCGCGGAGAGGCCAGCACAAAGCACTAACCAGCCACTGCATGCGCCTTGCCAATCGGTGCGATGTTCTGATTTATTCAACGCTCGCCTCCGACCAATGACTCGTCTCGCCTGCGCCTTCGCCGAACGTCACCTGGGTTCTGCGCGGATTTCGGTTGAGCATCAGACGCACCACATCACCGCGAGCGTAGTGCCCGGACGGGTCGTAGGCAGCCTTCGCTACCGAAATACTGGCAAGGTCAATATCAGCGTAGAGGATTCCTTCCTCGTCCTGGGGCATATGGGAGACCAGCGGTTGCCCGTCAGGTCCAAAAATCATCGAGTACCCACCGCCTGGTCGGCCACCATCGGAATTGAGAAGTTGTACCTTGTCGGGGGTGTCGCACATCGCGTCGAACATGTCCTGGCCGGTGATCGCACTTGCATGAAGGACGAAGCAGCCCCCCTCCAACGCGTAGATCTGACTCGCTGCAAGGTTCACCTCATGCCCCAGTGCGTAGGCGGTTCCGCGGTACAGGGTGAACGAAGGCCACGACGCTACGTGGATCTGTTCATGCATGGAGTACATCGCATACTTCGACAACGGCTGGATATGTTCTGCGCAGCACAGCGCACCCAGGCGACCCACGCTGGTATCCGCTACCTGGAAGTCGGATCCATCGCCCTCACCAAACAACGTCCGCTCCACGTGCGTCGGCTTCAGCTTGCGCCGCTTGAACACCATCTCGCCCTCGTCGCTGATTAGCGCCTGGCTGATGTAAAGCGAACCGCCCTCGATCTCTGAGAAGCCGATCACCACGTTGATGCCGGCCTTGAGCGCCGCGGCAGCGATGGCGGCGAGTTCGGGACCCTCTGCACGGAGTGAATTGGCGTGGTACTTTGCGACGAACTGCATGCCCCAGGCCGGCGTACCCAACCACAACCACCACGGATAGCCTGGAATGAAAACCTCGGGGAAGGCGAGCAGCTTGGCTCCCTTGGCGCCCGCTTCGGCGATCATGCCGATCGCTTTCTCCACGGTGGCCTTGGCATCGAGAAAGATGGGAGCAGCTTGCACGACGGCAATCTTGAATGCTGTTTCTGACACGGAAGTTCTCCTTTGAAATTGACAGGGATGCGGTTATGGGCGGGGCATCTTTCGCCGCACGCCGAAAGGGTCGAGGGGCCATTTGCTGCTGACAAGGCTCCATGCGCCACCAGGGGCGAAGACCATTGTCAGGATGGCCAGAGACCCCAGGCCGATGAAGTACCAGGAGCCGTAGATGGCGAAACTTTCGCGCAGCAGGAAGTAGAGGAGCGTTCCGAGGATGGGGCCCTCGAGCGTTCCGATACCACCGAGCACTGCGATGAAGATCGCAGCGGCGGACCAGTTGAGCGCGAACGTCGCATCTGGCGTCACCTGCAGGGTGTTCATGTAGGCCACTGCTCCAGCCAGGCCCGTGATCGAGCCGGCAATTACCCAGAGTGCCAGCTTCGCGCGTTGAATCGAGACCCCAGACGCCTCTGCGGCGGCTTCTGAGTCCCGCACGCTCATCAAGGCCAGGCCGAGGGATCCGCGCAGGATGGTGCGGGCAATCAGGAAGGCCCCTGCTCCGGTCGCGAGCGCAGCCCAATAGACCCCGGCATTGCGTGTCCACCGGTCGAAGCTTCCAAGAGCTACCAGAGGCATGCCGCCACCGGCACCGAGCCAATCGCTGTTCAGAGTAAGGATCCGGAGCATCTCTGCGAGCACCCAGGTGCCCACCGCGAAGTGCGCGCCACTGAGTCGGAACAACGGCCATGCGCTCGCGATGGCGAAAAGTGCGGTAGCGAGCGTCGCCAACGGCAACATCAGCCACGGGTTCAGCGCCAGCTTGTTCGACAGCGCAAACAGCGCGTAGGCTCCGACGCCCACGAACATTTGGTGGCCCACGACCACGAGGCCGCCGTAGCCAGCCAGAAGATTCCACGCTAGCGCAATGGCAAAGACGGTGAACACCTCGACCAATAGCCGCTGGGTTGCGAAGTTGGTGAACCAAGGCGCCAATGCAAGACCGACTGCAAAAAGGACGATGAAGACTGGCACGAATTTGGTGTTCGTCGACGTGGTCTGTTGCAGGGGAAGGGTGGTTTTGGTAGTCATCGCCGTGCCTTTCCGAAAAGGCCGTTGGGCCGCACCAACAGTGCGATCAGGAACACCAGATGGCCAAAGAACGGCCCGAGTCCGGAGGAAAGCTTGGCGCCGAAAAGCTGGGCAACGCCAATGATCAAACCGCCGATGAAGGTGCCCCAGACGTTGCCTAGACCACCCAGAACGACTGCCTCGAAGGAGTAAAGCAAACGCTCGGGCCCTGCGGTGGGCGAGAACGGCGTCCGAATCCCGTACATCACAGCAGCCAGTGCGATCACTGCCAGGATGAACCCGGTCACCAGTGCGAAGAAGTTCTGATCGTCCACACCGACCAGGCGTGCCGTTGCGGGATCGTCTGCGACGGCTCGCGCCTGGCGCCCAAGATGGGAGTGGCCGATCAGCCAGCTGGTGCCGCCGAATATCGCTACGCTGATGAGCGTCGACACCAACGGCAGCAACCCGACGGCGACCCCACCGACATCGAAACCTTGCAGTGCCAACTCACCAGCTTGCAGGCTGCGGGTGTCCGCCGTGAATACCTCCTGCAACAGGCTCTGCAGCACGATGGACAAGCCGAACGTCAACAGCAACGGGGACAGCGCGCCTTTTCCGACCACTCGGTTCAACAGCACACGCTGAAGCACGAACCCGATCAGAAACATCAGCGGTACGACGCCCAACAAAGAGACGAAGGGGCCGATGCCCGCGAGTTGCATCACCGTACTGCAGAGGTAGGCGCCAAGCACGATCAGATCGCCGTGCGCGATGTTGATCATTTTCATCACGCCCAGACTCAGACTGAGGCCGAGCCCGAACAAGGCATACAGCGCTCCCAGCATCAAGCCGCCGATCAAGGTTTCGATCAATGTTTGCATGTCAGATCCCAAAGTAGGCTTGAGCAACTTGCGCCTGGTCGGCCATCAGCGACGGGCCTTCGAGCACCACGCGCCCTTTCTGGATGCAGTAGTAGCGATCCGATTCGGCCAGTGCGCGCTTGACGTTCTGCTCGACCAGCACCACTGCCAACCCGTGGTTGCGTGCGCGGCCCAGCAGGTCGTAGACCTCATTGACGGCAACGGGCGACAGGCCGAGTGAAATCTCGTCGCAGAGCAGATAGGAGGGATTGCCGACCAGTGCGCGCGACAACGCAACGAGCTGCTGCTGCCCGCCGGACAAGGCTGTGGCGGGCCGATGCCGGAATTCCTGCATGACTGGAAACTCGCGCATGAGGCGCTCAATGGTCCAGGCGCCTTGACGTCCATTTCGCGCGGCGAGCTGCAAGTTCTCCAACACGGTCAGGCTGGGAAACAAGCGGCGGCCTTCTGGCACCAGTGCAATGCCGCGGTTCAGTTGCCGCCGTTCGGGCTCTCCGCCCACCGCTTGATCGTCGAGCCGCACGCCTTCGCGGCGCACCTTGACCGATCCGACGATCGATCGCAGCAAGGTGGATTTCCCTGCCCCGTTAGAGCCGATCAGGGCCACCGTCTCCCCCGGTTGAACCCGGAAGCTAATACCGAAAAGGGCTTGGAACAGGCCGTAGTGGGCGTCGAGGCGTTCAGTGAGCAGCACGATCGATCACCTCTTCGACATCGGAACCCAGGTAGGTTTGCCGCACGGTTGCATCGGCCATGACTGCCTTGGGCTCGCCGTCGCAGATCACGGAACCATTGGCCAGTACCAGCAGCCGATCGGCCGCCGAAACCAATGCGTGGACGAGATGCTCGATCCAAAGCACCGTGACGCCGCTCTGGTGAACCGTCACGATGAGTTGGAGCAACTGCTGCATCTCGGCGTCCGTCAGGCCACCGGCCACCTCATCGAGCAGGAGCAGTCGCGGCCGTGTCGCGATGGCGCGCGCCAGTTCGAGTCGCTTGCGTTGCAGCAGCGTGAGCGTGCCGGCGAGCTTGTCGGCCACGGCCCCCAGGCCGCAGCGCTCGATGGCCTCGACCGCACGCGATGGCGCCGTGGCGTGCTCGGCGCTGCCAAATGTGGCCGCAACCAAGGCGTTTTCGTAAGCAGTCATGCCTTCGAACGGCTGCGGGATCTGGAATGTTCGCCCGATACCCGCCTTGCAGCGCTCGGCCGCGTTCAGCAAGGTCACGTCTCTACCGTCGAGAAAGACTTTGCCGCTGTCGCATCGAGCACTGCCTGAGATCAGGCCGAACATGGTGCTCTTGCCGGCGCCGTTGGGGCCGATCACGCCGAGAAACTCGCCGTCCTCGACGGCCAGCGAAAGCCTGGGAAGGACGACCATGTCGCCGTAGCGCTTGCTGGTGTCGCGGAGTTCGAGCAACATTTGCAGCGTTCCTCAGGCGAGATTCAACAGTTCAAACTTGCGCTGCACGGGGATCTCGGGCGCCGTCTTGTTGTTGGTGATGAAGAGTTCCGGCTTTCCCGTGCCGGCGACGCGCCACTGGCCGCCCACCACACGGATTTTCGAAACGTTCTTGATGCCGCTGGCAGTGAAGTCCAGGCGTCCGATGATGGTGTCCTGCTTCATCGCGCGAATCGCGTTGGCCACCTTCATCGGATCCTTTGGATCGCCGCTGGACTTCAGTGCCTGAATGCCGGCCTCGAACAGCGCATGCACCACGCCCATGGGCTGCGTCCATTCGCGTCTGGTGCCTGCCTGATACGCCTCGGCGAACTGCTTGGCGGTCTGTCCGGTCAGGCTTGACTTGAAGGGGTAGGCCGGAGTCCACCAGATCTCGGTCGACATGCCATTGGCGCGCGAGCCGAGCGCGGCTACACCGCCCGGGAACAGCAGCGCCTTGGCCACCGTCGCAACCTTGGGCTTGAATCCCATCTGCGCCGACTGCTTGACGAAGGACGCCCATTCCGGCGGATTGAACAGCCCCGTGACGATCTCGACGTTGTCTTTCTTGAAGGCTTGGATGTAGGAAGTGAAATCGTCGGCACCGGCCGGGAAGCGACCGATGTCGATGACCTTGTAGCCGGCCTTGGCAAAGGCCGCAGGCATGCCCAGCTTGGCATCGCCCATGGCATTGCCCGGAACGTCGTTGCTGAAAGCGGAACCGATGACCTTGTTGGAGGGCACGCCTTGCCAGATGTCGAGATAGACGTCCGCGATGTCCTCCAGGCCCCAGAAGAAGTGGAATACCGTCTTGAAGCCCTTGGCCGGATCGCCCTTGAGCGGAAACATCCACGCCTGCCACGGGCCGACGGTCGATATGCACGGCACGCCATTCAGCTCGCACTGCTGGGATGCATTCGGGCCGATCGCCACCTGCGCGAGCATCAGGTCGATGTTTTCCTTGTTGATGAGTTCCGCGGCGATGTTCGACTGGCGATCCGGGCTGCTCTGGTCGTCACGCGCCAGTATCTCCACCTTGTACTTCTTGCTGCCGATCGTGAGGCCGTCCGTCAGCGACTTGCGCACCTGGTCGAGGATGAAGTCGTCTGCTTCGGCGAACGGTGAGAACGGTCCGGTCCTGGGGCTGATGTAGCCGATCTTGATCGTGTCCTTGTCGGCGGCCCAGCCCAGGCTGGCGTGCCCCAAGGCAGCGATAGCGCTCAAGCCAGCGGCCCCGCGCAATATCGAGCGGCGGCCCGGCACGAGGTCGTTGCGGTTCTCGGTTTGTGATTTGTTCGGTGTGTTCAAGTTGCTCTCCGTTGGGGTGGGGGTCTTGCTGCAGGCTTGAGAGCGACTGTGCGTTTTGACGAACGAAATAACTGTGCTGCAGCAGTCCAGAAAGTTGACTGGATCGGTTCTCAGGTGACGGCAACGCGAGCGCCTAAGGGTTTCCGGGCATTAACCTTGCGTGCATTTCGGTGAGACTCACGCAAAGGGCGCTTTCCGGCACCAAATGCGTCTTTGCCTGGCACCACGAGGGGGCTTGTCCAAGTCTCAAAGGTTGCACTTCATGCAGACGGTTTTCGCTGAACGCACATCCACGCTCATATCGGCTTCCACGGTCGGCGTGAGCCCACACCAAAAGTTCGGGTTCTGGCAGGACGTGGTCTGCCGAACCGTCGTCGATCTGGAGTGCCGTCCAGCGGCGACGAAATCCTTTGAAGCAACCGTAAGTGGCACGTGCCTCGATACCCTCAGCGTGGCATTCATCGAAGCCACGGCACACAGAGTTGCACGTTTGCCTGGCGGCATCTCGCGGGCTAACGAAGATCCGCTGGTCTTCAACTTTCTTTTGTCCGGCACTGCGCTCGTCGAACAGGATGGGCGCGAGCTGGTGCTCAAGCCCGGCGACGGAACCGTGTGCGAAAGCCAACGCCCCTACAAGCTGCGATTCGACGACGCGTTCAAAATCATCACGATCAAGCTTCCTCGCGAAGCGGTTTCGCACAGAGCAGCCAGCATTCATCGCATCACAGCGCGCAGCCTCGCAGAAGCCGGCCAGCTGTGCCCGATCGTCTTCGCCTACCTGATGAGCTTTGCCGAGCAGGCTCCTCGGCTGGAGGCATCTGCTTTGGAGAAGGTCTCGCGCAATTTCACGGATCTGCTGGGTTGCGCGTTGGACGAGGTCATTCTGGGCTCGCCACTCCCACTTTCGGAATATCGTGGCGCCGCCCTGATGCGCGTAAAGAATTTCCTGGAGCGCCATCTCGGCGAATGCGAACTCGACGCGGTTCTGGTCAGCTCAGCGTTGCAGTTGTCCCCGCGCTACATCAACAAGCTGTTCGAGGCCGAGGGCACTTCGCTGGTGAGATACATCTGGCGCAGGCGGCTGGAGCGTGCGGCCAATGACCTTTGCGATCCGGCCCGCCAATCCACGGCGATCTCTTCCATTGCCATGTCGCACGGGTTCAACGACCTGAGTCATTTCAGTCGCGCCTTTCGCCAGCGCTTCGATAGATCCCCGCGCGCATACCGGCTCGAGGGCGGCTCATCTCCCAGAAACTAGCGCAGGTCTGAAACGCTACTTGCGCCCATGAGCGTCATGGCCCGGACGAGTTCATCCGCGAGCAAACCGAGAACGGATTCGGCACCGGCACGACCACTGGCGGCAAGGCCATAAAGCAACGGCCGCCCTACGAAGGCTGCGGTTGCGCCGAGCGCAAGGGCCTTGACCACGTCGCCGCCGCGCCGCACGCCGCTGTCCATGAAAACCGGGATGCGGCCCTTTACTGCTGTAACGACGCGCGGCAGCGCACGGATGGCCGATGGTGACGCATCATGTTGCCGGCCGCCGTGGTTGGAAACGATCAAACCGTCGACGCCACGATCGAGTGCGATCAGCGCGTCCTCGGCATGAAGCACGCCTTTCAACAGCAAGGGGCCCTTCCAGAGTTCGCGCAGCCAGCCCAGCGAATCCCACACCAGAGACCGATCCATGGCGCGGGCCAGCAGAGCAGCCTGCATGTTCGCGGAGCCGGCATCGCCGCCGCCTGCGGTCAGGTTGGCGAAGTCGGGGGCTCCCGCCCTGGCCGTCTGAAGTGACCACACGGGGTGTGTCACCACGTCCCATGCCAACCGGAGACTGGGTTTGAAGGGTACGCGGAATCCGTTGCGCAGGTCGAGCTCGCGGTTTCCGCTGACCGGCACGTCGACGGTCAGAACGAGCGCCTCGTAGCCTGCGTGCTGGGCGCGTTGAACAATCTGGCCTGCCATGTCGCGATGCATCACATAGAGCTGCATCCAGCGTACGCCTTCGCCGACCGAGGCCACGTCCTCCAATCGCATATTGGAGGCGGTCGATAGCGCAAAGGGGATGCCGTAGCGGGCCGCGGCCGCAGCCAGCATGCCATCACCCCCGGGTCGCACGAGCCCGTTCAAGCCCATCGGGGCAATACCGAAGGGCAGTGACCATTTACGGCCGAAGACTTCGATGGAGGTGTCGATCCGGGTCGTGTCACGAAGCACTCGGGGCGTCAACTCAACGTCCGCAAGATCGGTCGCGTTGCGCTGCATGCAGCGCCCGCCGTCGGCAGCACCATCGACGTAGTCGAACACGAATCGTGGCAACGTTTTGCGCGCTTTCTTGCGGAAATCTTCAATGTTGACGAGCATGGCAATCAATCATGAAATGCGCGGCATCGCGTGACTACGCGGCCACTGAGGTTCGCGCTTCGATCAGGCGCACCAGGCCGAGAAGCATCTCGGTATTTGGAACCGCGATCCCCGTCAAACCGGCCTGCGTGACCACAGCGCCGTTGATGGCCCCGACTTCGGTGCGGCGTCCGGACAGCACATCCTGGAGCATCGAAGGCTTGTGCCCGATGTGGTTGGCGATCGCTTTGCGAACGCTTTGCTCGCAGTGCTCGAAACGGGCGTCCACGCCGTTCGCATGCGCGACCGTCGTCACTTCCGAGATCACTGCCTTGATGAGGCTCATTCCTTCCGGAACTGAACCCAACTGATCCACCGTGCAGCCGGTGACCGCGCACATGCTGTTCAGTGCCGCGTTGAAGGCGACCTTTTCCCATATGGCATTCCAGACTGCAGGATCCACTCGGCACTGCAGGCCGGCGGCGAACAAGGCTTCGGCGACCCGAGCGGTTTCAGGGCGCTCGACCCCGTCGGCCGACATGATCCGAACCTCTCCTTGCCCGTGCGAACTGACCTGACCAGGGCCCAGCAGGTCGGCAGGCCAGTTCGTCATGCCGATGAGGACACGCTCCGGCGCGACAAAGCGCGATACCGTTTCCACGTTGCCCAAGCCGTTCTGCACGGTCAGAACAAAGGTCTTCGTACCGATGATCGGCATGATTCCGGCCAGCGCTGCAGCGGTGTGGAGCGTCTTCGTGAAGACGATCAGCAGTTCCGGCTGCACCGTTGCCTGTTCCGGTCGGCAGGCCGAAAACCCCAGGATCTTCCGGTCGGCCCGGTCGGTCACCAGATGCAGTCCTCCAGTGCGGATTGCCTCGAGGTGCGCGTCGTTGATGTCCAGGAGCGTGACGTCCTGGCCGCTCTCGGCAAGCATGCCGCCAAAGAAGGATCCCATCGCCCCAGCGCCAAGAATTGTGATGTTCATCTGTGTTGTCTCGGGAGTCAGTCCAGCTTGATCTGGTTCTTGCGGATCAAGTTGCCCCAACGGTCACGCTCCTTGCTCACGTAGCTGAGCATCTCCGCCGGCGTGCCCGGGAGCGCGTCGAGCGACAGCGCCTGGAAGCGTGCCTTGACAGACGTGGATTCGAGCGCGGCCTGCAAGGACTGGCTTCCGCGACGGTGCGGGCGACCGTGTCGGAGCCACCACCCGCCGCATATGCGACCACCCATTCGATCGGCTTTGTCTCTTGTGCTTCAGCGAGTAGAGGCAAGGCGGAAAGTACCGAAAGGCTAAGCACTACAGCGCGACGGTTGAGATCTCGATGGTTCATTTTGTCTCCGAGTTAATTTGAGAGGCAGGGGCAAATGCGGTTGATTGCGTGAATGCATTCATCAGAACGGGTAGTGACGCGGCGTGGTCTGCACAGTCACCCAGCGCAGATCCGTGAATTCGGCGATGCCCGCCTTGCCACCGAACCGACCCACGCCGCTGCCCTTGACGCCGCCGAAGGGCATCTGGGCTTCGTCGTGCACGGTCGGGCCGTTGATGTGGCAGATGCCGGCTTCAATGCGAGATGCCACGTTCAGTGCGCGCGCCGTGTCGCGGCTGAACACTGCGGACGAGAGACCGTAGGCGTTGTCGTTCGCACACTGCACCGCCTCTTCTTCCCCATCCACGCGCACGATGCCCTTGACCGGACCGAAGGACTCTTCGCTGTAAATCTTCATCGCGGGCGTTACATGGTCGAGCAGCGTGGCAGGCATGAGAGTGCTGTCGGCCTTGCCGCCGCACAGCAGGATCGCGCCCTTGGCAAGCGCGTCGTCGATGAGCGCGTTGCAGCGCGTGACGGCGCTTTTGTCCACCACGCTGCCCAGCACAACAGGACCTTCTCGCGGGTCGCCCAGCGGCAAGCTGGAAGCCTTGGCGGCCAGCAGCCTCACGAACTCATCGGCAATCTTTTTGTCCACGATGATCCGCTCGGTAGACATGCAGATCTGGCCCGAGTTGGCGAACGCGCCGAACGCAGCGGCGTTCACCGCGGCTTCGAGATCTGCGTCGTCGAGCACGAGCAGAGGCGCCTTGCCTCCGAGCTCGAGAACGGCGGGCTTCAAATGCTTTGCGCAGCTGGCGGCAATGATCTTGCCAACATGGGTGGAGCCGGTGAAGTTCACGCGACGAACTGCCGGATGCGCGATCATCGCTTCGACCACGGCGGCCGCATCGGCGGGCGCGTTGGTGACGAAGTTGACGACGCCGTTGGGGAAGCCGGCCTCCTGCAGCGCCTCGATGATCAGACCATGCGTTGCTGGGCAGAGCTCCGATCCTTTCAGCACCACAGTGTTGCCGCAGGCCAGCGGTGTCGCAATGGCGCGCACGCCGAGGATGACGGGTGCGTTCCATGGGGCCATCCCGAGCACGACACCGGCGGGCTGCCGGATGCCCATTGCAAGGTTGCCGGGCACATCGGAAGGAATGACCTCGCCCGAAATCTGCGTGGTCATCGCCGCAGCTTCGAGCAGCGTGCCGGCGGCCAGGTGAACGTTGAAACCGGCCCAAATGCCGGATCCGCCGGTTTCGGTGGCGATGGCCGCGGCGAATGCATCGGCCTTCGCTTCGATCAGATGTGCCGCCTTCATGAGCAACGCCCTGCGCGCATTCGGGCCAGTCGCGGACCATGCAGGAAATGCGGCCGCAGCGGCCTCGACGGCAGCGATGGCGTCGTCCACGGAAGCGGCCGGCGCGCGCGTTGCCACGGTTGCGTCGAGCGGGTTCAGACGATCGAAGGTGGCGCCGCTGGATCCTTGGGTTTGCTCGCCGTTGATGAGCATAGAAATCGACTGCATGGTTGTCTCCATTGATGTTGGGTGAGGAAAATGAACTCGCCGGCCGTTACTGGATTTCTATTTCGACCAGTGTCGGCACGGTTGCTTTCAACGCCGTGCCGAGGGCGTCGCGCAGCTTGCCGGCATCGGTGACCCGCACGGCCTCGCAGCCCATGCCCTTGGCCAGCGCAACGAAATCGAGATCGGGCAGCTCTGTGCCCTGGACTACATCGGTGGGCGCAAAGCCGAACACCGGTGCGAATTCCTGGAGTGCCGCGTACCGGCGGTTGTTCAGCACGACGAAGGTGATGGGCAGCGCGTGCTGGGCAGCGCTCCACAGCGCCTGGATCGAATACATGCTGGAGCCGTCTCCGACAAGACAGATCACGCGTGCGTCCGGTTTGGCCAACGCGATGCCCACTGCGGCCGGCATGCCATAGCCGAGGCCGCCGCTGTCCATCGTGTAAAAGCCCTCGGTACGTGTGATCGGCAGGTAGCCCTGCATCACGGGGCGTGAACTGGGTGCTTCTTCCACGACGATGTCATCGGGGTTGCGGATCTCTGCGAGCGTCTGCAGCGCGTAGGCGACGCTCATGCGCGGCGACGGATCGGCACGCGGTCGCGCAACGCGCTGGGGCGGTGGTTCACGGTGACCCGGTGCAGCGCGATCAAGCAAGTCGAGCACAGCGAGACCGATGCTGCCGACAACCGACATGCCGACCGGGCTCCAGGCCGCGGTGTCCGGGTCGTCCGTCAACTGGCAAAGTGTGGCGCCTGCAGCAATGTGGGGGCCAGCGCCTTCGACGTGGTACGCGAACGCGGGTGCCCCGATGACGACGATGACATCGTGGCCACCGAGCAGTTCGACGATCTTCTCGCGCATGGCTGGAAGAAACCCGGCGAACAGACGATGGTCTTCGGGAAAGCTGCAGCGTCCCGACATCGGCGCCGTCCAGACCGCGGCGTTGTGGCGCTCAGCCAGCTGGATCAGGTCGGCCCAGGCGCCGTCGCGGTCGGCCGCTGCGCCAACGACGAAGGCCGGCCGCTTGCTGGCATCGAGTGCGTCGCCGATTTGCCCGAGTACCAGCGGATCCGGGCGCAGCCTTTTGCTGACAATGCGTTCGGGCGCCAGTTCGGCGGGTTGATCCCAGTCGTCCACTGGAACGGAGACCAGCACCGGGCCGCAGGGCGGCATCATCGCGAGGTAGTACGCGCGCGCAATGGCCAGGGGAACATCCTGTGCGCGAGCGGGCTCGATGCTCCACTTCACGTACGGCTTGGGCAACTCGGTGGCGTGCGCAGAAGACAGGAACGGGTCGAACGGAAGAATCGAGCGCGCTTGCTGGCCGGCAGTGATCACCATAGGCGTCTTGTTCTTGTGCGCCGTGAAGATGTTACCCATCGCATTGCCGACGCCCGCTGCCGAGTGCAGGTTGACGAACGAGGCGTTGCGCGTGGCCTGCGCATAGCCATCGGCCATCCCCACGACGGTGGCTTCCTGCAGGCCGAGCACATAACGA
Organism: Variovorax sp.; assembly: GCA_040003555.1. Classification (GTDB taxonomy): domain Bacteria; phylum Pseudomonadota; class Gammaproteobacteria; order Burkholderiales; family Burkholderiaceae_C; genus Variovorax. The sequence continues at coordinate 5,071 of JBDUCH010000017.1, read as the reverse complement.
AAGTCACTGGGAAAGTCCCTGAACATCGGCAGTTCGGTCGAGCCGGGATTCGCGAAGACCGACGTCATGCCGAAGCGCCTCATCAGATCGAACACAGCGTCTCGAACTGTGATCCTGTCCTCGCGTTCAGAAGGGTTGGGGGTGGTGTTTTCCATGGGTATCTCCGTTGTCATTGCCCTCTGTTTTTGGAGGCAAAAGAAAGAGTATGAAGACGCGTTCGATGTTCAGGTAGTGCTTTTTCGGGAGAAAGGCATAACCAATGGACATGGCATAAAGCGACTTGCTGGCCTCATGTTCAACGCGCGTTCAAGGTCTCGGCTTGCCGTTGCGAAGGTGCTGCTTTCGCGAGTCTCGGGATGTGACGTTTGACGATCAGCAGCGCGATCAGAACCACGACCATCGCAGAGCCCAACATCGAGAGGTAAGCAGTGGCCCCGCCTGTAGTGATCACCACGGCACCCGCAAAGGCGCTCGAGATTGCTCCCAGACGACCGAAGGCGAGCGCCGAGGCGGTTCCGGTTGCACGAACACTCGTCGGGTACACGAACGCGCACAGTGCGTACATGGTCGACTGAACCGCATTGACGAAGAGACCGTGGATCCCGAGGCCGAAGATCAGGAGGCTGGTGCTTTGCGAGGCGTTGACCGTTTCCAGCCAGAACGCGCTGGCGGCCGCGCCTGCACAGCAAGCCACCAATGGCCAACGCGAGCCGAACCGCGTGATGGCCACGGCACAGGCGAGCGCACCGATCACACCGCCGAGGTTGTAGGCCGTGAGACCGGAGCCCGCCACCGACGCGGAAAGGCCCTCCGACGCCAGCATGGTCGGCAGCCAGCTGAACGCGCTGTACACGGCAAGCAGGCACATGAAGAACGCACCCCAGATGGCCAGCGTGTCCCTGGCCCGGCCGTGGGCGAAAAGCGCGGTGAAGCCTTCGCCCTGTTCGCTGACCTGTTCGGCCGAATCGCTGAACGCGGTGCCGGCGGGATGCGGTCGTCCCATGCGACCCAACAAGGCGCCCAATTCGTTCCAACGCGCGGGGTGCCGCGCCAGGAAGCGTGGTGATTCTGGCAGGACGAAGAACAACAAAACGGCGAGCACCATCGGGAACATGCCGCCGACGAGGAACAGGCCACGCCACCCATAAGAGGGCAGCACGTAGCCTGCGAACAGGCCTGCGAGCATGCCGCCCAGCGGGACGCATACGATCGTGGCCGTCACCGCCAGCGTTCGGCGCCTGGCTGGGGTGAACTCTGCTGTCACCGTCGTTGAACTTGGCAGCGCGCCGCCGATGCCCAGGCCCGCCACGAAGCGCAGGGCGGCCACCGTGAGCACGTCCGGCGCAAAACCGATGGCGCAGGTCGCCGCGCCAAAAATGAACACGCTGGAAATCACGGCCATGCGGCGTCCGAACCGGTCGGCGAACAGTCCTGCACAGGCGCTCCCGATGCCCATGCCGACCAGACCCGCGGCCACGGCTGGCGCGAAGGCGCTGCGGGTGATGGCCCACTCCTTGATCATGGAAGGGATGGCAAACCCGATCAGCTGACCGTCGAATCCATCCATCACGATCGACAGCGCGGCGAAGAAGACGACCATCTTCTGCATCGTCGTGTAAGGGCCTTCGTCGAGCAGGCGGCCAACGTCGACGGTGCTGGGAAGTGCAGAGGCGTTGGCGTTCATTCGCGGGCACCTCTGATCAAGGGTGTGCAAACCAGCTTTCGATGCTGGTTCGAATCTTCCCGGCCGATCTGGACACGACGGGTCGTGCATGCGTAGCTTCTTTGCATGGTTGTCTCCATTGTTGGAATTCGCGGGTCATCTGCTGCGCGGAGCGCTCTGACTGCGCCAGTCACCGGCGCAAGGTTTCGCCGCAGTCCTTGCGACCAGAGGTCGAGGTCAGGCGTCGGGCGCCTCGAAAGGCAGTCCGACATAGTTTTCGGCGAGCGCTGCAGAGGCCGCGCGCGAGCCCGTGACGTAGTCGAGTTCGGCGATCTGCACCTTGGCCTGGAAGTCGTCAGCGCCGGGGAAACGATGCAGCATCGAAGTCATCCACCAGGAGAAGCGTTGCGCTTTCCAAATGCGCCGCAACGCTGTCGTGCTATAGGAGGCCAGAAGATCCTGGCGGTTGCGCTTGTAGTGCTCGGTGAAGGCACGGGCGAGCACGCGCACATCCGCGACGGCCAGGTTCAGACCCTTTGCGCCGGTCGGCGGCACCACGTGCGCCGCATCGCCTGCAAGAAACAGGCGGCCATGCTGCATAGGTTCAGTCACAAAGCTGCGCATGCCGACGATGACCTTGCTGAAGATTTCGCCCTCGATGGGCGCCCATCCATCGCGCGTTGCCAGCCGGCCTCGCAATTCGGACCAGATCCGGTCGTCTGACCAGTTCTCGATCTTGTCGAGCGGGTTGCATTGCAGGTACATGCGTTGCACGTCGGGGGAGCGCGTGCTGACCAGTGCGAAACCGTTGTCGCCGAGCGCGTAGATGAGCTCGTCAGACGACGGGGGCGCCTTGCACAGGATGCCAAGCCAGCCGAACGGGTAGAGCCGCTCGTAGCCTTTCAGAATTCCCTTGGGAATCGCTGGTCGGCTCACGCCCTGGGTGCCATCACAACCCGCGATGAAATCTGCCTCGATGGTTTCGATGTCTGCGCCGGGCGAACGAAATTTCACGCTGGGCGCGTCCGATTCAATGTCATGGACGCTGACGTCCGACGCTTCGAAGCGGATGTCACCCCCGGCCTGCAGTCGAGCGTCAACCAGATCCTTGATGACCTCATGCTGTGGGTAGACCATGACGGCCTTGCCGCCGGTCAGTTCCGGGAAATCGATTCGACGATCGCGGCCGTCGAATCGCAGAATCGTGCCCTCGTGGCGGAAGCCCTCTCGCTGCATGCGCTCGCCGACGCCGAGCTCATTCATCAGGTCGATCGTGCCTTGCTCGAGCACGCCGGCGCGGATCGTCGCCTCGATCTCGCGACGGCTTCGCGTTTCCAGAACGACCGATTCGACGCCCTGCAGATGGAGCATGTGGGAAAGCATCAAGCCTGCGGGGCCTGCGCCGATGATGGCTACTTGGGTGCGCATGTCTCGTTCCTTTTGTGAGGTATCTTTTCTCGCCCGCCGGTTTCGATGGCCGGTGTTGCAGCGCAAGTATCGAAGTCGGGGCGATTGTTGAAAATTGCCTTTTCAAGTCAAAGTCATTAACGTATGGCATGGCTTTCGACCTTCACCAACTGGCGGCTTTTGTGGCAATCGTGGACTGCGGCAGCCTCGGGCGCGCGTCTGCTCAACTGCATGTCACCCAACCGGCACTGAGCAGGACCATCCGGCGCCTGGAGGAGCACGTGGGCGCCAACCTGTTCGAGCGTCATTCCAAAGGCATGCAGCTCACCGACATCGGCAGAGCGTTGCTGCCGCACGCGACGCTTTTGCAGCGTGAGGCCGCGATAGCAGGCGAGGAGATGAAAGCGCTTCTGGGTCTGGCGCGCGGCACGGTTCGAGTGGGAGCGGTCGGCAGCATTGCCTGCCTGGCGCTGCCTCTGGCGATTGGCGCGCTGTGCAAGCGCTGGCCCAATCTTCAGGTTCAGGTGATCGAAGGCGTCTGGGACCGGCTGGCCGAGGCGCTCGTCAAGAACGAGATTGATCTGGCCCTCGGCGTGGATGTCGAAGACAGCGAGGAAATTGTCGCAATCAAGGACTGCCGATGGACGGACACCAGCTTCATAGTGGCCGGCACGCGCCACCCCCTGCGCAAGAAAAAGGGCCTGAAGTTGCCTGACGTGTTGGGCGAGCGTTGGGCCATCCTGCCGAAGGGAACAGCACCGTTCGAGCACATGAAGGAAATGTTTTCCCGCCATGGCCTCGAATTGCCGAACGTGGTCGTCGAAACCAGATCCGTCACCGTGCTGAAAAGCTTGATCGGGCGCTCCGGATTCCTGGGCTGGATGCCCGAGCCGATGTACGACGCCGAGCGGAAAGCGGGGCTGATTGATGCCCTGAAGATCGCGGGCGCCTCAGACCGGCGCACGTTGACGGCCTTTCGCAGACGGGCAGGAAGTCTTCCCGGCCCTGCGGTCAAATTGCTGGATGAACTGAGGCGACTGAATTCAGCGCGATCCTGAACCGCCGCTGCACGCTGAAGTACGTTTTGGGGTGCATCTCCGGGTCTCGCTCCCCGTTTTCGTTCTAGGAAAGCCGGGGCGATTCAGAGTTAGCTGAGAACCTACAGGCTCAAACGTCGATATTCGCCGCCCGCAGTGCATTCTGCTCAATGAACTCGCGCCGCGGTTCCACCTCGTCGCCCATCAGCATCGTGAACACGCGGTCGGCTTCGATCGCGTCGTCGATCTGCACGCGCAGCAGGCGCCGCACGTTGGGATCCATCGTGGTTTCCCACAACTGCTCGGGGTTCATCTCGCCCAGGCCCTTGTAGCGTTGGCGTGAGGTGGTGCGTTCGGCTTCGCCGATCAGCCACTTCATGGCGATGCGGAAGTCGCCCACTTTTTCTTCCTTGGCGCGCTCGCCTTCGCCGCGCTTCACCACCGCAAACTCGCTGAGCAGGCCGCGGAAGGTGTTGGCGGCTTCGGCCAGCGCCGCGTAGTCGGCGCCGTGCACGAAGTCCTGCGTGATCACGCTGCTCTTGATGTTGCCGTGGTGCCGGCGGCTGATGCGCAGCAGCGGCTTGTCGGTGCGCACGTCGAACTCGCTCGACACTTCGGCCGGCACGCCGGTGGTGTTGAGCTCGCGCAGCTTGGTCTGCAGCGCCACGGCCGAGGCTTCGGCCTCAGGCGTGGTGTCCAGGTCGAGCACCACGCCGTCGGCGATGGCGCGCAGGGCTTCGGCGTCCATGAAGTTGCGCAGGCGAGCAATCACGGCCTCGGCCAACTGGTGCTTGCGCGCCAGTTCGGCGAGCGTGTCGCCGGCAATGGTGGTCGACTTGTCGCCGCCGGTTTCGATGCTCGCGTCTTTCAGCGCCACCTTGAGCAGGAAGGCGTCGAGCGCGGGGCCGTCCTTCAGGTACTGCTCTTCCTTGCCGACCTTCACCTTGTAGAGCGGCGGCTGCGC
>JBDUCH010000188.1:0-7962 GCA_040003555.1 Variovorax sp. | reverse complement strand
AGATGAAGAGCGGCGACAGCCAGGACAGGTCGGTCGAGAACAGCACCGACATCAGCGCGGTGCCCACGTCGGCCCCCCGCATCACGGCCAGCGCGGCCGGCAGCGTGACCAGGCCCTGGCCCACGAAGGACGATGTCATCAGCGACGTGGCCGTGCTCGACTGCACCAGCGCAGTGACTGCGATGCCGGACAGGGCCGATGTGAAGCGGTTGCGCATGCTGCGCGCAAGAAACTTGCGCAGGTTGGCGCCGAAAACACGCAGCACGCCCGTTCGAACGAGATGGGTACCCCATACCAGCAGCGCGACTGCTGCCAGCAGGTTCAGCAGATGTTTCATGGGCGGCGTGCGGCTTTCTTTTCTTCGGTGCGAGCCCCGATTGTCGGCACTGTTCGTGCGGCATGGCGTCCGGTGCGGCGCCTGAGCTCAGTCAATGAGCGCACCATTCTCGTAGAAAGGGTGGGGCCCATCGAATTCGCCCGATGCAGCGAGGTGCGTCACGAGCCGTTCACCGTCCCAGGTGTGGACGCGAAAGCCCGGCGGCTCCAGCACCCAGGTCGAGGGTGCGTCGGGTGCGAGATCGAGTGCAACCTGGTGGCCGGGCGCCGGCGAGGTCGACGCAATCGTACCGCCGAAACGCACGTCGATGGCGCGGTGCAGGTGCCCGCAGATGACGCGTTCCACGTTGTGATGGCGCGCGACCACGGCCTCCAGATCAGCGCCGCCTTCCAGCAGGCCGATCTTGTCCATGTGGCCTATCAGCGTTCGGAAGGGCGGATGGTGCATGGCGACGACCACCGGCTCGTCGCGGCAGGCATCCAGTTGGGCTTCCAGCCAGCCCAGGCGCTCAACGCAGAGCGTGCCATGGCTGTGGCCGGGCACGCAGGTGTCGAGCGTGAGCAGGCGCAGGCTGCCGACTTTCACGCTGTACTGCACGAAGCCGTCGTCGCCCAGGTAGGCGTGCGACGGGAAGCTGCGACGCAGCTGGTCGCGGTCGTCGTGGTTGCCGGGCATCAGGTAGACCGGCATCGTCAGCGGCGCGAGCAGTTCGGCCATGTGTGCGTATTCGGCGGCGCGGCCGAAGTCGCTCAGGTCGCCGGTGATGACGACCGCGTCGGGCGCCTGGCGCAGGCGCAGCACGCTCTGCACGGCGCGCTTCAGGTAGGGTGCGGTATCGATGCGGCCGTAGGCCAGGCGGCCCGGTTCGCGGATGTGCAGGTCGGTCAACTGCACCAGGAAGGTCGTGCTCATGCGGTGGCATCCTGTGAGGTCATGAGCCGGTCTGGATGGATCCGGATACCGATGTGGTCGCCCGCCTGGAACGGCGTGTCGCGCACTGCGTCGGCCAGCCAGCCTGGCTGGTCGGCCACGGCAAGCCGCAATTGCACGCGGTCGCCCAGGAAGGTGCGTTGCTCGACGCACGCGATGCCCCAGCCGTCCTGGCCGGCGGGGCCGACTTGGATGTCTTCGGGCCGAACGAGGAGGGTCGGGTGGCTCATCCAGTCGGGCGGGCATGCAACGGCGGTGCCCCCGAAGCTGGCCACACCCTGGGCGATGGCATGAACCGAGCGCTCAAGGCGGTTCACCCGCCCCAGGAATTCGGCCACGAAGGGATGGCTCGGCGCGCGGTACAGATCCTCACCGCGGCCGATCTGCACGATACGGCCGGCCCGCATCACGGCCAGGCGATCGGCGATGGCCATGGCCTCCTGCTGGTCGTGTGTGACGTGGATGGCCGTGATGTGCAGCCGGCGCAGCAACTCGGCCAGCTCGTCGCGCAACGACTCTTTCAGCTTGGCGTCGAGCGCCGCCAGAGGTTCGTCCAACAGCAGCACGCGCGGACGCACCGCCACGGCGCGCGCCAGGGCCACGCGCTGGCGCTGGCCGCCAGAGAGTTCGCCTGGGCGCTTGTTCTCGAGGCCGGTCAGGCGTGTGAGATCGACCAGCTCGCCGACCACGCGTTTTTCTTCAGTCGCAGCAACGCCGCGGATACGCAACCCGTAGCCGATGTTGGCGGCCACGCTCATCTGCGGAAACAGCGCGTAGCTCTGGAACACCATGCCGACGCCGCGCTGCTCGACCGGCTTGCTCGTCACTTCCTGATCGCCGAAGCGGATGCGGCCGCCCTCGTCGAGCGCCTCGAGCCCGGCGATCAGGCGCAGCAGCGTGGTCTTGCCGCAGCCCGACGGGCCGAGCAGCGCGAGCACTTCGCCGGGCTCGACGTGCAAGCTGGTGGGCTGCAGGCCGCAGGTGCCGTCAGCGTAGGTTTTGGAGCAGTTGTCGATGTCGACCGGGATGCTTTCAAGTTCCATAGCGTTTCTGCATGAGACCGGCGAGGGACTGAAGGCCCCACAGCACGGGAAGGATGACGATGAAGAAGACCAGCGTGTAGGCCGATCCGATTTCCAGCCGCATCGAGGCGTAGCTGTCGGCCAGGCCCACGGGCAGCGTGCGGGTGAGCGGCGTGTGCAGCATCCAGGTGAGGTTGAATTCGCCGACCGAAAGCGTGAAGACCATCAGGCTGCCCGCCACGATGGCCGGGAACACCGCCGGCACCAGGATACCGAGGAAGCGCTGCCGGAAGTTGGCGCCCAGCGTGCGCGCCGCCTCTTCCAGCGCGACGAGGTCGTGGCGCTGGAAGGCCGAGGCCACGGTGCGCACCATGAATGGCATCGTGAATGCGATGTGCCCGACCAGGATGAAGGCGAAGCTCTGGCGGAAGGCAGTGATCTGGCCGTACGCGAGGATCAGGGCGAGCGCCGTCGCCAGGCCTGGCACCGCGACCGGCAGCGTGAGCAGCTCTTCGAAGATGCGCGCGGCGCGCGAGTGGCTGCGCGCCAGCGCGTAGGCGCAGGGCACGCCGAGCAGCACGGTGCCGGCCACGCCGATCAGCGCCAGCGCGAGCGACCACCCGACGGTGCCGCCGTAGACCTCCCACACCTCGCCGAGCCAGCGCAGCGTGAGGCCGCTCTTGAGCCCCACGCTGTAGTTTTTGACCAGGCCAGCCATCACCGACAGCAGCATCGGCGCGATCATGAAGAAGCTCACGATCGCGGTCACCGCGAACAGGAAGGGCGCCCTGGCTTGCGTGTTCTTTCGCATCCATCGTTCCTTCAGCGCGTCACCGGGTTGGCGCCGAAATGACGCGCCACGAAGAGTACGAGCCAGGTCACCACGCCGAGTGCGATCGACAGCGACGCGGCCAGCGCGAAGTTGGCGTAGTTGGTGAACTCGTTGTAGATGGTGATCGGGATCACCTCGAACTTGCTGGCCAGCGTGAAGGCCGTGCCGAAGGCGCCCATCGAGGTCGCGAACAGGATCGCGCCGCAGGCCAGCGTGGTCGGCGCCAGCTCTGGTAGCCACACGTCGCGCACCACGCGCAGTCGCGAGGCGCCGAGCGAGCGGGCCGCTTCTTCGAGCTGCAGGTTCATCGATTCGGCCGCCGCGGCATAGGTGGCGATGGCCCGCGGCAGCGAGAAGTACAGGTACGCCAGGAACAGGCCCAGCAGGCCGTAGGCGAAGGTGATCCGTTCGCCCACCAGCGCATCGGACAGGTCGGCCACCAGGCCTTGGCGTCCGCCCAGCAGGATCACGAAGAAGCCGATGATCACGCCGGGAAAGGACAGCGGCAGCGTCAGCAGCGACAGCAGCACGCGCTTGCCGACGAAATCGCGGCGCGCGAGGTAGACGCCGACCGCGCCGCCGAGAATCAGCGTGGCCAACGTGACGCCGAGCGACAGCAGCACCGTGTTGAGCATGCTCGACAGGTAGCGGCCGTCGCACGGCACCGCGAAGTAGGTCGCCCAGCCTTTGTCGGCCGGCAGCGCCAGCAGGCGCAGCACCGGCAGCAGCCAGAACATCAGGAAAAAAGCGCCGGCCGGGGCTGCACAGCCCAGCAGCAGCCAGCGCTGGCGGGATCTCAACGCACGTCCTTCAGATAGCGGTCGGAGAAGGCGCGCTGACTGGCGGCCATGTGCGCATAGTCGACGGTCTTGGCGCGTGCGTAGTCGGCGGCGGGCAGGAACTGCGCCTCGACGTCCTTCGGCATCGCGCCGGCGCGGACAGGGCGAAGGTAGGCCTTGGCCCAGACCGCCTGGCCTTCGTCGGACAGCACGAAGTCGAGCACCTTTTTGGCCTCGGCAGCATGCGGTGCGTTGGCCACCATGCTCATGACGTAGGGCACAACGACGGTGCCTTCGGTCGGGATCACGAAGGCGACGTTGGCCTTGTCCTTGTACTTGGCGCGGTAGGCGTTGAAGTCGTAGTCGAGCAGGATCGCGATCTCGCCAGACAGCACGCGCGCGTACGAAGTCTGCTTGGGGACGATGGGCTCGTTCTTCTGCAGCGCCTTGAAGTAGTCGATGGCCGGGCCGAAGTTGTCGAGCGTGCCGCCACGCGCTCCGTTGACGGCCACCGCGCCGACGTAGCCGACGAAGGCCGATGCCGGGTCGAGGTAGCCGATCAGACCCTTGTACTCGGGCTTGAGCAGGTCGGCCCACGACTTGGGCACCGGCTTGCCCTTGAGCGCGTCGACGTTGATCATGAAGCCAAGCGTGCCAGAGTGGATGGTGAACCAGTTGCCGGCCGGATCCTTCAGGGCATCGGGGATGTCCTTCCAATTGGCGGGCTGGTAGGGCGCGACCACGCCGTCCTTCTGTGCCTGGATGGCGAAGGTGACGCCGAGGTACGTCACGTCGGCCACCGGGCTGGCCTTCTCGGCCACCATCTGCGCCAGCGACTGGCCCGAGTTCTTGTTGTCGGCCGGCACGGTGATGCCGGTCTTGGCCTTGATGGCACGCAGCTGCGTGCCCCAGTCGGCCCATTCGGTGGGGCAGTTGTAGCAAATGGCCGTCTGGGCCATGGCGCCCGCGGCGGCGAAGCCGGCGGCCAGTACGCCGATGCGGGCGATGCGTTGAAGGGTCGATGACATGGGGACTCCTTGAGTGGATGGGGGGAGGGTTGAGGACAGGGCTGAAAAAGTTCGAGGACGGAAGTCAGGCGCTGTCGGCGGGTGCGGCGGCGCAGGACTCCCCCTCGCGGAACGCGTGAGGCAGGCGCAGGCTGGCTTCGGGCGTTGGCGGCGTGCCGTCGTCCAGCGAGCGCAGCAGCCACTCCACGCTGTAGCGGCCGATGTCGTGGTTGGGCTGCGCCACGGTGCTGAGCGCGGGCGTCAGGTCTTCGCCGAGCGCGATGCCGTCGAAGCCGACGACCGCCAGATCTTGCGGCACCCGCAGCCCGCTCAGGTGGGCGGCGCGGATGCTGCGGATGGCGAGCAGGTCGTTCGAGCAGAACAGGGCGGTGGGCCGCAGCGTCTTCTGTAGGTAGTGGCGCAATGCCTCCACGGCGGTCTCGACGAAGGGCACTTCGAGCAGCGGCGGTGTGCTCAGGCCGGCGTCGGCCATGCCCTGGAGATAGCCGCGGTAGCGCTGCTGCGCGCGATCCGACGCGGCCAGCGTGCCGCTGACCATGGCGATGCGCTGGTGGCCCAGGCGTACCAGGTGGGCGACGACCTCGGCCGACGCGCCTTCACTGTCGACCGACACGCAGGGGTGCGCCGGGTGCATGTTGTAGGCCAGCACATAGGGCACGGTCGCGGCGTTCAGCCGCTGCAGTGCGGCCGAGCTCGACGGGTTGGAGACGACCAGGATCATGCCGGCGACGTTGTCCGCGATCAGTTGGTTCACCGCGCGCTCTTCCTGCTCGATCTCATAGCCCGTGGTGACGGGAAGGATGGCGTAGCCACCCGCAGCGGCAACCTGTGCAATCCCTTGCAGGTATTCGGCAAACGTCGGGTTCAGCAGAGTGGGCAGCACGACGCCGAGCACCCGGCTGCGCTGGGTGCGGAGCGTGCGCGCGCTCGTGTTCGCCACATAGCCCAGTTCCTTGGCCGCGCGCTCGATCAGCGCGCGGGTCGCCGGTGCCACCTTGCCGGGGAAATTGAGGGCCCTCGACACCGTGGCGATGGAGACGCCGGCGTGTCGGGCAACGTTCTGAATGTTCATCGTCCGGTGCTATGTAAACGTTTACATTGCACCGCGGCGGTATGACGCCGTGATGACGAACCGCAAGACCGCACCAACCGTGCTTAGGTCAGTGCGGTTTCAGGTTCGAAGCGGGAATAGGGGAGAGGCGTTCAGCGTGCACGGCGCACGCGGCGCAACTCGTCCAGCACCAGGCAGATCGCGCCGAGCGTGATCGCGCTGTCGGCCACGTTGAAGGCCGGGAAGTGCGAGTTTCTCCAGTGGAAGTCCAGGAAGTCGACCACGTAGCCGTGCATCATGCGGTCGATCACGTTGCCGATCGCGCCGCCCAGGATGCAGGCCATCGCGAACGAGAAAAGCTTCTGGCCCGCGTGCGTTTTCAGCATCCAGAAGATGAACGCCGCCGCCGCCACGCCGATGCCCGTGAACAGCCAGCGCTGCCAGCCCGAACTGTCCGCCAGAAACGAGAAGGCCGCGCCGGTGTTGTGGGCCCGCACGATGTTGAAGAAGCTCGAGACCGTGGTGAAGCCGCCGTACTGGTAGTAGCCGACGATCAGCGTCTTGGTGTATTGGTCGATCATCAGAATGACCAGCGCGAGCCCGATCCAGGGCCAGACGCCGGTGTTCTTGCCGAACGACGTGGAAGCAGCGGTGCGGGCCATCAGGCAATGCTCCGCGTTTCACCTGCACCGTAGAGGTTGCTGGTGCAGCGGCCGCAAAGGGTCGGGTGTTCGGCGTCGTGGCCCACGTCGGCGCGGTAGTGCCAGCAGCGCTCGCACTTCACGTCGGAACTGGCCTTGACGGCGATCGACAGGCTCTCGCCCGCCACCAATTGAACCGCGGATGTGATGAACACGAACTTAAGGTCGTCGCCCAGGCTGGCCAGCAGTGCATGGTCGTCCGCACCGGCTGTCAGCGCGATGTTCGCCTGCAACGATGAGCCGACCTTGCCTTCGGTGCGCACGGTTTCGATTTCCTTGTTGACGCTGTCGCGGATCTCGCGGATGCGCGTCCACTTGGCCAGCACTGCCTCGTCGGGCGCGCCGAATTCACGGTAGACCTGCGTGAAGATCGATTTGCCATTGCCGACCAGCTTCCACGCCTCTTCGGCCGTGAAGCTCAGGAACGGCGCCATCCAGCGCAGCATCGCCTGCGTGATGTGCCACAGCGCAGTCTGCGCGCTGCGGCGCGCCAGCGAGCCGGGCGCGGTGGTGTAGAGCCGATCCTTCAGGATGTCGAGGTAGAACGCGCCCAGGTCTTCCGAGCAGTACACCTGCAGCTTGGCCACAACGGGGTGGAACTCGTAGACCTTGTAGTGCGCCAGCACCTCGGCCTGGAACTGCGCCGCACGGGCCAGCGCATACCGGTCGATCTCGAGCAACTGGTCGAGCGGCACCGCATCCTGGTGGATGTCGAAGTCGCTGGTGTTCGCGAGCAGGAAGCGCAGCGTGTTGCGGATGCGCCGATAGGCATCGACCACGCGCGCGAGGATCTTGTCGTCGCCCGCGATGTCGCCCGAATAGTCGCTCGCCGCCACCCAGAGGCGGATGATCTCGGCGCCCAGCTTCTTGCTGACCTCCTGCGGGTCGAGGCCGTTGCCGAGCGACTTGCTCATCTTGCGGCCCTGGCTGTCGATGGTGAAGCCGTGCGTCAGCAGGCCCTTGTACGGGGCGCGGCCCTCCAGCGCGCATGCGATCAGCAGCGACGAATGGAACCAGCCGCGGTGCTGGTCGTGGCCTTCGAGGTAGAGGTCGGCTTCGGGGCCGGCCTCGTGGTGCACGTGGGGGTGCGTGCCGCGCAGCACGTGCCAGAAGGTCGAGCCCGAGTCGAACCACACCTCTAGGATGTCGGTGCTCTTGGTGTAGCTGGAAGCGTCGGCGGCACCGAGGATCTCTTCGGTCGTCACGCGGCTCCAGGCCTCGATGCCGCCGCGCTCGACGATGTCGGCTGCCTGGTCGAGGATCTCCATCGTGCGCGGGTGCA
>JBDUCH010000187.1:0-7962 GCA_040003555.1 Variovorax sp. | reverse complement strand
CCTTGACGAACATCTTCCAGTTGAGCGTGCGGTACCAGGCGAAGCCGAGGATCATCGCCCAGACGCAGGCAGCGATCGCGCCCTCGGTGGGGGTGAAGAGGCCCGTCGTCATGCCGCCGATCAGCAGCACCGGCGTCATGATCGGCAGCAGTGCCTCGAACCTGAAGATCCGGTCGAGCACGAACAGGCTGGACAGGCCGGCGAACACGGTGAGTTGCGCCGGCGCGCCGAGTTTGGCCACCAGCAGCCAGATCAGCAGCGGCCAGCCGACCACCACCGCCAGCTCGCACATCGCCTTGAAGAAGCGGGTGCTCGAGAACTTGACGTCGCCACCCCATTTGTTCTTGTGGGCGTAGTAGCCGACCGTCAGCATCATCAGGATCGCCAACATCACGCCCGGCAGGATGCCCGCAAGGAACAGCGCGCCGACCGATACGTTGGCCATCATTCCGTAGATCACGAAGGGCAGGCTGGGCGGGATGATCGGGCCCAGCGTGGCCGAGGCGGCGGTCACGCCGACCGCGAACTCGGTCGAGTAGCCGTGCTCCTTCATGGCCTTGATCTCGATCGTGCCGAGGCCGGCCGCATCGGCAATGGCGGTGCCGCTCATGCCCGCGAAGATCACCGAGCCCAGCACGTTCACATGGCCGAGCCCGCCCTTCATCCAGCCCACCAGCGCCAGCGCAAAGTTGTAGATGCGCGTGGTGATGCCCGCGTTGTTCATCAGGTTGCCGGCCAAGATGAAAAACGGAACGGCCAGCAGCGGAAAGCTGTCGATGCCGCTCACCATGCGATGGATCACCACGAACGGCGGCAGGGTGCTGTCCGACAGCGCAATGTAGGCCAGCGAGGCGCCGGCCATCGCGATAGCGACCGGGATGCCGCCGGCCATGAAGACAAGGAAGAAGATCTTCAGCATGGGCGCGCGTCTCAGTGATCGGCCAGGGTGGATTCCGGGCGCTCCAGCACGCTGTAGCCGCGCCGCCAGTGGATGCGCGCGACCTGGAGCGAGCGAAACGCCATGGCGGCAAAGCCGAAGGCGCACAGCCCGTAGACGATGTTCATCGGCGCATCGACGATGGTCATGCGCGTGTTGCTGCCGATCTTCAGCATCATCTGCACCGTCATGACCACGGCCGCGACGAAGAACGCGATGCGCAGCACGTCGACCGCACGCGACAGCCAGCGGCCCATCGCAGCCGACATGTGGCGGTAGAAGAAGTCGACCTGGATCTGGTTGTTCTTGGCCACGCCGATCGCCGCGCCGATGAACACCACGCCGATCAGCATGTAGCGCGCCACCTCTTCGGTCCACGCGGCCGAGTCGTTCATCACGTAGCGCGTGACGAACTGGTAGAAGACGGTGAGCGCGAGCAGCCAGAAGATCGCCAGCGCGATCCAGCCCTCGGCGATGGTGTCCGAGAGATCGATGACTTCGTCTTCCACATGGAAGTGGCCCTCGTCATCAATGATTTTTTGCTCAGTCATGCGCAGCCTCGGGCCGAGCTACTTGATCGCCAGGATGCGGTCGTAGTCCTGCTGGCGATAGCCCTGGTCGGTCGGCTTGGTGGCCTTCAAAACGGCTTCACGGAACGCGTTCTTGTCGACCACGATGACGTTGTTGCCCTTCTTCTTGAACTCTTCGACCAGGCGCACTTCGGAGGCAATGATTTCGCGGCCGGTCTTCTCGGCGGCCTCCTGCATCACATCGCTGAAGACCTTCTTCTCGTCCGCGCTCAGCTTGCCCCAGAGCTGGCCCGAGGTGACGGTGAGCAACGAGTCGACGATGTGGCCGGTCAGCGAGATGTTTTTCTGCACCTCGAAGAACTTCTTGGCTTCGATGGTCGGCAGCGGGTTCTCCTGGGCGTCGACCGTGCCGTTTTGCAGGGCAAGGTACACCTCGGCAAACGCGATCGGCGTGGCGTTGGCGCCGAGCGACTTGGGAAAGGCCAGATAGGCCGGCGCATCGGGCACGCGGATCTTCAGGCCCTTCATGTCTTCAGGCTTGGTCACGGGCCTGGCCGCGCTCGACGTCACGTGGCGGGCGCCGTAGTAGGTGAGGGCGGTCACGTGGTTGCCGCTCTTTTCGTCGTAGCCCTTGGCCAGCTCCTTGAAGACATCGCTCTGCGCGTACTTCAGCAAATGGTCGGAATCGCGGAAGATGAACGGAAAGTAGGTGACGGCAAGCGGCTTGTAGGTGTTGCCCGCGAAGCTCGCACCAGTCAGGATGATGTCGACGGTGCCCAGCGTCAGGCCCTGGTTGATGTCGCTTTCCTTGCCCAGGCTCGACGCCGGAAACACCTGGATCTCGTACTTGCCGTTGGTGCGCTTCTTGATCTCTTCGGCCGCCCACAGCGAGTACTTGTGGAACGGCTCGGACGTTTCGTACACGTGCGCCCACTTCAGCTTGGTTTGCGCATTGGCAATGCCCAGGGTGCCTGCAGCACCCACGGCGATGGCGCAGGCAGCCAGGGTCTTGATGGCAGATCGCTTGTCGATGTTCATGATTTGTCTCCGTTGGTGGTGGGTAAGAAAGCAGGAAGCGGCGGTTGCTCAGACCGCCTTGGCCCGGCGCCAGCTCGCGCTGAAGCGTTGATGCGACTTGTCCATGTGTTCGTGCATCGCGGCGCGTGCGGCGTCGGGGTCGCGCGCCACGATCGCGTCTCGGATCGCCTCGTGTTCGGCGATCGCGCGGCGCCACGACACCACGGTTTCGAAATAGCCGCCGAGCCGCGTGAACAGCGGGCCTCGGCGCGAGTCCCAGAAACCCTGCACGGTTTCGATCAGCACCGTGTTGCCGCTGGCCTCGACGATCGCGAGGTGAAACGCCCGGTCGCCGTCGAGCGGCATCACGTTGCGGTCGGCCATTTCGCGCATGGCGTCGATCGCGCGCTGCATGGCATCGAAATCCTTGCGCTTGCCGTGCAACGCGGCCAGCGCGGCGGTTTCGCCCTCGACCACGCGGCGCGCGCGGATCAGTTCGAGCGGGCCCCATTCGGTCGCTTCGACCGGCACGGCCGAACGCCGGGGCCGATCGAGCACATACACGCCCGAGCCGGTGCGCACCTCGACATAGCCTTCGACCTCGAGCGCGATCAGTGCCTCGCGCACCGAAGGCCGGCTCACGCCGAGCTGGCGCGCCAGGTCGCGCTCGGCGGGCAGCCGCGCGCCGGTGGCGAACTCGCCCTTGCCGATCAGCGCGCGCAGCTGGTCGGCAATCTGGCGGTAGAGGCGTTGCGGGGCGATCGAGTGCAGGGGCACGGGGGAATCGGGAAAAGGAAGGATGGGGGGTTAAGGGTTGTCCTGAATTGGACAAGTGGTCAGGCCAATTCAGAATACGATCCGCACGGCGCCGCAACCATCGGGCGAAACCCTGAACATTCCGCCGGCACCCATTCCATCGAGGAGACAGCATGAGACTCAAAGGGAAGACCGCCCTCATCACGGCGGCCGGGCAGGGCATCGGCCGCGCCACAGCGCTCGCCATGGCGGCTGAGGGCGCCCAGGTCTGGGCTACCGACGTCAACGCGAAGCTGCTCGAAAGCTATGCCGGCACGCCCAACGTGCAGACCGCCGTGCTCGACGTGCTCGACAAAACTGCGATCCATGCGCTGGTGGCCCGCATGCCGGCGGTCGACGTGCTGTTCAACTGCGCCGGCGTCGTGCACAACGGCCCGATCCTCAGCGCCACCGACGACGACCTCGACTTCGCGTTCCGCCTCAACGTGCGCGCGCAGTTCTGGGCCATCCAGGCCGTGCTGCCGCGCATGCTGGCCGCGGGCAGCGGCGGCAGCATCATCAACATGGCGAGCGTGTGCTCCAGCATCAAGGGCCTGCCGAACCGCAACGTCTACGGCACCACCAAGGCGGCCGTGCTGGGCCTGACCAAGAGCGTGGCGGCCGACTACGTCATGCAGGGCATCCGCTGCAACGCGGTGTGCCCCGGCACGGTCGATACACCGTCTCTGGGCGAACGCATCAATGCCAACGAAGACCCGGTCGCGGCCCGCCAGGCCTTCATCGCGCGCCAGCCAATGGGCCGACTCGCGCAGGCGCACGAAATCGCACCGGTGGTGGTGTTCCTGGCCAGCGACGAGGCTATCTTCGCCACCGGCCAGGCCTTTTCGGTGGACGGCGGCATCACGATATGAACCGGCTCGACTTCCACGGCCGCCATGCAGTCATCACCGGTGGTGCCACCGGGCTCGGCTATGCGATTGCCGAGCGGCTGCTGGCTTCGGGCGGTGACGTCACGCTGTGGGATCGCGACCAGGCGGCAGTCGATGCCGCGGCGCAGCGCCTCGGCGAGAACACGGTGGCGGTCGCCGTCGATGTGGCCGATGCCGCCGGTGTGGCCCAGGCGGTGCAGACCACGCTGGCGCGCCGCAAGGCCGGCGCGACGGTCGACGCGCTGGTCAACTGCGCCGGCATCACCGGCCCGAACTCGAAGCTCGCCGACTACCCGGTCGACGCCTGGCGCCAGGTGATCGAAGTCAACCTCAACGGCGTTTTTCTGTGCTGCCGCGAATGGGTGCCGCACCTGCGCGAGCGGCCGTGGGCGCGCATCGTCAACATCGCCTCGGTGGCCGGCAAGGAGGGCAATCCGAACGCCAGCGCTTACAGCGCCAGCAAGGCCGGCGTGATCGCGCTGACCAAATCGCTCGGCAAGGAACTGGCCGACACGGGTGTGCGGGTCAACTGCGTCACGCCGGCCGCGGTCAAGACCGCGATCTTCGACCAGATGACGCCCGAGCACATCGCATTCATGCTCTCGAAAATTCCGATGGGCCGCTTCGGCACGCCCGCCGAGATCGCGTCGATGGTGGCCTGGCTGTGCACCGAAGACTGCGCGTTCTCGACCGGTGCTACCTTCGACCTCTCCGGTGGCCGCGCCACCTACTGATTCACTTGTCACACTGAAAGGACTCCCCGAATGAAACTCGTGCGCTACGGCAACCCCGGCAAGGAAAAGCCCGGCCTCATCGACCACAACGGCCAGCTGCGCGACCTGAGCGGCGTGATCAAGGACATCGGGCCCGACCAGCTCGGTGACGCTGCCATCGCCAAGCTGCGCAAGCTGAAGGCCGACAAGCTGCCGCTGGTCAAGGGCAAGCCGCGCTATGGCAGCCCGGTCGCCAACGTCGGCAAGTTCATCGCGATCGGCCTCAACTTTGCCGACCATGCGGCCGAATCCGGTCTTCCGGTGCCGAAGGAGCCAGTGGTGTTCATGAAGGCCACCACCTGCATCCAGGGTCCGAACGACCCGGTCATGCTGCCCAAGGGCTCGGTCAAGTCCGACTGGGAGGTCGAGCTCGGCGTGGTCATCGGCACGCGCGCTCGCTATGTCTCGCAAAAGGATGCGCTCAACCACGTGGCTGGCTACTGCACCATCAACGATGTGAGCGAGCGCGAGTACCAGATCGAGCGCGGCGGCACCTGGGACAAGGGCAAGGGTTGCGACACCTTCGGCCCGCTCGGCCCCTGGCTGGTGACGCGCGACGACGTGGCCAATCCGCAGAAGCTTGCCATGTGGCTCGACCTCAACGGCAAGCGCGTGCAGACAGGCAACACCAAGACGATGGTGTTCGGCGTCGCCAAGATCATCAGCTACGTGAGCCAGTTCATGACCCTGATGCCCGGCGACGTGATCACCACCGGCACCCCGCCCGGCGTCGGCATGGGCATGAAGCCGCCGCTGTTCCTGAAGAAGGGTGACGTCATGACGCTCGGCATCGAGGGGCTGGGCGAGCAGCG
This sequence comes from Variovorax sp., assembly GCA_040003555.1. Taxonomy (GTDB): domain Bacteria; phylum Pseudomonadota; class Gammaproteobacteria; order Burkholderiales; family Burkholderiaceae_C; genus Variovorax. The sequence continues at coordinate 2,208 of JBDUCH010000187.1, read as the reverse complement.
GCAGGACGTGGTGGGCTTCAAGCTGTAAGCCTCCCCGTTTCGCGTTCCACCCCAAAGACCCACCCGCGCGGTGGGTCTTTTTGTTGGGCAGAACTGTCAATCTCCTGCAAAATAGAACGACCGTTCGTTTTATTCTGCACTCCATGTCCCTTGATGCCGTTCCCGCCAAAAGTGCCCGTGCGGCCCAGAAAGGGCAGCAGACCAAAGCCGTGATCGTCGATGCCGCGCTCAATCTGGCGCAGCAGATCGGCCTGGAGGGCTTGTCGATCGGGGCGGTGGCCGAGATCACGCAGATGAGCAAGTCGGGCGTGTTCGCCCATTTCGGCTCGCGCGAGGAACTGCAGATCTCCGTGGTGCGCGAGTACCACGCGCGCTTCGAGCAGGAGGTGTTCTACGCCGCCCTGTCGGCGCCGCGCGGGTTGCCGCGCCTGCGCGCCATGTTCGGCAACTGGATGAAGCGCACCTCGGTCGAGATCGATTCGGGCTGCATCTACATCAGTGGCGCCACCGAGTTCGACGACCGGCCCGGGCCGGTGCGCGACGCCCTGGTCGAGTCGGTCAGCATCTGGCAGGCCGCGGTGCTGCGCGCCGTGGTGCAGGCGCAGACCGAAGGCCACCTCGATCCGGGCGCCGACGCGCGGCAGATCGCATTCGAGATCCACGGACTGATCCTCGCGCTGCACTACGAGGCGCGCTTCCTGCGCGTGCCGGGCTCGCTCGAGCGTGCGGAGCGCGGCTTCGACAACCTGCTTGAGCGCTGCGCCATGCCCTCGGCGCCGCGGCCCTCGGGCGCATCGCCCCAGCCACCGCTCAAGCGCGTGCGCTGAACATTTTTCCTTCTTTCTTCTCTTTTCTTGAACTTGTCCAGGAGCTTTCGTCCATGCCCATCTACAACCCGCCGCTGCGTGACATGCAATTCGTTCTGCACGAGGTGCTGCACGTCGCCGAAGAACTGAAAGCCTTGTCGGCGCATGCCGAGACAGATGCCCAAACCATTAACGCGGTGATCGAGGAAGCCGGCAAGTTCGCGGCCGAAGTGACGTTTCCGCTCAACATCAGCGGCGACGAAGAAGGCTGCGTGCTCGACAAGACCACGCACGAGGTCAAGGCCCCCAAGGGGTTCAAGGAAGCCTACGCGCAGTTCGTCGAAGGCGGCTGGCCGGCACTGTCGTGCGACCCGCAGTTCGGCGGGCAGGGCCTGCCGTTCGTGGTGAACCAGTGCCTGTACGAAATGCTCAACAGCGCCAACCAGGCCTGGACGATGTACCCGGGCCTCTCGCACGGCGCGTACGAAGCACTGGCGGCACACGGCACCGACGCGCAGAAGAAGACCTACCTGCCCAAGCTCACGAGCGGCGAGTGGACCGGCACCATGTGCCTGACCGAGCCGCATTGCGGCACCGACCTTGGCATGCTGCGCACCAAGGCCGAGCCGATGGCCGACGGCAACTACAAGCTCACCGGCAACAAGATCTTCATCTCGGCCGGCGAACACGACATGGCCGCCAACATCATCCACCTGGTGCTGGCCCGCCTGCCCGACGCGCCCAAGGGCAGCAAGGGAATCAGCCTGTTCGCAGTGCCGAAGTTCATCGTCCAGGACGACGGTTCGCTCGGCGAGCGCAACCCGATCTACTGCGGCGGCCTTGAGCACAAGATGGGCATCCACGGCAACGCGACCGCGCAGATCGTGATCGACGGCGCCGTCGGCTCGCTGGTCGGCCAGCCGCACAAGGGCCTGGCTGCGATGTTCGTGATGATGAACGCGGCCCGCCTGGGCGTCGGCAACCAGTCGCTCGGCCTGACCGAAGTGGCCTACCAGAACGCGTTGGCCTACGCCCGCGATCGCATCCAGATGCGCTCGCTGACCGGCCCCAAGGCCAAGGACAAGGACGCCGACCCGATCATCGTGCACCCCGACGTGCGCAAGATGCTGCTCACGGCCAAGGCCTACGCCGAAGGTGGCCGCGCGCTGCAGATCTTCTGCACCCTGCTGCTCGACAAGGAACACCACCACCCCGACGAGAAGGTGCGCAAGGACAGTGGCGAACTGGTCGCGCTGCTCACGCCGATCGTCAAGGCCTTCATCACCGACAACGGCCACATTGCGACCAACGCCTGCATGCAGGTGTTCGGTGGCCACGGCTTCATCAAGGAATGGGGCATGGAGCAGTTCACGCGCGACAACCGCATCAACATGATCTACGA
>JBDUCH010000186.1:0-7969 GCA_040003555.1 Variovorax sp. | reverse complement strand
CGATGATCACGCTGGCGGTGGCGTCGGCGTTCCAGACGCTGGCCTCGCAACTGTCGGACTTCACCGGTGGCGAAGACGGCCTGACCTTCAAGCTGCCCGAGCTGATCTCGCCCAGCTTCGAGTTTGCGGATGAGCCGTTTCTCGGCGTCTCGCTCGACGGACGGCTGCTGTGCTACTACATGCTGTTCGTGGTGGCCGTGGTGCTGGTGCTGGCGCTGCTGCGCATCGTGAACTCGCCGTTCGGCCGCGTGCTGCAGGCGATCCGCGAGAACGAGTTCCGCGCCGAGGCCATCGGCTACCGCGTGGTGGTGTACCGCACTACCGCTGCCGTGCTGTCGGCGCTGTTCGCCACGCTGGCTGGAGCGATGCTCGCGATCTGGCTGCGCTACAACGGGCCCGACACCTCGTTGAGCTTCGAGATCATGGTCGACGTCCTGTTGATCGTGGTGATCGGTGGCATGGGCACGGTCTACGGCGCGGTGATCGGTGCCACCTTGTTCGTGGTGGCGCAGAGCTACCTGCAGGACTTGCTGCGGCTCGGCAGCGAGGCCGCGAGCGGGTTGCCATGGCTTTCTGCGCTGCTGTCGCCCGACCGCTGGCTGTTGTGGCTGGGTGTGCTGTTCGTGCTGTCGGTCTACTACTTTCCGACCGGCATCGTCGGCCGCCTGCGCGCGAGAGCATTGCGATGAGCACGAGTCCGTCTTCGAACTACGTGCAGCTTCTTGGCCGCGAGATCCACTTCATGGACTGGGGCCCGCGCGACGGCGAGGTCATCGTGGCCTGGCATGGGTTGGCGCGCACCGGGCGCGACATGGATGAGCTGGCACTGCACTTTGCCGAGCGGGGCTTTCGCGTGCTGTGCCCCGACACCATCGGCCGGGGCCTGAGCCAGTGGAGCCCGGCGCCTGACGACGAGTACCAGCTCTCGTTCTACGCGCAGCTTGCCGACGCATTCTGCGAGCAACTCGGGCTTGATCGCCTGCATTGGGTCGGCACCTCGATGGGCGGCGCGATCGGCATGGTGTGCGCGTCGGGGATGGCGCAGCCGCGCATGAAGCAGCGCATCGCCAGCCTGGTGCTCAACGACAACGCGCCCGAGCTTGCGCAATCGGCCATCGAGCGCATCCGCTCCTATGCCGGGAGCCCGCCGGCCTTCGAGGGCGTGCTGGAGCTGGAAGCCTTCTTCCGCGCCGTCTACAAGCCCTACGGCTGGCTCAGCGACGCGCAGTGGCGCCGCCTGACCGAAACCTCGACACGCCGCCTGCCTGACGGCCGTGTGACGCCGCACTACGACCCTGCGATGGTGCGGCAGTTTGTCGCGCATCCGGACGACTACGGAATCTGGCCGCACTACGACGCGATCGACGCGCCGGTCTTGTGCCTGCGCGGGGTCGATTCTGATCTGGTGCGGCCGGAAACCCTTGCCGCAATGCGCGGTCGCGGGCCCGGCGCGCGTGGCGGGTTGCAGGTGCTGGAGGTGCCGGGCTGCGGCCATGCGCCGGCGCTCAACGTGCCCGCGCATCTGGAGCCGATCGAGGCCTTCATCCGCGCCGCTGCAGACTGAGCGGGTTCGCGCCACAATCGCGCGCCCAACCACACAGCAGAAAAGCCAGCCATGTCCCTCTCGATGTACGACGCCTCCGTCACCGTCTTCCTGCACAACCTGAAGCAGCTCTCGCACCTGCTCGACAAGGGCCTGGCGCACGCGCAGGCCGCGGGCATCGACCCGGCCACGCTGGTGCAGGCCAGCCTGGCCGAAGACATGCGCCCGCTGTCGTTCCAGATCCAGGGCGCGAGCGACGCGAGCAAGATGGCCGTGGTGCGTCTCACCGGCGTCGCGGCGCCGAGCTTTCCCGACACCGAAACCACCTTCGAAGAACTGCAGACGCGTATCGCCAACACGCGAACCTGGTTGCAAAGCGTGCCGCGCGAAGCTTTCGAAGGCAGCGAAGAGCGCACCTTCACCATGAAGACCGGTGCCGCCGACCTTGCCTTTGTCGGCCAGCCCTACCTGCTGCACTTTGCCTTGCCGAACTTCTTCTTTCACGTGACGACCGCGTACGACATCCTGCGCCACAAGGGCGTGCCGATCGGCAAGCGCGACTACCTCGGCCGCGCCTGAGCGGCGCTTGCAGCTTCAGTGCCGGGTTGCAGGGTTCGGCGGGATGCGGCGCTCGGCCGATGGCTCCGCAGTGGCGCCAGGATGCACCAGCACCCAGAGAATGCGGCACTGGCCAACCAGCAACGCCGCCAGCAGCAGCGCGCCGAACGGCCCGAAGTCGCCGCGCACGCCCATCAACGCCTCGAACAACAGCGATGCAACGGCGCCCAGCGCGACGATGCAGGCGAGCAGGGCCAGGACGGTGGAGGCAACCTTGAAGACGTGTTTCATGTGCCTTGAGAATGGCGCCCCGGGCGGCCGTGGTCAATTCGCCGGATGGTGCTGCGACATCTTCCGTTGGCAATAGGCCACGCCACTAAAGCGGCAGCTGCGTCGTCGACAGCACCTGCTTCAACACCATGAAGGTACGGATCTGCCGCACGCCGGGCAGGTACAGCAACTGCTCGGCGTGCAGCCGGTTGTAGCTGTCGTTGTCGCGGGTTCGCACCAGCATGAAGTAGTCGAACTCGCCGGTGACCACATGGCACTCGAGGCAGCCCGACACCTTCTGCACGGCTTTCTCGAAATCGGCAAAGGATTCGGGCGTGGAGCGGTCCAGCACCACGCCGATCATCACCAGCGTGCCGTAGTCGAGCGCCTGCGCGTCGAGCAGTGCGACGACGCGTTTGATCAAGCCCATGGACTTGAGGCGTTCGACGCGCCGCAGACAGGCCGGCGCACTCAGGTTGACCTTGGCGGCCAGCGCCACGTTCGACACCGAGGCATCGCGCTGCAGCGCGCGAAGGATCGCCCGGTCGGTACGATCAAGTTCATACTTGCCGGACAATTTTGTTGCGTTCATTGATGAATTTTCAGATCAAGTAACGTTAGATGAGAGGCCTGGAGGAGATTTATTTCTCCGAAGGGGAAAAAGTCGCAACCATCAAAAGTCTGAATCTTCCTACGATTCCGTTCACGTCTTGAACAAGGAATCGTCCCGTGAACCTGCAGCAATTCCCGCGCTACCCACTCACCTTTGGCCCCACGCCGATCCAGCCGCTCAAGCGGCTCAGCGCCCACCTCGGTGGCAAGGTCGAGCTCTATGCCAAGCGCGAGGACTGCAACAGCGGCCTGGCCTTCGGCGGCAACAAGACCCGCAAGCTCGAGTACCTGATCCCCGAAGCGCTCGAAGGTGGCTACGACACCCTGGTGTCGATCGGCGGCATCCAGTCGAACCAGACGCGGCAGGTGGCCGCGGTCGCGGCGCATCTGGGCCTGAAGTGCGTCCTGGTGCAAGAGAACTGGGTCAACTATTCCGATGCGGTGTACGACCGCGTCGGCAACATCGAGATGTCGCGCATCATGGGCGCCGATGTGCGGCTCGACGCGTCCGGCTTCGACATCGGTATCCGCAAGAGCTGGCAGGACGCGATGGACAGCGTGGGCCAGGCCGGCGGCAAACCGTTCCCCATTCCCGCCGGCTGCTCCGAGCATCCGAAAGGCGGCCTCGGCTTCGTCGCGTTCGCCGAAGAAGTGCGGCAGCAGGAGGTCGAACTCGGCTTCAGGTTCGACTACATCGTGACCTGTGCCGTCACTGGCAGCACACAGGCCGGCATGGTGGTGGGCTTTGCGGCCGACGGGCGTGCCGACCGCGTGATCGGCATCGACGCCTCCGCCAAGCCGCAGCAGACCTTCGACCAGATCCTGCGCATTGCGAAGAGCACGGCGAAACTGGTCGAGCTGGAGCGCGACATCACCGAGAAGGACGTGGTGCTCGACAGGCGCTTCGGTGGGCCGGAATACGGGTTGCCGAACGAAGGCACGCTCGAGGCGATCCGCCTCTGCGCGCGCATGGAAGCGATGCTGACCGACCCTGTGTACGAGGGCAAGTCGATGCACGGGATGATCGAGAAGGTGCGGCTCGGTGAATTCCCCGCGGGCTCGAAGGTGCTGTATGCACACCTCGGCGGCGTGCCGGCGCTCAACGCCTACAGCTTCATCTTCCGCAACGGTTGAAGCAGACTTTCACCGGAGCCGGCCCCTCAGCAGCAGCGCCCCTTGCCGCCCCCGTAGCGGGCCTCCTGCCGCTCGCGAAAAAAGGCCTCGTAGCTCATCGGCGCCTGCTCAGGGTGCGTGCGGCCCATGTGGCGCAGGTAGGTGTCGTAGTCCGGCTGGCCCACCATCAGGCGCAGTGTCGCGCCCAGCGAGCGCGCCAGATAGCGCCCGGCCTCGGGCAGCGTGGCGCCCGGCGCTCCCATCATGACGCGGCCGACGGCAGCAGCGGCTCGAAGGGCGTTTCGCGTGCGGTCGGCTTGTGGGCCGCGCGCGCAGCAAGCGCGGTGCGCACGCTGTAGAACAGCACGCTCAGCACCACGAAGATGAAGAGAGCGCACAGGGCGGCATCGAGCCGGTCGTTGAAGACGATGCGCGACATGGCTTCGGGCGTCTTCGCCGGCGCGATGAGCACGCCCTGCGCCAGGCCGTCGGCGTACTTCGCAGCATGGGCCAGGAAGCCGACCTTGGGGTCGGACGAGAAGATCTTCTGCCAGCCGGCAGTCAAGGTGCAGGCCAGCAGCCAGACAGCCGGCAGCACCGCCACCCACGCATAGCGCTCGCGTTTCATGCGGAACAGCACCACCGTGCCCAGCATCAGCGCCACTGCGGCCAGCATCTGGTTGGAGATGCCGAACAGCGGCCACAGCGTGTTGATGCCGCCCAGCGGATCGACCACGCCCTGGTAGAGGAAGTAGCCCCAGGCGCCGACGCAGAGCAGGGTCGCAAGCAGGTTGGCGACCATCGAGTCGGTGCGCTTGAGCGCCGGCACGAAGCTGCCAAGCAGATCCTGCAGCATGAAGCGCCCGGCGCGCGTGCCGGCGTCCACCGCCGTCAGGATGAACAGCGCCTCGAACAGGATGGCGAAGTGATACCAGAAGGCCATCATGGCCGGCCCGCCGATGACCTGGTGCAGGATGTGCGCCATGCCCACGGCGAGCGTCGGCGCGCCGCCGGCGCGGCCGAGGATGGTGCTCTCGCCCACGTCCTTGGCGGTTTGCAGCAGCATTTCGGGCGTGACCGCGAAGCCCCAGCTCGAGATGGTCTGCGCCACCGCCGCCGGCGTCGTGCCGACCAGCGCCGCCGGGCTGTTCATCGCGAAGTAGACGCCGGGCTCGATGCAGGAGGCGGCCACCAGCGCCATCACCGCGACGAAGGATTCGGCCAGCATGCCGCCGTAGCCGATGAAGCGCGCATGGCGCTCGTTGTCCAGCATCTTGGGCGTGGTGCCTGAGGAGATCAGCGCATGGAAGCCCGACACCGCACCGCAGGCGATGGTGATGAAGAGGAAGGGAAACAGGCTGCCCGACCACACCGGGCCATTGCCCTGCGCGAACTGGGTGATGGCGGGCATCTGCAGCGTCGGCGCGACGAACACGATGCCGATCGCCAGTGCCACGATGGTGCCGATCTTGAGAAAGGTCGACAGGTAGTCGCGCGGCGCCAGCAGCAGCCACACCGGCAGGCTGGCGGCGATGGCGCCATAGCCGATCAGCATCCAGGTCAGCGCCTTGCCGTCGAAGGTGAAGAGCGGCGCCCAGGTGGCGCTCTGGCTCACCGCCTGGCCACCGAAGATCGCGAGCATCAGCAGCACGAACCCGATCACCGAGATCTCGCCGATGCGCCCCGGCCGGATGTAGCGCAGGTACACGCCCATGAACACCGCCACCGGAATCGTGGCCGCCACCGTGAAGGTGCCCCAGGGCGATTCGGCCAGCGCCTTGACCACGATCAGCGCCAGCACGGCGAGGATGATGATCATGATCATGAAGGTGCCGAACAGCGCGATCATCCCGGGCACGATGCCCATCTCCTGCTTGATCAGGTCGCCGAGCGAACGGCCGTCGCGCCGCGTCGAGATGAACAGGATGATGAAGTCTTGCACCGCACCTGCGAACACCACGCCGGCGAGGATCCAGAGTAGGCCCGGCAGGTACCCCATCTGCGCCGCGAGCACCGGGCCGACCAGCGGGCCTGCGCCGGCGATGGCCGCGAAGTGGTGGCCGAACAGCACGTTCTTGTCGGTCGGCACGTAGTCCAGGCCGTCGTTGTGGCGGTGAGCCGGTGTCTTGCGGGTGCCGTCCAGGCCGAGCACACGGTCGGCGATGAACAGGCTGTAATAGCGGTAGGCGATCAGGTAGGTGCAAAGGGCCGCGACCACGACCCACAAGGCGTTGATCGCCTCGCCGCGGGCCAGGGCCACCGTTCCCAATGCGAATGCGCCGATCACGGCCACGACGAGCCACACCAGATGGCGGCGGATGTTTTGCATGCGGATGTCTCCTTGGTATATGTCCCCGAGGAGTGTCGCGAGCCCGCGTCGCGCGGGCATCCGTCGCAACGCGCGGGTGGGCCGCGTGGCATTGCGTAATGGAAAACCCCGAAAGGAAAACCCCCAAAAAGACGGATTCCTGCATCGCGATGGATGGTTGCCTGCAGATTGCAGGAATGCTGCGCTGCCCGCTGCGTAGCATCTGTCAACCCGATTCAACGCCCTCAATGGAGATTCCCCATGACCGATTTGTTCGAAAACCCGATGGGCCTGCAAGGCTTCGAGTTCGTCGAGTTCGCCTCGCCGACGCCCGACACGCTTGAGCCCTTCTTCGAGAGGCTGGGCTTCTCGCTGGTGGCCAAGCACCGGTCCAAGGATGTCGTGCTGTACCGCCAGGGCGACATCAACTTCATCGTGAATCGCGAGCCGAACAGCCCGGCCGCGTACTTCGCCGCCGAGCACGGCCCTTCGGCCTGCGGCCTTGCCTTTCGCGTCAAGGATTCGCACAAGGCTTACGCCCGCGCGCTGGAGTTGGGTGCCCAGCCGATCGAGATCGCCACCGGCCCGATGGAACTGCGCCTGCCTGCCATCAAGGGCATCGGCGGTGCGCCGCTGTATCTGATCGACCGCTACGAGGACGGCAAGTCGATCTACGACATCGACTTCGAGTTCATCGAGGGCGTGGACCGCCATCCGCCGGGCCACGGCCTGAAGGTGATCGATCACCTGACGCACAACGTCTACCGCGGCCGCATGACCTTCTGGGCCAACTTCTACGAAAAGCTCTTCAACTTCCGCGAGATTCGCTACTTCGACATCCAGGGCGAGTACACGGGCCTGACCTCCAAGGCGCTGACCGCGCCCGACGGCAAGATCCGCATCCCGCTGAACGAGGAATCCTCCAAGGGCTCGGGGCAGATCGAGGAGTACCTCATGAAGTTCAACGGCGAAGGCATCCAGCACATCGCCCTGCTGAGTGACAACCTGATCGACACCATCGACCAGATCGGACTTGCCGGCGTGCCGCTGATGACCGCGCCGAACGACATCTACTACGAGATGCTCGAGACGCGCCTGCCGGGCCATGGACAACCGGTCGCCGAACTGCAGGCGCGCGGCATCCTGCTGGACGGCACCACCGAAGGCGGCCAGCCGCGCCTGCTGCTGCAGATCTTCTCGGAGACGGCGTTCGGCGGCCCGGTGTTCTTCGAGTTCATCCAGCGCAAGGGCGACGACGGCTTCGGCGAGGGCAACTTCAAGGCGCTGTTCCAGTCGATCGAGCGCGACCAGGTGCGCCGGGGCGTGCTGCAGACCAGCTAGCACTATGCTGCAGCAACTCAGAGAGCTCGACACCGATATGGCCAAGACGAAGCATGGCCTGGCCGCTGGCGATGCGGCCCGCCCCGCACGCGCGGACTGGACCATCGACCAGGGCTGGGACACCTACACCGACGCCGAACACGGCGTCTGGAAGACCCTGTTCGAACGCCAGTCGAAACTGCTGCCCGGCCGCGCCTGCGACGAGTTCGTCGAAGGCATGCGCA
>JBDUCH010000016.1:0-26290 GCA_040003555.1 Variovorax sp. | reverse complement strand
GGGTGGTAGCCGTCGGTCTCGTTCTCGACCAGGAACTTCCAGTTCGACTTGACCTTGTGCTTGAGAAAGCCGGCGGTGATTTCCACTTCACCTTCTGGCGAGGTCAGGCACAGCGCATCGAGTGCATCCTTGGCCGCGCCGAGATGTTCTTCGAGCGACGGCCCATCCTCGGCCATCGAGCCGAAGACGAAGCCCTTGTACGAAGCCACCCGCGCTACCTTGCCCAGGCCGAGCTTGGAGCGGTCCGCCCCTTCGTAGCCGGACGGAAACGGATAGCCGCGCAGCGCGCCATCGTTGGTGAAGGTCCAGCCGTGGTAGGGGCAGGTGAAGGAGCGCGCCGAGCCCTTCTCGGTCATGCAGACGCGGTTGCCCCGGTGCGGGCACCGGTTGTGCAGCAGGTGGATGGCGCCTTGCCGATCGCGCGTCATGAGGATCGGCTCAGGCCCGATCGACTTCATGACGTAGTCGTTGGGTTCGGGCACCTCGCTCTCATGGCCGACGTAGACCCAGGTGCGGAACCAGATCTTGCGGAGCTCTTCCTGAAAGATCGCCGGGTCGGTGTAGACGGAGCCGTGCACGTGCTCGGGACGGACCAGGTGGTCCCACTGCGGCGCGACAGCGGTGGCAGCGGGCGCAACCGCAATGGGAATGACGGGACTTGCTTGATTCAAGGCTTGATCTCCAGACACCGCTTTTCGTGGCGCGACTTGTGGTTGTTCATAGGGGCCAGTTGCGCAATAATAGTCCGACTGGACGGACTATGTCAATCGTCCGCGATCGATCCCTTCAAGTTCTTTCCACGGCCCTCGTGCCGAACGCGTAACCAGGAGACCGCGCCCATGCCCCTCGTGACCTACATCGAATTCGACGGTACGCCCCACCGGGTCGAAGCGGCCCTCGACCGCACGCTGATGCAACTCGCCATCGACCATGGCGTGCCAGGCATCCTGGGTGATTGCGGCGGGTCCTGCAGTTGCGCCACCTGCCATGGGTACATCGATACCGAATGGGGTCCCAAGCTGCCCGCCATTTCGGAGACGGAAGCGTTCATGCTGGAAGGCGTGCCGGAGCCTCGGCCCACCAGCCGGCTCTGCTGCCAGATCCGGATGACTGCAGCTCTCGACGGCATCGTCGTGCACCTGCCGGCCGAACAGGTGTGATCCGAGCGCGCCTCAGGCGTAGGCCATCAGGCACTCCTGCGTGGCCGATGCCACCAGGTTGCCTCTGCGGTCGTGCACGCTGGCGATCGACAGGCCGCGCCCTTGCGCAGCGCACGGGCTGTGGGTATCGACGTACAGCCAGTCGTCGGGCGCGAACGGACGATGGAACCAGATGCAGTGGTTCAGGCTTGCCACATACAGCCGCCGTTCGTCCTCGAGGTCCTTCACATGCGCGCCGAGGCTGCTGAAATTGAGCCACCAATCCGACAGGTACGCGAAAGCCGAGGCGTGCATGCCTGGCGTGGTGGGCAACGGGTACCGCGCCTTGAGCCAGAACCTCAGCCGCGTGGTCGCCGCCTCGGGCGCCACTTGCGTCTCGACATCGGGGACGCGAAAGTCGATGCAGGCCTTCTCGCGCAACGAATAGCCGCCGAGCCGGCTTAGCCCCGACTCCCAGGGCAATGGCAGGTCCGGCAGCGCGGGCAGATCCTCCGGCCTCGCGCCATGCATATGGGCCGGCGTCTGGTGCTCGGGCGCATCAAGCGGCGGCGCGAAGCTGACCTGCGCATCGAAAAGCATGCGGTCGCCTTGCGTTCCCCGGACATGCCGTGACGAGAACCGCTTTCCGTCCTGCAACGGCGTGACCTCGAAGTCGATGGGCTGGTCCGGCATGCTGCCCTGCAGGAACATGAACTGCATCGCGGTCGCCCGCCGATCGGGCGGTGCGCTCAGCGACGCCGCCATCAAGGCCTGGCCCAGGCTCTGCCCGCCATAGGACCGACCATTCAGATTGGCGTCTCCATGCCGGTTGCGGTAGTGCCGCGGTGCCGTTGGCACCAGGGTCAGCAGGGCCGGCAGATCGGTCTCGTCCCAGGGCTGCAGGCTATCGGGCATTCAGCGTCGCCTTACGTTTGGCGACGAAGCTTGCGATGGCGTCGGTCGCGTCGCTCGTCGCGGCAGTCCGGGACAGGGCCTCTGTTTCCGCACCGAGTTGCTCCGACAGCGTCGCACCGAGGGCTTCCCGGTACAGGCGTCGCACTTCGCCGTAAGCGCGCGTCGGCCTCTTGGCGAAGCGTTCCGCGCAAGCTTGCGCATGGGCCGGCAACTCGGCCAGCGGCACCACGCGATTGACCAGGCCCCATTCCAGCGCCTCGGCCGCGCTGAGAACACGCTCTTCCAAGTACAACTCGGCAGCGCGCCGCAGGCCGACCAGTCGCGGAAGAAACCAGGTATTGGAGCCATCCATGGACAGCCCCAATGCGCCAAACCCCAGCGCGATTTTCGTGTTCTCCGCGGCCACGACGATGTCTGCGCAGTACATCAGCCCCAAGCCACCGCCGGCCGTCGCGCCATGCACTGCCGCGACGATCGGAACGTCCAGGCGGCTGAAGGTGCGCAAAGCCTCGTGGTAAGGACCTGTCATTGCACGCAGGATGGCGGGCAACTCGCCCTCCTTCACCTGCGAAAGAAATGCAAGGTCACCGCCAACGGTGAAGGACTTGCCGTTGCCCAGCAGCAGCACGGCGCGGATCGCGCGGTCGTTGGCGCAGCGCTGGGCCACGCTGCACAGCTCCTGCGCCATCGTCGCGTCGATCGCGTTGTGGACGTCGGGCCGGTTCAGGCGGATGGTCGCGAGGCCCTCGGTCACTTCGAATTCCAGGGTGCGCCACGCCGCTGAAGGGGCTGCCTCCGCCCCAGTCTGCGAAGCCTGCACCCAGCGCTCGCTGTCGGTGAGCTGGCTCAGGCCGGTGATCTTCCCCTCGCCGAAGCGAAGGATGTGGATGAACTCGGCGTCGAGCTTGCCACCACCGCTGCGGGCTTCGCCGACATACCGCCCCTGAACCAGCAGCCGGCCATCGTCGAGCACGTGGAAGCTCTCGGGTTGCGCACGGGCGATGAAGCTCTTTGCGATCCTCCCCCAGAATTCGCGACGCATCGCGTTGGCGCCCTGGTAGGTTCCACCCAGCTCGAACGGCAAGCCCTCCGTGGCATGCCCGACGAAATCGGGATGGAGAAGTGCATCGAGGGCTGCACGGTCGCCGCTGGCCAGGGCTTCGTACAGATGTCGTGCGCGTTCGACGCGGCCCGCGTCATCGATGGTTGGCTGCATGCCGGTGACTCCAAGACTGACCATTGCGGTCGTGCAAACCTTATTATATAGACCGTCCTGTCGGTTTTTTAATATGAGCTGAAGAGCTTGCTTTTGAAGTGGCTGATTGAGCACGGTCGCACTCGATCTGCGAGCCGACCTCTGACGCAGAAGCCTTCTCCTCAAGAAGCCCAATCAGTTGAAGACGCCGTATGTGTGGACGCGAGCGGCGGTGGGCCAGCGCATCGAGCAGCGCTTTGAAATCCGCTTGCCCGTGCGCCCGATGGGACTGCATCTGAGCAGCTCGAGTACTGGAACTCTTTGCCTGCCGGGATAAGCTCGGCCCGCTCGAGAGGGTATTCCGCGAGATTGCCCCGATTTTGTCTGCGCAGCGTCCAAACACCCGCAGCGTTGCGGGTCATATTGAACCGACCCGTTTGCCCCCGACCCGAACCAGGCGTGATTGCCTGGCTGGACAGCCAGGCCTATGACCAGCTGTGCATCAGCGCTGTCAGCGTCATGGAGATGCTTGAGGGCGCGGCCCGGCTCGACGTAGGCGCGCGCAGACTGCGCCTGAAGGAGGCCATCAACAGCCTGCTCCCGCGATTCACTTGCCTATCGTTCGACGAATTCGCCGCCCGTACCTATGTGCAGTTGGCAGAAAAAGCTCGCACGGCAGGCCGCAGCGTCTCGATGGGCGACGCCCAGATCGCGGCGATCGCGCAGTCCAGCGGTATCCAGGCGGTAGCCACACGCAACACGGGGCCCTTCGAAGCCATGGGTGTCGCAGTGATCAATCCCTGGGCGGTCTAACGGGGCCGCACGCTGGTGCCCGCCACGAACGCTGGGAGAGCCGTCACGCAATGCCCAGCTTCCACCATTGCCTCGCGCCGACGCTACCACCTTGATCGCCGATTTCGGACAAGAATGGGCCTGCTGGACAGCAGCCTGACCTACCCTGCGCATCGCCGAGACGGCAATGCGTGGCACACGTTTTCCGGAGACAGGCGAAACGCTCTGTCAAAAATGCGCTTTTCTGCAGCGCCGTTCAACGGCAAATCCGTGCGTTGATCCAACGCGCACCGTGCATTGATCCAGAGCGTAGCGCCCGCCCTCCCCTGGGTGGAAACACCGATGATGCCGAGCCCCCACATGCCTATCCTGCACGAGCGCCTTCGGCGCCCTTACAGAGACTCCAGGCATGAACGCACACCACTTCAGCACACTGCTCGAACACCCCGCTGACCGGCAGGCCTGCTGGGGCCAGATCAATTCGTCGTATTTCGGCGCGCTGCACGTGCAATGCCTCGACACGGGCACTTTCGATGCGCGCCTGGACGCCTACGAACTCGGGCCGCTGGGCATGTTCATGATCGAGGCGCCCTCGCACCGCGTGGCGCGGCCCGACACACGCCACGAGATCGTGCTCGACGAGCACTACAAGCTGGTGCTGCAGCTCGAAGGCCACGGCCACATCTCGCAGCGCGACCGCGAGTTCCATCTTCACCCGGGCGACTGGAGCCTGTACGACCCGCGCGTGCCCTACGCCATCACCAACCCCGAACGCTCGCGCCTGCTGGCCATCACCATCCCGCGCCAGCAGTTCAAGGGCCTGAAGATTCCCGACCTGCACACCTGCGAGGCGCACACGCCGGCCATGCAGGGTCTCTATGCGGTGCTGGGTTCGTTCCTCACCTCGCTGGCCGACCAGCTGCCTTCGCTGCCCAATGCGGTCGGCCGCTCGGTCAGCGACACGGTGCTGGGCCTGCTGGCCTCCACGCTGGCCACGCACTCCGACGAGCAGTTCGGCCTGCATCCGGTGCCGGGCGTGCTCAAGGCGCGCGTGAAGCAGTTCGTGCATGCACACCTCGCGGATCCGGCCCTGTCGCTGGATCTCATCGCGCAACAGCTGCGTTGCTCCAAGCGCTACCTGCACCGTGTGTTCGAGGACGAAGACCAGACGCTCGACCGCTTCATCTGGCAGATGCGGCTCGAGCGTTGCGGCGAGGCGCTGCGCAACGCGGCAGGCCGCCGCATCTCGGTGTCCGAAATAGCCTTCGCCTGGGGTTTCAACAGCAGCGCGCATTTCTGTCGCGTGTTCAAGGCGCAGTACGGGGTGTCGCCGCGCGAGTTCCAGCGGCGCGAAGCCGAAAAGGCTGCATCGCCAGCGCTGGCGCACTAGCTCACGCTGCCGCCAGATAGCTGCTGTGCAGGATCTCCGGGCGGCTGCGCAATTCTTCCGACGAACCCGCGAAGGCCATGCGCCCGCGCTCCAGCACATAGGCGCGGCTCGACACGGCCAGCGCGACCGTCGTGAACTGTTCGATCAGCAGCACGCCGACGCCTTCGCGCGCGACCTGCTGCACCACCTCCACCAGGCGCTTCACCACTGTGGGCGCGAGCCCGAGCGACAGTTCGTCGATGGCCAGGTACCTCGGTTTACCGATCAGCGCCTGCGCGATACAGACCATCTGCTTCTGCCCGCCCGACAGCGAACGCGCGGGCAACGCGAGTTTCACGCGCAGTTCAGGAAACACCGCGAGCACCTGCTCGACCGCATCGGCCACGCGCGCCGCAGGCAGCGCGGTCGCGGCGGCACGCAGGTTGTCCAGCACCGACAGCTCGCCGAGCACGCGATGCCCTTCCGGCACCACGGCAACGCCGAGCGCGCGCACGCGCTCGGGCCGCTGGCCGTGCAGCGCATGGCCCTCGACCTCGATACGCCCGCCGGTCAACGGCAGCACGCCGCCGATCGCCATCACCGTACTCGACTTGCCCGCGCCGTTGGCGCCCAGCAGCGCCGTCACCTCGCCCGGCGGCACCTGCAGGTCGATGCCATGCAACACGGCCTTGCCACCGCGCTGCAGTCGCAGATCGATCACGCTCAGCATGGTGTGGTCACTCCGTTCCCAGGTAGGCCTTGCGCACGGCCGGATCGTCGAGCACCTCGCGCGTCGGGCCGAGCGCGAGGCGGCGGCCGAAGTCGAGCACCAGCGTCTGCGTGCAGGTGGCGGCGATCAGGTCGACGTCGTGGTCGATCAGCAGCACCTGCGCACCGCAAAAGGCATGCACCGAGCCGATCACGCGGCGCAGCACGCCGGCCTCCTGCTCGGTGAGGCCCGCGCCGGGCTCGTCGAGCAGCAGCAGCTTGGGTGCGCCGACCAGCGACTTCGCGATTTCGAGCATGCGGCGCTGGAACAGGTTGAGGCGATGGCCCAGCACGGTTGCAGCGTCGAGCAGCCCCGTGTGCGCCAGCGCGCGCGCGACCTGCGCCACTGCGTCGCCGCGCGCATGCGGCACGTGGTCGAGCAAGGCCCGCACGTTGTCCCACACGCTGAGGTCTTCCACAACCTGCTCGGTCTGGAACGAACGGCGCAGGCCGAAGCGCACGCGCTCGATGGGTTTCAGGCCCAGCAGGTCGGCGCCGTCCACCGCGACGCTGCCTGCGCGCGGCAGCACGAGGCCGCTGAGCACGTTGACCAGCGTGGTCTTGCCCGCGCCGTTCGGGCCGATGAGGCCGCACACCGGGGCATCGAGTTCCGCGCTCAGTGCGTCGATGGCCTTGACACCGCCGAAGGCGACGGTGAGATCGTGGATGCGGATCATGGTGCCGCATCCTTGCTGCGACCGAGCCGTCGGCGGACCGCCTCGAATGCGCCCGCCAGCTGGCCCGCGATGCCGCTCGGCGCGGTGATGAGCGCGTGCAGCAACGCCACGCCGAAGAAGATCATCGCAAGGTAGCCGTTGACGCCGAAGTCCGTGAGCAATGCAGGCACTGCGCGCAGCAGCAACCCGGCGATCAACGCGCCGGCCCAGTGGTACACGCCGCCCACCACGGTGAGCGCGAAGAGCATCACCGAATCGCCGGCGGTGAAGGCGCGCCCGTCGAGCTGGCCCACGCCGCCCGCGAGCAGTGCACCGGCCACGCCGGCACAAAAACCGGCAAGCCCAAAAGCCCAGGTCTGGTAGCGAAGGATGTTCACCCCCGCCGCCACGGCCGCCGCCTCGCCCCGCCGTATCAGCGCCCACGAGCGCCCTGCCCTTGTGCGCCGGTGCAGTTCGATCAGCGCCAGCACCGCTGCCAGCCACACCGCCACATAGCGGAAGTACGCCGCATCGGACAGCGCCAGCGCGGGCCGCGGCATCATCAGCCGCTCGCTGCCGAACACCCGCCCCAGCCAGCCCGCGCCGCCATCGGGAAAGCCCATGACGTTGATGACCACCTGGAAACCGCCCGCCATCATCATCGTGACAAGCGCGAGGTACAGCCCCTTGAGTCGCAGCGCCGGCAGCCCTGCTAGCATGCCCACCGCGCACGACAGCAGCCCGCCCGCGAGCACCGACAGCTCGAAGGGCCAGCCCAGCCCGTGTCCCGCGCGCAACGCGATCCAGCCGCCCACGCCGAGCAACGCGTACTGGCACAGCGACACCAGCCCCAGTTGCCCGTAAAGCAGCGCCACGCCGGCCGCCGCGATCGACAGCGCAAGCGATGACGTGAGCGTCTTGATCCAGTACGCATTGGCCAGCCAAGGCACCACGAGGCCGATGAGCAGCACGCAGCCCACCATCGCGGCCAGCGAGATGCGCGCGCGGCGCGACGCCTCCGCGAGCGAGGCCGGCGGTCCCGAGATGGCTTGAACGGGCACCGCGCCGTCGATGATCGAAGAAGCGCTCATGCCTGCCGCGTCCCCGGGCGAAAGAAAACGATCATGGCCAGCGCGATCAGGAACGGCGTGGCCGTGCGGAATGAGGCGAAGCCCGGCACGGTGATCGCCAGTGCTTCGAGCACGCCGATGGCGATGCCGCCAGCCACCGTGGCCGGCAGCGAATGCAGCCGCCCGATGATCGCGGCGGCAAAGGCCGGAATCACCAGGAAAGTCAGCAGCGTGGCCTGCAGCCGCACGATGTTCGCGAGCAGCAGCCCGCACACGCCGGCGAACGCGCCGCTGAGCACCCAGGCGACCGTGTCGACACCGAGCACGCGGATACCGAGCAGCGCGCTCAGGTCGCGGTCGTTGGCCAGCGCGCGCATCTTCAGGCCCACGCGCGTCTTCGACAGCAGCAGGCCCACACCGCCCATCATCAGCACCGCGAGCACCAGCCCCAAGGCGCGCGTGTGCGTGAGCCGCACCTCGACCTCGCCGAGCAGGAATTCGAGCGCGCCGCCGTCGGTTGGCAGCACCAGCCGGCGCGGCTGCTCGCCCCAGTACCACTCGGTGAAGCCGACCACGACCAGCGCGAAACCCAGCGTGGCGATGCTGCGGATGGTCGGGTCGCGGTGCGACAGCCGCGGCGCCAGCAGCCGCCCGTAGGCCAGCGACAACAGCATCGACGTGAGCACCGCCGCGCACCACGCGAGCCCCTGCGGCCAGTCGGCTTGGAGCATCGACCAGGCCACGTAGGCGCCGATCGCACCGATGGCCCCGAAGGCGAAGTTCAGCACGCCCGAAGAACGATAGAGCACCACCAGCCCCACGCCCGAGAGCGCATAGACCGCGCCCAGGCCCAGGCCCGAGATGACGAAGGGCAGGTAGTCCTCCATGGCCCGACGCGCCTACTTCAGGCCCATCTTCTGCTCGTCGGCGCGGATGTCGACCAGCTCCGGGTCTTCCGCCGTGAGGCAGCCGCCGGGTGCGAAGCGCCAGCCGTTGCCGTCCGGGCTCGCGACCGGGCCGCTGTTGTTGGCGTTGTGGCGATTGCCGTTGCCCACGTAGAAGGGCTTGCAGAGAATGTCGCTGCGGAAGTCGCTGACCTTGCGCAGTGCATCGGTCACGCCGGCGCGGTCGATCTTCTTCGGATCCATCTTCAGCAGCGCCTGCGTCACGATGCGAGCGGCGACGTAGCCGGCTTGCGAGAAGGTGTCGCGCGGATCGCTCTTCGCGCCGAACTTGTCCATTACCACGAGCCAGTTCTTGTTGTCGGGACCGGCCGACTCGAGCGGGTTGAATTCGAGGTTCACGTCGAAGTTGCCCTTCCAGTACGGCCCGATGGCCTTGGGCACGTCGGCGTTATAGGCCGGTGCGGACGAGACGAAGTGGATCTTCTTGCCGATGTTCTGCTGCTCGGCCGCGGCCAGCATCGGCACGAGGATGCCCTTGGGCACGTTCATGATGATGGTGTCCGGCTTCTTCGCTGCGGCCTGCAGCATGGTCGAGGTGGCGTCGGCCGAGCCGGGGTCGATGGCGATGGTCTCGACCTCCACGCCGTTTTTCTTGCCCCATTCCTTCGGGCCCTCGCAGGCCCAGTTTCCAAGGCTCGGGATGTTCGGAATGATGCAGACCATCTTCTTTGACTTGTACTTCTGCGCGGCGTACATGGCGGCGATGGTGGCCGACACGCGCGGCCCCGCGTTCACCGGCACGTAATTGCGCGCGTTGAAGCACTCGCGCGGCACGCCGGTGCCGGCGATGACCATCACGCCTTCGTCGGCATACATCTTGGCGTTGGCACCGCACTCCACGAAGCTGGTGCTGCCCGCGAGCGCGACCACCTTGCGGTCCTTCACGAGCTTGGACGCGACCTGCGCGGCGGTCTCGGGGTTCCACTGGTCGTCGACCACGATGAAGTCGACCGGGCGGCCATTGATGCCACCGTTAGCGTTCACGCACTTGAAGTACGCGGCCGCCGCCTGCCCCGAGGCGCTGAAGTCGTCGGGGCCGGTCTTGCCGACCACGGCGCCGATGGGAATGGGCTCGCCCGTCGCGGGCTTGCCGGTGTTGAGCCCGCAGTCGGGGCCCGACTGCGCCCAGGCGCCGCTCGCGCCCGCGACGCCCATGGCGCCGACAAATGCGGACAGCGCGATCTTCTGGCTTTTCTTCATGATGAATGTCTCCTTTTGTGATCGAAACCGCGGCGGCTACACCGCCATGCACACGCTCTTGAGCTCGGTGAAGCTCTCGACCGCCGCGCGCCCCAAATCGCGCCCATAACCCGATTGCTTCACGCCACCCAGCGGCAGCGCGTTGTCGAGCACGTTGTGCGCATTGACCCAGACCACGCCCGCCTGCAGGCGCGGCACGATGCGGTGCACGGCCGAGAGGTTGTTCGACCAGACGCTGGCGGCGAGCCCGTAGGCGCTGTCGTTGGCCAGGCGGATCGCGTCTTCCAAGTCGTCGAAAGGCACCACCGTCGCGACCGGGCCGAACACTTCCTCGCGCACGATGCGCATCGAGGGTTGCGTGTCGACGAACACGGTGGGCTTGACGAAACAGCCGCCCTCGAAGGCGCGCCCACCGCCGGTGACCAGCGTCGCGCCTTCGGCCACGGCGCCGTTGATGTGCGCCATCACGCGGTCGACATGGCGCTTGGACACGAGCGGCCCGAACTGCGCTTGCGGATCGAACCCCGAGCCGATGTGCAGGCTCTCGGCCGCCCGCACGAGCTGCTGCACCACCTGGTCGAAGATGCCGCGCTGCACATACACGCGCGAGCCTGCCGTGCACACCTGCCCCTGGTGAAAGAAGATGCCGTTGGCCGCGCCCTGCGCCGCCGCAGCCGGATCCGCGTCGTCGAGCACGATCAGCGGCGACTTGCCGCCCAACTCCAGCGTGAAGCGCGCCATGTTGTCGACCGCAGCATGGCCGATGCGCTGGCCCACGGCCGTCGAGCCGGTGAAGCTGATCTTGCGGATGTCCGGGTGCTGCGCGAGCGTCGCACCGGCGGTGGCACCGCGTCCGCACACCACGTTGAGCGCGCCGGGCGGAAAGCCCGCCTCGAGGGCCAGCTCGGCCAGCCGCAGCGCGGTCAGTGGCGTTTCTTCCGACGGCTTGAGCACCACGGTGCAGCCGGCCGCGAGCGCGGGCGCGACCTTCCACAGCGCGATGGCGAGCGGAAAGTTCCACGGCACGATCGCCGCCACCACGCCCACCGGCTCGCGCCGCGTGTAGGTCACCCACTGCGCGCCCGGGATGCCGATGGAGTTGTCGAGCGTCTGCCCTTCGAGCTTGGTGGCCCAGCCCGCCATGTAGCGCACGAACTCGGCGCCAGCCCCCACGTCGACCATGCGCGCGATGCCGCGCAGCTTGCCGCTTTGCAGCGTTTCGAGCGCGCTGAGTTCGTCGGCGTGCGATTCGATCAGCGTGGAGAGCGTGTAGAGCATGCGCTCGCGGTCGGCGGGGCGCAGCGACTTCCACGCGACGCTCTCGAAAGTGCGGCGCGCGCTGGCCACCGCCGCGTTCACGTCGGCCGCGTCGCTGTCGGGCGCTTCGGCCACGGTCATCTCGGTAGCAGGGTCGACCACGGGCAGGTAGGTGCCGCTGACGGGCGCCGCCTCACGGCCGTCGATGTGGTTGCCGCGGCGGCGCTGCGCCAGCAGGCCCACCTGGCCGAGGTGCTCGATCGACAGGTCTCGCAGATTCATGGAAGGGCTCCGGGGCAATGCGTAAAAAATAGAAGGCGTTCTCACTGCATGGCCTGCGCCACGAGCAGCGTGTCGGTGAACTGCTCGAAGCGCCGCACCTTGCCGCCCTGCACCTGCCACACGTGCGTGACCCGGGCGTGCATGGTCTTGCCGGTCTGGCGATGCCGGCCGTGGTAGTCGCCGATGCCGACCACGGTGTCGCCGCCATCGACCAGCCGTTCGAGCACGAAGCGGTAGCCTTCCCATTCGGCGCCGAGCGCCTTGAAGACCTTCTCGATCACCTGCGGTGGGCCGACGTGCGTGCCGGCGCAGGGAAAGCCGGCCATCTCGGTCCACTGCACGTCATCGGCCACATCGGCGAACATGGCGTCGAGATCCTGGCGGTCGGAGGCGGCGTAGTGATCGGCAACGATCTGGTGGGGCGTGCGCATGGAATGAAGCTCCTGGGGTGACAGCAAAAAAAAGGGGGGCTCAGACCGGCCCGAACTCGGGCGGGTAGAAGGTCATCGAGGCCTTGCGCATGAAGGCGCCGGCGGGGTTGTTGGCGACTTCGCCCGTTCCGGTGATGCCGAGGAACTTGCCGGTCGAGCGGCCGCTCGCGAAGTCGAAGAGGAACACCGACGCGACCGGGATCAGGAACTCGCGGAAGGTGAAGAGGTACTGGTCGTTATCGAACTTCCAGTAGCTCGCGAGATCCACGTCGCCATGGCCGCGCTGTACGCCGACCAGGCACTGCCACGCATAGCGCTCGGCGCTCAGGTAGGTGTGCTCGTAAGTGTGGTTGGGGCTGTAAGTCTGCCAGGTGCGCAGGCCGATGAGGTCGCGCGTGGCGTGCGGAACGAGCC
Source organism: Variovorax sp. (assembly GCA_040003555.1). Classification (GTDB taxonomy): domain Bacteria; phylum Pseudomonadota; class Gammaproteobacteria; order Burkholderiales; family Burkholderiaceae_C; genus Variovorax. The sequence continues at coordinate 13,837 of JBDUCH010000016.1, read as the reverse complement.
CTGTGGCAGCCCGCCCCTCCAGCGTGCCGACCCAGAAGTCCTGCGGCACGCGCGGCTGGCCTGCGGCTTCTTCGGTGCCGATGATGCGGCAGCGAATGGCGAGCACGCGGCGGGTGTGCGTGTTGAGCACGACGGTCAGCGCCTCAGTGGGGCGGCTGGCCTGCGTGATGTCGAGGAAGAAAGTGTCGGGCGCGATCTCGACGGCTTCGTACCAGTCGCCTTCTCCGTGGCCACCACGCGCGCCATGCTCGCGCCAGTCCAACGCGTGCTGTGAACGCGGCTGCAGCGTGAGCTGGAAGCCGGGCAAGGCCAGCACCAGCGTCTGGCCCGCAAGCACGTCGGTGGGCGGCAGGCGGTTGGTCGCGATGCCGAGCGCGAACTGGTCGTAGGTCTTCCAGTCGGCGGGCTTCGTTGTGTCGGTGCTCATGGCGGCGTCCTCAGGCGTCGTGTGCGAAGGCGATGGTGGGAAGGTCGACCGCGGACGCGCCGCCATCGACCATCAGCGAACTGCCGGTAACCATCGAAGCCAAGGGCGAGGCGAGGAACAGCACGGCATTCGCCACGTCTTCGGGGCTGGCGGCGCGGCCCATCGGCACGTCGCGAGTGACGAGGTCGTAGGCGGCATCGGCATCCGCGAGCCGGTACTTGTCGACCAGCCCCTGCATCTGCTCGTCGGCCATCTCGGTGCGCACCCAGCCGGGGCACACCGCGTTCACGCGCACGCCCCGCTTGCCGTAGTCGCGCGCCAGCGAGCGCACGAGGCCGATGAGCGCATGCTTCATCGTCACGTAGCCGACGACGCCTGGGCCCGCGAAGTGGCCCGCGAGCGACGACAGCACCACGATGTTGCCGCGCCGCTCGATCAGCTCGGGCAGCAGTTCGCGTGCACAGACGAAGGCGGTGTCGAGGTTGAGGCGCGTCGAGAGCGCCCACGAGGCGTCGTCGGTAGAGAGCGCATCGCCGACACCATGCCCGCCCGCGTTGGCGACCAGCACGTCGACGTGGCCGAAATTCTCGCGGGCCGTGGCGAGTGCGCGCTGCACGTCGGCCTTGCTGGCGGCATCGCCCGCCACGGCCAGGCCACCGAGCTTCGCGGCGACGGCCTCGAGCTGCGGAAGGCGGCGCCCCATCAGCACCACATGGCCACCCGCCGCGACGAACTGTTCGGCCACTGCCGCGCCGATGCCGGTGCCACCTCCGGTGATGAATGCGACCTTGCCGGCCATGGAAGCTATGGAACTCATCCGCGGTGTCTCCTTGTAGGGATCGACTCTAGGTTTTGGCGTGCTTTGGCGATTGACCGAACGCGCAGTCTTAGTTGCCCGACAGCGCGAAGGCCGCGCAGCGCTCGGCCAGCATCACGGTCGGCGCATTGGTGTTGCCGCTGACCAGCGACGGCATCACCGAGGCATCGCATACGCGCAGCCTTGAAACGCCGTGCACGCGCATCTGCGCATCGACCACGGCCATGCCGTCGCGATCCATGCGGCCCATGCGGCAGGTGCCGCTCGGGTGGTAGACGGTCTTGGCGCGCTGGCGCACATAGGCCTCGATGGCATCGTCCGCCAGTTCATCGGCGGCGGAGGGCGCAAGCTCTTCGGAGACCACTTCGCGCAGCGCAGGCGCGCGCAGGATGCGGCGGGCAAGCTTCACGCCGCGCACCAGCGTGTCGACGTCTTCCTGCGCCTGCAGGTAGCCGCCGTCGAACAGAATCGGCGCCATCGGATTGGCGCTGCGCAGCTGCACACGGCCGCGCGATTTCGGGCGCAGGAAGCAGGGGTTGATCGACAGGCCGTGGCCGGCCAGCGGCTCTCGATCCACGTCGCCCACCAGCACGGGCAGCACGTGGAACTGCAGGTCAGGCCGCCCCTCGCCGGTGGTGTCGACGAAGCCACCGCTTTCCACCACGTTCGAGGTCAGCAGGCCGGTGTTGAAAAGCATCCACTGCAGGCCGTGCTTCAGCGCCGCAAGACCGCGGTCGTTGCCCAGCAGGCTGATCGGTTCGCGCGTGCGGCCGTAGACCGACACCTCCAGGTGATCCTGGAAGTTCTCGCCCACGCCAGGCAGCGCGCGCACCACCGGAATGCCCAGCGACTGCAACTGCGCGCCGGGGCCGATGCCCGAGAGCAGCAGCAGCTTGGGCGAAGCCAGCGCGCCGGCCGACAGGATCACCTCCTGCCGTGCCGTGGCGACGATGTCTTCGCCGGTGCCGTCGCGACCGGTGCGGTAGACCACGCCGGTGGCGGCGCCGTCCTGGGTCATCACGCGCGTCACGTGCGCGCCCGTCACCACCGTGAGCTTCGGGTTGCCGCGCACCGCTGCCAGATAAGTCGCGGCCGTGCTCGCGCGCCGGCCCTCGAATGTGGTGGTCTGGTAGAAGCCCACGCCCGCCTGCCGTGCACCGTTGAAATCGTCGGTGTATGCCAGCCCACTCTGCTGTGCCGCACGCAAAAAGGCCAGGCTCAGCGGATGACGGTAGCGCGTGTCGCTCACCTTCAGCGGTCCGGTGGTGCCATGCAGGTCGCAGGCGAAACGCGAATTCGCCTCGGCTTTGCGGAACCACGGCAGCACGTCGCTCCAGCCCCAGCCTTCGCAGCCCTGCGCCTGCCAGCCGTCGTAGTCAGCCGGCGTGCCGCGGACGTAGACCATCGCATTGACCGAGCTGCCTCCGCCGAGCGTGCGCCCCTGCGGCACGAACATCTTCCGTCCGCCCGCGGCGGCCTGCGGCTCGCTCTCGTAGGCCCAGGTGCGCTCGGTACCGATCACCCGCACGAAGGTGGCTGGCATGTGGATGAAGCGGTCGTTGTCCGGCGGCCCCGCCTCCAGCAGCAGCACGCTGCGCCCCGCCAGAACCAGCCGGTGCGCCAGCACGCAACCGGCCGAGCCGGCACCCACCACCACGAAATCGAAATCCTGTTGCGCCATGTCTCGTATCCGTTCCAAGTTTTCTTGGATCCGAATACTCAATGCAATCGATGTGGTGTGGCGTGTCTTGGCGGCGTGGTGCAAATTAATATGCACTGTCAATCAATGCCCCTGGTTCGATGCGACGTCAGCCGGCACCGAGGCCGGCAAGCGCGGCATTTCTTAACGCGTAGAGACTGTCTGTGCTCACCCTGGGGCCGGATCGCGAATGCAGCCGTCGCTGATTCCGGCTCAGTTCCCAACCTGGCTGCAGCACCCACTCTTCATCCCTCGGAGGCCAGTGCAAGCTAATCGGCACATCCTTGAATTGCTTGTGGCGCCGCGGGGTGATGCCGCCGCCAACGATCACGCGCGAGAAGGCCGAGAGCGAACTAAAAAAAGCGACTCACGGACGAAGTGGCAACCGGCGCGGCAACCGGCACGGGACTGTTGCGCATCGGCATGCCCCCGTTCATCGCCGAGTACATCGCCCCTTCCATGCTTCTGCGGCTGACGGAACGCATGGCCCAAATGCCATCGACCATTCAATTGCATGAAGGGCGCCTGGGTTCCTTGATCGAGCAATTGTTGCGTGGCGATATAGATGCCGCCATGGCCTTGTATGCGCCGCGGGCGGTCGATGGCATGGACTTAAGCATGCTGAGCATTCGCATCTGTCTTGCCGTTCCGATGGCGGTTGTGGCTTCACCCAAACTCGGAATTTCGACCGGCAAGCACCGCTGGCCGGAACTCCTGAACTACCCGTGGATTCTTCCGCCGGCCAGCACGCACCAGCGCCGATCGGTGGCTGAGATGTTCACCGCGCGCGGCGACCGGGCATCGCAGCCCGCGATCGAATCGGGGTCGCTCGTGGCCAACGTGCGATTGGCGAGCGCAGGCTTGGGACTCGCCGTGGTTCCCCATCGGGCGGCCGAGTCCGAGATTGCCGTCGGTCGTCTCCAGGTCGTCGATGTCCGCCCGGCGCTCCCGGCAACCAGCATGGTGCTGATGTACCGGAAGGTCTCGGAGATCTACATGGACGCGATTCAGATGCTGGACGACGCGGTTGCTGCAGAGGCATCTTGAGCTTGCTACTTCGGCGGGGAGACCTCACCGCCGAACTGCTTGATGCGGAGTCTGCAACTACTGCGCAGTCGTCAAGGCCTGCTGCACCATCGCGCTGTCAACATACTGCTCCATGCTGACGATCTTGCCGTCCTTGAGCCGATAGAGATGGGCGAAGGTGGCGCTCATGGATTTCCCGGTTTTCGCATAGGTGCCGGAGTACACCCCGAAGGCCGCGACGCGGTCCGCGTCGGCCAGGTAGGTGTGCACCTGCGCCTTGTAGCCCACCCACTCGGTCGCGAGTCTGCGAAACACCTTGGCGACGATTTCCTCGGGGCCGGTGTAAGTGCCGGCGTAAGGGAACCCAGCCGCCTCGGTCCATGTTGCGTCGGGCGCCAGAGCAGCGAGCAGATGCTTGCCGTTCTCCTCGGACGAGCCTTCGTAGGTTGCGCGAATGGCTTCCAGGTTGGTCGTCATGGCCTCAACCCCACTTCATCTCGCCTTTGGCGACCTTGGATCCGATCTGCAGCGCGATGCCCATGCCGGCGTTCGGATAACGCTTGGTCATCGCGGCGATGAGGGCGGCACTGTCCGTTGTCTTGGCCAGCTCTTCTTCGAAGGCCACGAGGTAGTCGCGTGTGTAGCGGATGGCCGATGCGTCCGTCGCAGCGGTGATCGCCATGTGGCCGGGCACCACCACGGCGGGCTTGCGCGCGGCCATGGCGTCGAGGTTCTTGATCCAGGCGGCACGGGCCTCGGCATCTTGCGTGTCTGCGGTCCAGACGTGAACACCCGAGAACAACAGTACGCCGCCGACGATGGCATTGAGCGAAGGCACCCAGATATAGCGGCGATTGACAAGACCATCGGCGTCGACGATCTCGATCCTTTGACCTTCCAGAGTGAGGCTCCGGTCATCGAAGGCTTCGGGCATCACGATGTCTGCCAGGGTCTGTGGCCCGTTCTCTTTGAGCTGAGGCCCCCAGGTCGCGAGTTTCTTGTCCACGTTGCCCTTGATGGCTGCAATCGTGGCCGACGCGGCGATCACCTTGACCGCGGGAAACGCCGCCTTGATGGGCGCCAGACTGAAGTAATAGTCAGGATCGCTCTGGCTGATATAGATAGTTGTCAGGTTCTTGCCACTGCTCTTGATGGCCTCGACGAGCGCCTTGCCGTCCGGCAGGGTAAAGCCCGCATCGATCAGCACGGCATCGCGTGCGCCGGAAATCAGCACCGGGGCACGAAAGAATCCGTGTTCGCCAGCGGGGAAATGTTTCAAGGTCAGTTGGGTATTTGCAGCCATAGCGCTTTTCACTCCTAGGATGGCCGTCGCGACACTCGCGGCGGTTACGGTTTTAATCAGTTCTCTGCGTGTTGTCATGAGGATGTATCTTCCGGGTTACAAGAGGTTTGCGGGGATGTCCAACATACGAACCAGTGCGCGTGGGTTGGAATAGGCGGCACCAGGATCCAGCATCCAGCGCTTCGCGCCGCCTTCAGCGATCAATGTGGGTACACCGCGGGCGCTGAATTCCCGCATCAACGCCTGCGCCTGGCGGATACGGACTGCGTTCGCACTCAGCAGGTCTGCATCGGGATGCGCAACCTTCGCAGTGGCCTGCGTTAAACCGAGCCCCTCCAGAAGACTGGCCAGCGCGGCCAACGACGTCACGTCGCGGCCATCCACGTAGCGGGCACGCTGGATCGCCTTGAGCGTTTCCAGTTCTCTGGCCGGGTCGGTTCGCGACACAGCGGTCAGCGCAAGAGTGGCTGGCCCGCTGTCGAAAAGCTGGTGGCGATCGCCGAGAACGCGCTCGCGATAGCGCTGGGTAAAGCTTTGCCGCGTCAGGCGTTCGATGCGCTGGTCGTTGGACCAGGCGAAGTCCGCGAAGGCATCGTCCATCGCTCGTGCGCCCTCGCCCGAAAACAGGCCGGTCGGCAGCATCTTGACGACGATGCCCGGTGTTTCAAGCACCTGCGAAACAGCCGGCGTCGCGCCGTAGCACCAGCCGCAAAGCGGATCGAAGAGGTAGTGGAGCGTCTTGTTCATGGGTCACTTTGTTGCGTTCCTGAATGGTAGGCACGAACGATTGACTCTTAAATACATACATGCTAAACAGAATGTATGTTGAAAGCACACAATAAAGACGAGGGCAGTCTGGGTGGACTGGGGAACTTGAGGCGCCTGGCCTATTTTGTTTCCGTGGCGGAGACGGGCTCCTTCACAGCAGCAGCCGAACGCCTAGGCATCACCAAGGCGGTGGTCAGCCAACAGGTCGCTCGACTAGAGCGCGAGTTCCGGACCTCCCTGCTGGTTCGCACCACGCGCAAGGTTCAGCCCACCGAAGCGGGACAGGCGTTCTACCTGCGTTGTGCCGTAATCCTGCGCGAGGCCGAACATGCCTTCGAAGACCTCGCAGAGACATCGGCGGAGCCGTCCGGCATGCTGCGGCTCACGGCGCCTTTCGACTATGGTGTCGGTGTCGTGGTGCCGGCGATTGCCGCCTTTGCCAAGCAGTACCCGGCGTGCAAGGTCGATGCGATCCTGAGCGACCAGACGCTGGACATCATGTCAGGCAATTTCGAATTGGCGATCCGCGTTGGCTGGCTGGCCGAGACCAGTCAGCAGGCGCGCAAGATCGGCACCTTCCGGCAATTGCTCGTCGCCCCCGCATCCATGGCTTCGCAGGTGGCGCGGCTCACCCGTCCGGACGAGATCGCCGATCTGCCCTTCGTCGCCAACACCGCCTTGCGTGACCACCTCCGCTGGAATTTCTCGCGCAACGAGACCGAGCGCCAGATCGTGAGTGTGCAAGCCTCCATTTTTCTCGACGCCACGCTTGCGGTGCGCGAAGCCGTATGTCAGGGAGCGGGGCTTTCTGTGCTCCCGGACTACGCGATTGCAGACGAACTTGCCGCCGGTCAACTCGTCCATGTCCTGCCGCAATGGCGTCTGCCTTCAGGCGGCATCCATGCGGTTTTTCCGGCAGCGCGCTTTCGTCCAGCGAAGGTTCGCGCCTTCGTCGATTTATTGGCAGACAGGGAACAGCAACGGTTCAGACGCGAAGCCACCTCGGTCAAATAAGCGTTCCTGCTGGATAAAGAGGTTCATCCGCATCCGAGGTTGCAGCCCAGCGATTTCGGGCGACGCCGTTCATGACATCACTCGGCCCGGATGCCGTTGCGCAGGATTCCGATCGCATCGACTTCGATCTCGACGACGTCGCCGGCCTTCATCCAGACCGGAGGCGTGCGTTTGGCACCGACGCCGCCCGGCGTGCCCGTCACGATCACGTCGCCCTCTGGCGCTGGACTGATCTCGCCCAGATAGGAACCATACCGACGCCGCTTGGGCGTCGCAGCGATCAGGTGCTCCTGCTTCATCAAGCGCAGCACCACCTTCTCACAAATGTGCATGCACTGGCTACTCAGTGACGCCCGCATGCGGCGATAGCCATAGCAGCGGTGATTGCTCTCGAAGATGTCTGCCATGGTGCCGCGCACCTGGGCGTACTTGTCTGCGACTTGTGCCTGGGCGCGATGATAAAAGTACGAGCTTCTTGCCAGGCCGAGCGTTTCAAGGATCTCGAGTTACCGGGTGGGTCGGTTTTCAGGGCATCAACCAGCTGTGTCTTTTCCCGATTGCTCAGGCTTTGTAGGTTGATGCCCCCCGTCTTTTTTTTATGAGTTCATTCGCCTTGTTCAGAAGGTCGTTCTCCAGTCTCAAGCGATACAAGTTGCGTCGGAGCTCGTCGATCTGTCGCTGCAGTTCTTCGCGCTCATCTGGATGAGGCGGTTCAAGCTTGCTTGTCATGGATGCGGGTGTTTCGGGGCCGAGTAGCTGGTTCTTCCAGTTGTACAGCGTCGGCCTGCAAACGCCCAGTCTTTGCGCGACCGCTTGTGCACTTTTCCTGCTTCAGCTTGGGTGGGCGTGGTGACGTGTCAGGTCGAGCCACGCCTGGCGAGCACAACTGAGGATGCTCCGCCTGAATCCAGGCACGCAGAGAATCACGTGCCGGATAGCCGAGCGTCTTGATGGTGGCTGCAATGCAGCGCCCGTGCGCGAGGTAATGCTCGACGGCCAGCGTCTGCTGCGCCTGTGAGTATTTGGGCTTTGTGCGCGTATAGCCGCGCGGTAGGTCCGAGCCCTGCTCATACGCCCGATGCCAGCTCTTGAGAGCGTTCTCTGTGGGTTAACTCAGCTGGTGGATGGTCTCGGCGACTCACTGGCCGAGTTTGATGAAGAGCTCGACTGCTCGGATTCGATCTTCGTAGGAATACATGAACTACTTTCAAAGCAGTCCAAGAATTCCGCCGCACCCCGGTGGGTCAAAGTTCAGCCGGCGCCGACACGCGGGGGCGTTTGTATCCTGCATGCGTCAGCCCCGCTCGATCCACTCGGCCGCGCGCTGGAAGAGCGCGAGCGTCGAGCGGTGCAGCCGCTCACCGGTCTCGACCGGCGCCTGGCCAGCGCAGGCACGCGCATAGGTGCCTTCGAGGATGATGCCGAACTTGTAGCAGGCCAGCACCGCGTGCCAGCGGAAGTTGCGCATGTCGCGCGGGCTGCGCTCAGCGTAGTAGGCGATCAGTTCTTCGGCGGTCGGGAAACCGTCCCACGGTCGCAGCCGGTTAGGGCCGTGGTGCGAGCCGTCCGCGCGCGGCCAGGCCGCGAGCATCCAGCCGAGGTCGAGCAGCGGATCGCCGATCGTCGCGAGTTCCCAATCGATGACCGCGGAGAGTTCGGGACCATCGTGGCGGAACATCACGTTGGTCTGGTGGAAGTCGCCGTGCAGCATGCCGGGGATGAAGCTGGCCGGACGGCTCGCCTCGAGCCAGTCGCCCACCGCCTGCAACTGCGGAATCGCCGCCGGGCCGGCCCAGCCGGCACAGGCCGCGTAGCTGTCGAGCTGCTTGCGCCAGCGCGAGACCTGGCGTTCGAGAAAGCCCTCCACGCGACCGAAGTCCGATAGCCCTACGGCAGCGACATCGACCGCGCCGAGCGCGAGGATCGCATCGACCATCGCGAAGCCCATGCGCCGGCGAATCGCACGGTCGCCGGCATGCAGCGGCGGCAGTCCGCTGGCGCCTGCGTTGAAGCCGTCGACCGGCTCCATCAGGTAGAAGGCGGCGCCGATCACGTCGGTGTCCGCGCACCCCTGGACGAGTCCCGGGTGCGGCACCGCGCTGCCCGCCAGCGCACCCAGCACGCGCGCCTCGCGCAGCATCGTCTCGTTGCTGTTGGCGCGCAGGTGGCGCGACGGCCGCCGCAGCACGAACTCGCGTTCGCCGCGCCGGAAGCGGAGCAGCACGTTCTGCGTACCGCCCGCGAGCAGCGCAGGCTCGGTGATCGCGCCGCGGCCGAGCGCGTGGCCGTCCATCCAATCGGCGAGGCGATGCAGGTCGATCAGCTCGCGCCAGTCCTGCGCATGCTTCAGGTCCATGGCGTGCGCGGGCTCAGAGCCCGTCGGCCGCCTGCAGTGCGGCGCCGTACCTGGCGAGAGCCTGTTCGCGCAGGCGCAGACGGTGGTAGCTCGGGAACAGTTCGGTCGTCGGCGCCACCTGGCTCAGCAGCTCGCGGGCCAGTGTGATCTTGTGGACTTCGGTCGGCCCGTCGGCCAAGCCCATGATCAGCGACGACACGAGCTGCTCGACAAACGGCATCTCGTTGGTCAGGCCCAGGGAGCCATGGATCTGGATCGCGCGCGAGACGATGTCGTGCAGCACCTTGGGCATCGCGGCCTTGACCGCAGAGATGTCCTTGCGAACTTTCTTGTAGTCGTGCTCCTTGTCGATCAGCCAGGCGGTGCGCAGCACCAGAAGGCGGAACTGCTCGAGTTCGATCCAGGAGTCGGCGACCATCGCCTGCACCAGTTGCTTGTCGGCCAGACGCCCACGCTGCCCCGCGCGCGAGACGGCGCGCTCGCACATCATGTCGAAGGCCTTGCGAGCCTCGCCGATCGTGCGCATCGCGTGATGGATGCGGCCGCCGCCGAGCCGTGTCTGCGCCACCACGAAGGCCTGGCCCGGTCCGCCCAGCATGTGGTCGGCCGGCACGCACACGTTCTCGAAGCTCAGATAGCCATGGCTGTGGCCGCCTTCCTTGCGGCCGGCAAGGTGGACGTTGCGGATGATCGTGATGCCCGGCGTGTCGGCCGGCACGATGAACATCGACATGCCCTTGTAGGCCGAAATCGCCGGATCGGTGACCGCCAGCACGATGTAGAACGCAGCGTAGTTGGCGTTCGATGCGAACCATTTCTGGCCGGTGATCGACCAGTCGTTTCCATCCTGCACGGCGCTGGTCTTGAACGTCGTCGGATCGGATCCGCCCTGTGGTTCGGTCATCGCGAAACACGAGACGATTTCGTTGGCGAGCAAAGGCTCCAAGTACTTCTTCTTCTGCTCCGGCGTGCCGTACTGCGCGAGGATCTCGGCATTGCCGGAGTCCGGGGCCTGGCAGCCGAACACGGTCGGTGCGAAGACCGAGCGGCCGAGAATCTCGTTCATCAGTGCGAGCTTGACCTGCCCGTAACCCTGGCCGCCGAGTTCGGGGCCGAGATGGCAGGCCCAAAGCTTGCGCTCGCGCACCTGCTGCTGCAGCGGCTTGACGAGCCGGTTGCGTGCCGGATCGGCAACGTTGTAGGGGCTGTCGAGCAGCAGGTCCAGCGGCTCGACCTCCTCGCGCACGAATCGGTCGATCCAGTCGAGTTCCTTCTGGAACTCCGCGTCGGTTTCGAATCCCCAGCTCATTTGGTTCTCCTCAGAAATGGTTGCATGCGCTCACGCGCTCAGCCCGCCGTCGACGGGAATGGTGTGGCCGACGACGTACTGCGCCAGCGGGGAGGCGAGGAACAGCGCGACATGCGCCATGTCCTGCGGCGTGCCGATGCGGCTGGCCGGAATGCGCGCCACCGTCGAGGCCAGGCGCTCGGGGTTGTCGGTGGTGACCTTGGTCATCTTGGTCGCGACCAGCCCCGGTGCGATGCCGTTGACGCGGATACCGTCGTGCGCCCACGCAGCGCCGAGCGAACGCGTCAGCGACACGGCCGCGGCCTTGGAGGCCGCATAGGCCGGCGTGCCGATCGCGCTTTTGTAGGCCGAGACCGAACTGATCACGATCGCCACACCACGCGCGGCCTTCAGCATCGGGTGGAACCGCCCCGCGCAGGTCATCAGGCTGTTGAGATTGACGTCCACGACATGGCGGAAGGTCGCGTCCTCGAACTCGGCACGCCGGTACTCGACCGCGCCCTGCGCCAGCACCAGCACGTCGAGCGTGTCGAACCCGGGCTCGACGGCCTGGATCGCCGCCGCGCTGGAGACGTCGACGCTCGCGAAACTCAACCCGGTCAGGTCGCTGCCCTCCTCGGGCCTGTAGTCGGCCGCGGTCGCACGCGTGCCCCACACGTGCACCTGGGCCGAGGCCGCGCGGAAGGCCTGCGCGATGCCATTGCCTATGCCACTCGTGCCGCCGACGACGAGCACTGTCTTGCCATTGAAATCGAGGAAGTTGTTCATTGCCGGTTCACGGGTGGGTAGCTGCATCGAATGCAGTGGTTCAGATCCGACGACCTGCGTGCCCGGCCCAATAGCGGTCCCGCAGCAATCGCTTGTAGAGCTTGCCGTTGTCCTGCCGCGGCAGCTGGGCCTCGAAGTCGACGCTCCTCGGACACTTCAGCGCCGCGATCCGCTCGCGGCAGAAGGCAATCAGTTCGGCCTCCAGCGCGGGCCCGGCCTGGGCCATGTCGACCGGCTGCACCACCGCCTTGACCTCTTCGCCGAACTCGGCGTTCGGTACGCCGAACACCGCGATGTCGACGACCTTGGGATGCAGCGTGAGCACGCCCTCGGCTTCCTGCGGGTAGATGTTCACCCCGCCGGAGATGATCATGTAGGCCTTCCGGTCGGTCAGGTACAGGTAGCCCTCGTCGTCGAGGTAGCCGATGTCGCCGAGCGTCGACCAGCCCTTGTCGTTGAACACGCCCTCGGTCTTGGCCGGATCGTTGTGGTAAGTGAAGCGGCGGCTGCCCTCGAAGTAGATCGTGCCCGGCGTGCCAGCCGGCTGCAGCGAGCCGTCTTCGCCGACGATGCGGACCGTGTTCAGCAGCGCCTTGCCGACCGAGCCCCGGTGCGTCAGCCACTCGGCGGAAATGATCAGGGTGCAGCCGGAACCCTCCGAGCCGCTGTACTGCTCGTAGATGCAGGGGCCCCACCAGTCGATCATCTGCTGCTTGACGTCGACCGGGCATGGTGCGGCCGCGTGCAGTGCGCCCTTGAGCGACGACAGGTCGTAGCGCATGCGCAGTTCGACAGGCAGCTTCAGCATGCGCACGAACATCGTCGGTACCACCTGGGTGTGCGTGATGCGGTGGCGCTCGACCAGCATCAGGAATTGCTCGGCGTCGAATTTCTCCATCACGACGACCGTGCCCCCCATGCGCTGCACCGTGGCGCTGAAGCCCAGCGGCGCAGCGTGGTAGAGCGGCGCGGGCGACAGGTAGACGGTATCGGCGTCGTAGCCAAGTGTTCGCGCGAAAGTCTGCATGATCGGCACCATGACGCCGATCGGATTGTTGGCGAATGGCACCTTGATGCCTTTGGGCTGCCCGGTGGTGCCGGACGAATACATCATGTTGTGGCCGCCGACCTCGTCCGCGATGGGCGTGACAGGCTTCGCTTCGATGGAGACATCCCATCGCTCGAAAGGGCCGAACGCGGCGTCGACCGCGAAGAAGTGCTTCACTTCGCGACACATGGCCGGCAACTGCTCCGCTGTCTCGCGCATCGCGAAGGACGTGACCAGCATACGCGCACCGCAATCGTTGACGACGTAGGCGGCTTCCGCCGCGCTCAGGTGCGTGCTGACCGGGGTGAAGTACAGGCCCGCGCTCATGGCGGCCCAGTAGACCTCGAAAAAGCGGATGTTGTTCTCGATCAGCACCGCAATGTGGTCGCCCGGCTTCAGGCCGAGTTCGCGCATGAGATGGGCCCCCTGGTTGGCGCGCGCGACTAGCTCGGCAAAGCTGAGGCGCGCGCCGCTGCCGGCCATCACGACGGCGGGCTTGTCCGGATGGCTGCGGGCGGTGATCGAAGGGTGTGTCATGTGGGAAGTCGTCAGGAACAAGGCAAAGCGCGCGCTAAATCTATATGGTTCAACCAATAAGTCAACGGTGGAACGCCCTCTTCCGCAGACTTTTCTTTTCTTCTCGCCGCTGTTAATATTGGTTGGACCAATGATTGAATGATCTCAGCTCGATCGCACACCAGGAGACGAAATGAAGACCCGCATGACCGAGATGTTCGGCATCGACGTGCCCCTGTTTGCCTTCTCCCACTGCCGCGATGTCGTGGTGGAGGCCACCCGTGCCGGCGGCATGGGCGTGCTCGGCACGACCCGCGTGACGCCCGAGCAACTGGAGATGGAGCTGAAGTGGATCGACGACCACACCGATGGCCGGCCCTACGCGCTCGACCTTGCCCTGCCGCAGAAGATGGAAGAGGTCCACACGCTGGACGAACGCGCCGCCGTGCTGCCGAAGGAACACGTCGCCTTCGTCGACAGGATCCTCAGCGATGCGGGTATCCCGGAGTTGCCCGCTCACGAACGTGAGCAGCTCGCCGAGTACGCCAGCGGCTACCGGCTGACTGCGCAGGGCGGCATGGAGCTGATCGAGGTCGCGCTTCGCCATCCGCAGATCAAGCTCGTCGTCAGCGCTCTGGGCATCGCACCGAAGGAAATGATCGACTTGCTGCACGCGAAGGGCTTGAAGGTCGGTGCGTTGATCGGCAGCGCCAAGCATGCGAAGAACCAGGTCGATGCCGGCATCGACGTCCTGATCGCGCAGGGCATGGAAGCGGGCGCGCACAG
>JBDUCH010000015.1:0-26315 GCA_040003555.1 Variovorax sp. | reverse complement strand
ACCTGATCAGCCGTGTCAACGACGACACGGTGATCCGCGCCCAGGCCGCTTTCGCACGCATGGATTCCGAAGGGCAGCGCCGCATGGCCGCGCTGCATGCGGGTGGCAAAAAGCGCACCCGCGCCGACCTGGAGATTGCACCCAACCTCTGGGCCGGTGTCGGCCTGGTGCGTGGCGGCGCGGGCACGGCGCTGGTCGGCGACCCGAAGACCGTGGCGGCGCGCATCGAGGAATACGCGGCGCTCGGCCTCGACAACTTCATCCTCTCGGGCTACCCGCACCTGGAAGAGGCCTACCGCTTTGCCGAGCTGGTGTTTCCGCTGCTGTCCCTCGGTGCGCGCTCGCAGCTCGCCGGCGGTTCGCTCAGCGGCCCGTTCGGTGAAGTCGTCGCCAACCTAGACGCGCCCTCGCGCCTTCATTCGCAAAGCTAAAGATGTTGCACACCCCCAGTCTTCGCGCACTTCGTGTCGCTACGCCAACCCCCTTGCAGGGAGCAACACCTGCGGCCCGGCAGAGCCGGTTCCGCGGTGTTTCACGCTTTCTGAGCGGGTTTGTGCCGTGGCTTGTGCCGGTCACGCTGATCGTTGCGTGGCAGATCGCCTCGTCGCTCGGCTGGCTGTCGACACGCGTGCTGCCGGCGCCGGTCGACGTGGTCAAGGCCGCATGGTCGCTCACCGTGTCGGGCGAGCTGTGGACGCATGTGAAGGTGAGCGCGGGCAGGGCGCTCGCCGGCCTCGCCATCGGTGGCGGGCTCGGGCTGGCGCTCGGGCTGCTCACCGGCTCCGTCAGGTTCTTCGAAACACTGCTCGACTCGACCATCCAGATGGTGCGCAACATCCCGGCGCTGGCGCTGATTCCGCTGGTGATCCTGTGGTTCGGCATCGACGAGACGGCCAAGCTGTTTCTCATCAGCGTGTCGGTGTTCTTCCCGATCTACCTCAACACCTTTCACGGCATCCGCAACGTCGATCCGCAGCTCATCGAGATGGGGCGCACCTACGGCCTCAGCCGGTGGCAGCTCTACAAGGAGGTGATCCTGCCGGGCGCGCTGTCGTCGATCCTGGTCGGCCTGCGCTTTTCGCTCGGCCTCATGTGGGTGATCCTGATCGTGGCGGAAACCATTTCGGCCCAGGCCGGCATCGGCTACCTCACGATGAACGCCCGCGAGTTCCTGCAGACCGACATCGTGCTCGTGGGCATCCTGCTCTATGCACTGCTCGGCAAGCTGGCCGACCTGTTCGCACGCGGACTGGAGCACTGGTGGCTGCGCTGGCACCCCGGCTACCAGAAGCGCGCGGCCTGAATGAAAGAAACCCATGACCGAACCCACATCCATCATCGGCGGCGTGAAGCTCGAAGCGCGCGCCCTGCACAAGCAATACGGCGAGCGCGAGGTGCTGCGCAACACGCAGCTCACCATCGAGCCGGGCCAGTTCATCGCGATCGTCGGGCGCAGCGGCTGCGGCAAGAGCACCTTGCTGCGGCTGGTCGCCGGCCTCGAAGAGGCTTCCGACGGCGCGCTCTACACCGATGGCCGGCCGATCGACGGCCTGCACGACGACACGCGGATCATGTTCCAGGAGGCGCGCCTGCTGCCCTGGCGCCGCGTGCGGGACAACGTCACCCTCGGACTGCCGGCCTCTGCGCGGCATCGTGGCAGCGAAGTACTGGCCCAGGTCGGCCTGGCCGACCGCGAGAACGAGTGGCCGGCGCGCCTCTCGGGCGGGCAGCGCCAGCGCGTGTCGCTGGCCCGCGCACTGGTGCACCACCCGCGGCTGCTGCTGCTCGACGAACCGCTGGGCGCGCTCGATGCGCTCACCCGCATCGAGATGCACCGGCTGATCGAAGACTTGTGGCAACGCCACCGCTTTACCGCGTTGCTGGTCACGCACGACGTGCAGGAAGCCGTGGCGCTGGCCGACCGCGTGATCCTGATCGAGGACGGCCGCATCGCGCTCGACGAAAACATCGCGCTGGCACGACCACGCTCGCAGGGCGATCCGGCATTCGCCGCGATCGAGAAGCGCATCCTCGACCGGGTGCTGCAGAAGCCCGATCCGCAAGACGTGGAGCCCGCCAACGACACCCGCTGGACAGACGGCCCTGCGCACGTGTTGCGCTGGGCACTTTGAGTTGCTCGCCCCCCAGTCTCTGTCCGCACCCCATTTTTTTACTCAGGAGTCCACCATGTCCATTCAAGCCATCAACGTGCGCAACCAGTTCAAGGGCAAAGTCAAGGAAATCATCCGCGGCGACGTCGTCTCCGAAGTGGATGTCGAAACCGCCTGGGGCATCGTCACCTCGGTCATCACCACGCGCTCGGTCGACGAGCTGCAGCTCAAGCCCGGCTCCGACGTGGTCGCGCTGGTGAAGTCGACCGAAGTCTCGATCGCCAAGCTCTGAGCAGCACGCTGCGCTGCTGCGCCTGCTGCGCTATTCGGCCGTGATGTTGGCCTTCTTCACGATGCGCGCATAGCGCTGAACCTCGGCTTGCAGGAACTGCGCTGAGGCCTCAGGTGTCATCGGACTGATGAGGTTGCCCTGCTTGCCCATCGCCTCCACGGCTTCGGGCATGGCAAAGGCGGCCACCACCGCAGCATGCAGCCGCTTGACCTCGGCAGCAGGCAGTTTGGCCGGGGCGATCACCGCGAACCAGCCGGCCACGTCGAACTCCGGGAAACCCTGCTCGGCGATTGTCGGCAAGTCCGGCAGGGCCGGCACGCGGCTCTTGCCCATCACGCCGATCGCGCGCAGCGCGCCGCTCTTGAGATGGCCCTGCGCCGCCGGCAAGGCCACCACACCCATTTCGACCTGGCCGCCGATGATGTCGGCCACCATCGGGCCGGTACCCTTGTACGGAATGTGCCGCACGTTGACGCCCGCAGCGTCCATGAACATGGCACCGGCGAGGTGGATGATGGTGCCGTTGCCGGACGATGCGTAGTTGTAGGTGTCGGGCTTGGCCTTGAGCATCGCCTGCAGTTCCTTCGCGTTCTTTGCGGGCACCTTGGCCGGGTTCACCACCAGCAACAGCGGCGTGGCGCCAACCACCGAGATCGGCGTGATGTCGCTGATGGCATCGAACGGCATCTTGGCGAACACGCTCGGATTGACCGCGTGGTTGTTCGACACGACACCGACGGTCAGGCCGTCCGCGGGTGCCTTGACCAGTGCGCTGGTGCCCGTGATGCCGCCGGCGCCCGGCAGGTTCTCGATCACCACGGGCTGGCCGCCCAGTGCCTTGGTGAGCGAGGGCGCCACGGCACGCATGATGGTGTCGACGCCGGAGCCGGCGCTGATCGGCAGGATCACGCGCAGCGGCTTGTCGGACGCGCGGGCCGCGCTGGCGCCGAGTGCGCTTAGCACGAAGGATGTGGCGAGGAATGCGGTCATGCCGCGGCGCTGGATGCGGTGGGTAGCGATGTTCATTTTTGTCTCCTTGGCTTTTTCGGGATGAATATGGGGTCAGGCGGCGACCGGGCGAACCAGCCCGGCCAGCACCTCGTCGGTGTGCTGGCCCACGCTGGCCAGCGCATGCCGCACGCCCGGGCGGCGACCGCCCATCAGCAGCGGAAGCAGCACGACATCGGTGGTGCCGCCGTCGTCGGTCTCCATGGGCACGAGGCCCCCGCTGACCCTGAGATGCGGATCGTCGAGCAACTGGTCAGGCCGCACGATCGGAGCGTAGGGGATGCCCGCGGCCTCGAGCTTGGGCGAGAGCTCGTCGACACGATGGTGTTTCAGTATCTCGCCCAGGCGCTGCAGCAGGGCCGGGCGCACCGCGACCCGCTTCGCGTTGTCGGCCAGCGAAGGATCGGCGGCCAGGTCGGGCGCTTCGATCACGCGGCACAGGGTCAGAAACTGCTTGTCGCTGACCGCGCCGATGAAGAGCTGCTCGCCATCGGCGAGCGTGAACACGTCGTACACGCTCCAGGCCGACACGCGCGAGGGCATCGGTGGCGCCGGCTCGCCGGTCATCGCGCATTGCTGCATGTGCTGCGACGACAGGAACACGCAGTTCTCGAACAGCGCGCTCTGAACCTCTTGCCCGCGGCCGGTGAGTTCGCGTTCGCGCAGCGCGGCCAGCACGCCGATGGCCCCGAACATGCCGCCCATGATGTCGTTGACCGAGGTGCCCGCGCGCAAGGGGCGCCCGACCGGGCCGGTCATGTACGACAGCCCGCCCATCATCTGCACCACCTCGTCCAGCGCGAGCCGTTTTTCGTAGGGGCCGGGCAGGAAGCCCTTGTGCGTGACGTAGATCAGGCGCGGAAATTTCTTCGACAGGGTCTCGTGGTCGAGCCCGAAGCTCGCCATCAAGCCCGGACGGAAGTTCTCCAGCACCACATCGCACTGGCCCGCCAGTTCGGTTGCGGTGGCGCGGCCTTCTTCGGTCGCAATGTCGATCACCACGCTCTTCTTGTTGCGGTTGAACGAGCGGAAGAAGCCGATGCCCAGCCCGGGCAGCTTGCGCGTCTTGTCGCCGCCAGGCGGCTCGACCTTGATGACCTCGGCGCCGAGATCGGCCAGGATCATGCCGCAGGTCGGGCCCATGACCATGTGGGTGAATTCGAGGACGCGGATGCCGGCGAGAGGAAGGGTGTTTGGCATGAAGGCTTTCAGGCGGCGAGCGCGGCGGATGAAGAGACGGGAAAGGTTTTGGGCAGGCCGGCCTGCCAGAGCGCGCCGTGCAGCGTCTCGCCCGCGAGCCAGCCTGCGACGCGCGCACGCAGCGCCAGCAGTTGCGCGATGTCGATGCCGGTCGCGATGCCCATGCTGCCGAGCATGTAGGCCAGGTCTTCGGTCGATACGTTGCCGCTCGCGCCGGGCGCGTGCGGGCAGCCGCCGATGCCGGCCAGGCAGGCGTCGAAGCGGCTCACGCCCAGCTCCAGCGCGGCGTACACGTTGGCCAGGCCAAGGCCGCGGGTGTCGTGGAAGTGGCCGCACCAGAAGCGGTCGCCGGCGATCTGCAAGGCCTCTTCGAACAGCTCGCGCACCATCGCCGGGTCGGCATAGCCAACGGTGTCGGCCAGGCTCACGCGGTCGGCGCCGGCGTCGAGCAGGGCCTGCATCAGGCGCAGCACTTCGCGTTTGTCCACATCGCCTTGCAGCGTGCAGCCGAACGCCGTGCCGACGCCGCCTTCGATCAGCGTCTTGCTGGCGGCGGCATCGCGCGCGGCGCGGATCTTCGCGACCTCCGCCACCACGTCGTCGGGTGTCTTGCGCAGGTTGGCCAGGCTGTGCGCATGGCTGGCCGAGAGCGGCACGATCATCAGGTCGGCCTGCGCGGAAATGGCGCTTTCGGCGCCGCGCAGGTTGGGCACCAGCACCGAGACGAACAGGCCGGGCAGCGTCTTCGCAAAGGCCACGAGTTCGGCCGTGTCGGCCAGCTGCGGCAGCAGTCGCGCCGGCACGAAGGAGCCAACCTCGATTTCGCGCTGGCCGGCGGCATGGGCCGCGCGGATCCACTCGCGCTTGTGTTCGGTGGGGAGGATCGTGGCAATGCTTTGCAGGCCGTCGCGCAATCCGACTTCGCGGATCACGGCGGCACCGGGCAGGCGGTGGCTGGCGGGGTTCATGGTCTTGTCTCCTGGAAGCTGGACTTTAGGGATTCCCGATTCGATGCAAAAGCGGTAATCTGGAACGTCTGGCGTTCCAATCCGGAACTTCAAAATTCGTGGGATCCATGCGCGACCTCGACCTCACCTCCCTGCGCCTGTTCGTCAGCGTCTGTGAAAGCCGCAACATCGCCCGCGCCGGCGAACAGCACCACATCGTGGCTTCGGCCATCAGCAAACGCCTCGCGCAGCTCGAGGCCGTGGTCGGCAACACGCTGCTGGAGCGGCGCCGGCGCGGCGCGGTGCGCACGGCGGCCGGCGAGATCCTGCTGGAGCACGCGCGTGCCATGCTGGCCGGCGCGGATCGCGTGGCGCGCGACATGGCGGCTTACGGCAAGGGCATCAAGGGGCAGGTGAGGGTGCTGGCCTCGGTGTCGTCCATTGCCGAGTTCCTGCCCGACGACATCGCAGACTTCCTGCAGGTGCCTGCGCACCGCGACATCCGCATCGACATCGAGGAGGCGCTGAGCCGCGACCTGGTGCGCGGCATCCGCGAGCGCTTTGCGCCGCTCGGCATCTGCTGGGATGCGGCCGACCTGGAGGGCCTGCAGACGCGCAGCTACCGGCGTGACGAACTCGCCATCATTGCCCACCCCTCGCACCCGCTCGCCCGGCTGAAACGCTGTGCGTTCGCGCAGACGCTGCCGTTCGACCACGTGGGATTGCCGGCACCCACGGCCGTGCACACAATGCTGGCGCGCGCCGCCGCCATCATCGGCACGCCGGTCAATTACCGGGCGGTGGTCAGCACCTTCGACGCATCGATGCGCTGCGTGCGCGCCAGGCTGGGCATTGCGGTGGTGCCGCGCGAGGTGGCAGAGCCGGTGGCTGCCAGCTATGGCGTGAAGGTGCTGCCGCTCACCGACAAATGGGCGCAGCGGCGCTTTGCGATCTGCTTTCACGACGAGAAGAAGCTGTCGCCCGCCGCACGCATGCTGGTGGCGCACCTGGAGGCTGTGGCAGCCGGCGCCCGCTAGGGGCGAGGTTCAGGGGCGCTGCGGCGGTCGATCCCAAGCCGGCTCGGCACCGAAGCGTTCGGCCAGGAAGTCGAGCATCGTGCGCAACGCTGCCGAGATGTGCTTGCGCGATGCATACACCGCGTGGATCTGCAGCACGCGCGGTGGCGTCTCGGGTAGCAGTGCCACCAGTTGGCCGTCCTGGATCATCGAGGCCGCCAGGTAGGTGGGCAGCATCACGATGCCGGTGCCTCCCAGCGCCGCCTGCGCGAGCGACGCTGCGTCGTTGGCGCTCAGGCTGCCGCCAACGGCCACGCTCAGCGTTTCGCCGCCGCGCTCGAAGTGCCAGAGGCTCTTGCCGTGCTGCCCGTGCGTGAGGCAGTTGTGGCCGGCGAGGTCTTCCACCCGGCGCGGCGCCGCGTGGGCCGCGAGGTAGGCGGGCGATGCGCACACCACCGAGCGGCACACCGTGAGCCGCCGCGCGATGAGGTTGGGGTCGAGTTCGCTGGCAATGCGGATGGCGAGGTCGATGCGCTCATCGACCAGGTTCACGGCATGCTCGGCCAGCACCAGGTCGACCGACACCGCGGGATGGCGCCGTGCGTAGTCGGCCACGGCCGCGGCAAGCTGCGCGTGGCTGAATGCCGCGCTGGCGGTGATGCGCAGCAGGCCGCGCGGCGCCGATTCGGGCGCGGCCACCGCGTGGCGCATGTCGTCGGCGATCTCGAGCAGGGCGCGGGCGCGCGGCAGGATTTCGTTGCCGGCGGCCGTGAGGCTGAGCCGCCGTGTGGTGCGGTGCATGAGCCGGGCGCCGGTCCAGGCCTCAAGCTCAGCCAGGCAGCGCGAGACGATCGGCCGCGACAGGCTCAGCTGGTCGGCCGCGGCCGACTGACTGCCCCGATCCACCACCGCGACATAGACCTGAAGCGCCTTGAGTGTGTCCATGATTAGATCGATATTTCGCAACAAATATGCATCAGATATCGGCTATTTTGATCGATCCTGTGCAACTAAGCTTGGCCGCTGTTCAATCACCGCCCCTGGAGTTCCGATGTTTCGTCCCTTGTCCCGCCGCGCCCTGTTGGCCGCCGCCATTGCCGTATCAGCCACTGGCACCGCATTCGCTGCCCAGCCGCTGAAGCTGGAGGTCTTCAACCCCGGCCACGATGCAATCTTTCCGGTGTCGTCGGTGCTGGTCACGGGCGCGTCCGAGGCGATCCTGGTCGATGCGCAGTTCGGCGCGTCTCAGGCGGCCAAGGTGGTCGAGAAGATCCGCGCAAGCGGCAAGAAGCTCACCACGGTCTACATCAGCCATGGCGACCCGGACTACTACTTCGGGCTCGAAACCATCAAGGCCGCGTTCCCCGATGCGAAGGTGGTCGCCACGCCGCAGACCGTGGAACACATCCAGCAGACCGCCGCCGCCAAGCTGGCTTTCTGGGGCCCCAAGCTGCAGGCCGACGCGCCGAAGGCAACGGTGGTGCCCGAAGTGCTGGCCGGCCACACGCTCACGCTCGAAGGCCAAAAACTCGAGATCATCGGCCTGGACGGCAAGCAGCCCGACCGCAGCTTCGTCTGGATCCCTTCGATCAAGGCCGTGGTCGGTGGCGTGGTGCTGGCGAACAACCTGCACGTGTGGATGGCCGACACGCAGACGCCGCAGTCGCACGCCGACTGGCTCGCGACGCTGAAGACTGTAGAGCGCCTGCAGCCGAAGACCGTGGTGCCGGGTCACTACCTGCCGGGCGCCTCGACGCCGCTGCAGGCCGCGAGCTACACGGCAGGCTACATCCGCGCGTTTGATGCCGAAACTGCCAAGGCCAAGGACTCCGCGGCCTTGATCGCCGCGATGAAGAAGCGCTACCCGAAGGCCGGGGAACCGTCGTCGCTCGAACTCTCCGCCAAGGTCGCCAAGGGCGAGATGAAGTGGTAATCCACTACATCTACGACCCGCTGTGCGGCTGGTGCTATGCGGCCGCGCCGCTGGTACGTGCCGCGCGCGCGGTGCTCCCGGTGGCCGCGCACGGAGGCGGCATGCTGGCCGGCCCGAACCGCCGTGCCATGTCGCCGCAATTCCGCGAGCACGTCATGCCGCACGATCGGCGCATCGCCGAGCTCAGCGGGCAGCCCTTCGGCACGGCGTACACCGACGGCCTGTTGCGCGATCCGGGCGCGATGCTGGATTCCGAACCGCCCACGGCCGCGGTGCTGGCGGCCGACCGGATGGCCGGCCGCGGGCACGAGCTGCTGGCACGGCTGCAGACCGCGCACTATGTCGAGGGCCTGCGCATCGCGGACACCGGCGTGCTGGTGCAGCAGGCCGCCGCGATCGGGCTCGACCCGGTCGCCTTCGCCATGCACTTCGAGCAGCTGCAGGGCGCGCCGGTGCAGGATCACTTCGCGCAAAGCCGCGCCCTGATGGCGCAGGTGCGCGGGCAGGGCTTTCCCACGTTCGCGCTGGAGCACGGCGGACGCTTCGAGCGGCTGGACAGCGCATCGTACCTCGGGCGCGTCGAGGCGTGGACTGCGCGATTGCAGCAGGCCGTCGAGGGCGCCGTACCGATCGCATAGGGCCCGCCGTGGCAAGGCCGCTCGAACAGTGCGATGCTTCGCGCATCCGAACTGAGACGAGAGGCAAGGTATGGCAGGTTTCCAGGTCGACGAGATCGTCACCTCGCTGCAGCAGGTGCGGCGCGAGTGGCGCGAGGGGCAGCAGCGGGCCCAGGAGGGCGGTGAACGCGAATTGCCGTCGCGCGACGTCATGGCCGA
Organism: Variovorax sp.; assembly: GCA_040003555.1. Classification (GTDB taxonomy): domain Bacteria; phylum Pseudomonadota; class Gammaproteobacteria; order Burkholderiales; family Burkholderiaceae_C; genus Variovorax. The sequence goes on along the minus strand of JBDUCH010000015.1, from coordinate 16,972 downwards.
GGTGGTGGAGTCGCTCACCGGCGCGCTGTTTCCGATGCGGCTCGGGCCAACCGATCTGCGCCAGGAAAGCGAAGATTTCTATGTCGCCCACACGCTCGATGCGGCGCTGCACCACCTGCTCGCGCAGGCCACGCTCGAGCTGCGGCACGAGCGGCGCCACACGGCGGCCGAGCTGGCCGAACTGAGCGCCGACGCGCAGCAGCGCGTGCGGGCCTTCGCGGAGGCGTTGCCGGGCATTCGCAAGTTGCTCGACACCGACGTGATGGCCGCGTTCCATGGCGATCCGGCCGCGCGCAGCGTGGACGAGGTGCTGCTGTGCTATCCCGGCGTGCTGGCGATGATTCACCACCGCATGGCGCACCAGCTCTACCAGCTGGGCCTCACGCTGCTGGCGCGCATCGTGGCCGAGCGCGCGCACGCGCAGACCGGCATCGATATCCATCCGGGCGCACAGATCGGCGCCGGCTTTTTCATCGACCACGGCACGGGCGTGGTCATCGGCGAGACGGCCGTCATCGGCGAGCGCGTGCGGCTCTACCAGGCCGTGACGCTCGGCGCCAAGCGCTTTCCGATCGACAGCGATGGCCATCTCAAGAAGGGCCTGCCGCGGCACCCGGTGCTGGAAGACGAGGTGGTGATCTACGCGGGTGCGACCATCCTCGGGCGTGTGACCATCGGGCGGGGCGCGACCATTGGCGGCAACGTGTGGGTTACGCAGGACGTGCCGGCCGGCTGCAGCGTCACGCAGGCGCTGTCGCGCGAGCTTGCGCGCGACATCGCGGCGGCTCCGGCGAAGTAGCCGCCAGCGACATACTAAGATTGCGCATGAATACTCACCTCAATCCCACCGCCGTGCTGGCCGTGGATCCCGTCACCGACCACGCTCGCGGCCCGGCTGCAGCCCGTGTCACGCTGGTCGAGTACGGTGACTTCGAATGCCCGTCGTGCCGGCAGGCGCATTCGGCGCTGAAGATCCTGTTGGCGCACTACGGTGAGCAGGTGCGCTTCGTGTTCCGGCACTTCCCGCTGCGTGAAGTGCATCCGCATGCTGAGCTGGCGGCCGAGGCGGCCGAAGCGGCCGGCGCGCAGCACAGGTTCTGGCCGTTCTACGAGCTGCTGTTCGCCCATCAACTGCAGCTCGACGAGAAACACGTGCATCGCTACGCCGAAGAGGCCGGCCTCGACATGGCGCGCTTCACGAACGAAATGCGCGACCATGTCTACCTCCAGCGCGTGCAGGCGCAGCTCGAAGGTGGGCACCGCCTCGGCGTGCGCGGCACGCCAGCCTTCTATGTCAATGGCGAGTTCTGCGACGTGTCGTTCGGGGTGAACCACCTGCACACGGTGATCGACAAGGCGCTGGGCCAATGAGCGAGGCGTCCTCCCCACAAAACTGCGACGTGCTGGTGATCGGTGGCGGTCCGGCCGGCTCCACCATCGCCGCCTTGCTGGCGCAGCAAGGGCGCGACGTGGTGCTGCTCGAGAAGGCGCACCACCCGCGTTTTCACATCGGCGAATCGCTGCTGCCGGCCAACGTGGAACTGTTCGAGCGCCTTGGCGTGCGCGAGCAGGTCGACCGCATCGGCATGCCCAAGTTCGGCATCGAGTTCGTTTCGCCCGAGCATGACCACACCAGCGCGGTTGAGTTTGCCGACGCCTGGAACAAGACCATGCCCTCGGCCTGGCAGGTGCGCCGCTCCGAGCTCGACGAGATGTTGTTTCGCAACGCCGCCACGCGCGGTGCCCGCACGCTCGAGGGTTGCCGCGTGCGCGATGTGGCTTTCGACGCCGAGGGCGCCACGGTTCAGGCCGAACTGGACGACGGCGCACGCCGCAGCTGGCGCACGCGCTTCGTGGTCGACGCGACCGGCCGCGACACGCTGCTGGCCAACAAGCTGCGCAGCAAGCACAAGAACCCCGACCACAACAGCACCGCGCTGTTCGGCCATTTCACGAACGCCGAGCGGCTCAAGGGCAAGCTCGAAGGCAACATCAGCATCTGCTGGTTCGCGCACGGCTGGTTCTGGTTCATTCCGCTGGCCGATGGCACCACCAGTGTCGGCGCGGTGTGCTGGCCCTACTACCTGAAGACGCGCGACAAGCCGATGAAGGAGTTCTTTGCCGACACCATCGCGCTGTGCCCCGAACTGGCGCGTCGGCTCGAAAAGGCCACGCTGGTCGACGACGCGGTGCACGCCACCGGCAACTTTGCCTACAGCAGCGACCACGCGAGCGGCGACCGTTACCTGATGCTGGGCGACGCGTTCACCTTCATCGACCCGATGTTCTCGTCGGGCGTGTACCTCGCGATGCACAGCGCCTTCGACGGCGCCGAAGTGGTGGCCACCCGGCTCGACCGGCCGGCCGAAGCCGACAAGGCGCGCGCGGCCTTCGAAGCCATGATGCGCAAGGGGCCGCGCGAGTATTCGTGGTTCATCTACCGCGTGACCAACCCGACCATCCGCGACATGTTCATGTACCCGGTCAACCCGCTGCGCGTGAAAGAGGCGCTGATGTCGCTGCTGGCCGGCGATATCTTCGGCGGCACGCCTTACTGGGGCCGGTTGCGGGTGTTCAAGATGCTGTACTACGGCATTTCCATCGCCAACCTGCGCCGCACCTTCGCCGGCTGGAAACTGCACCGCGCCAACATCCGCGACCTCGGCAAGCTGCAGGACGAGACCATTCAGCCCACCCCTAGCCCCACCGCAACGGAGACCCCATGAGCACCACCTACAGGATCGGCGTCGTGATCGGCAGCATCCGCAAGGACTCGTTCAACCGCAAGCTCGCGCTCGCGCTGGCAGCGCTGGCGCCCGAGGGCTTCACCTTCGAGCACTTGCGCATCGATGATCTGCCGCTCTACAACCAGGACGACGACGGCAACCAGGCGGCTTCGGTCAAGCGCCTCAAAGCCGAAATCGCGGCCTGCCAGGGCCTGCTGTTCCTCACGCCCGAATACAACCGCTCGATGTCCGGCGTGTTGAAGAACGCGATCGACCACGCCTCGCGCCCCTACGGCCAGAGCGCCTGGGCCGGCAAGCCTGCGGGCGTGATCGGCATCTCGGTTGGCGCCATCGGCACCGCGCTGGCCCAGCAACACCTGCGCAACGTGCTGGCCTACCTGGACGTGCCGACGCTGGGCCAGCCCGAAGCCTTCGTTCAGGCCAAGGAAGACCTGTTCGACGACAAGGGCCACATCGGCAATGCGGGCACGAAGAAGTTCCTGCAAGGCTGGGTCGACAAGTACGTGGCCTGGGTCAAGACGCACAACGGTTGATCCGGTACACGGCGGCTCGCGTGCGGTAACGCACAGAAGGCGGATTGGGTTTTGCGCACACTTCGGCACCCAACCAGCCCGGATGAAGTCGATGATGAGCATGGATGTGCAAACGCCGACGGCCACCGTTGCGAAACGTATCGACTGGTTTTGCGCGGATTCGACTTTTCGCGCCGAGGCCGAGGCCGAGGAGGCCGAGGATGATGAGGAGCAGGCGCAATACCACCTCGCCCGATTGAGCATCGACGACCTGAGCGTGCTCGCTCTGGCGTGGCGAATCAGGGCGCAGCGGGGCGACAAGACCACGGCCGCCATTGCCATGGCCTTGACCCTGGTCGCACGCAGGCGCCGTGCCGCTGCAGTCTCTCGGCTGCGCATTCTGGCCGCGTATCGCGCATGGCCGCCGTTGCGCAAGCTGGCCGAGTGGGCATTCGCGCCTCGATAGGGCTTCAGAGATAGTCCTCGTTCACGACCAGCGACAACACCGACCAGCGCAGCCGTTGCGCCCAGCTTGAATCGGGCTCCCGGTTCAGGATCCACTGGCGGCCGTCGCGCGCGTACGTCCACTGCAATGCGCCGCCGCCACCGGCTGCGCGGTCGACGCTGAAGCTCGTCGGCATGCGTTCCCTGCGGATCAGGTCGGCCAGTTCGCCCGCCAACGCTGGACTGTCGACCACCAGGCCGAGTTCGGTGTTGCAGTGTGCCGAGCGGCGGTCCATGTTCATCGAGCCGACATAGAACCAGCGCCGGTCCACCACTGCAAGCTTGGCGTGAAGGCGGCCAAGCGAGCCGTGCCCCGAGCCGCTCTCCACCGAACGCGATTCGCTCGCCGGCATCAGCTCGTAGAGCGCGACGCCGAGCTTCAGCAGCGCCAGCCGGTGGCGCATGTAGCCGTGATGAACCAGCGGCTCGTCGGTCGTCGCGAGCGAGTTCGTCATCACCGAGACCTGGGCGCCGCCCGAACTCGCGTCGCGGAACGCCTCGATGGTGCGCGCCATCGGCACGAAGTAGGGCGACACGACCAGCAGTTCGGAGCGCGCCGTGCGGAACAGTTCGAGGTTCGCGTTCATGACGGCGCCCTCGGAGCGCCCGCTGCCGTCCGCGGCCGGGTCAGGCCATTCGGCGGGGTCGGCGACCACGCGAATGCCGGCTGGCTGCAGCTCGACACGCCCCTTTGCGAGCTGGCCGCCGACGCTGCCGCGGCCGAGGGAATCGCGCGCGCCTTCGGGCAGCACAAAGCGGGCAAGGTCGTTCACGAGCGCGCCGAAGCGCGCGCGTGCGGCGGCGGGGTCGGCCCGCGCACCGGCAATCGATTCGACAGGGTAGGTGTTCGGGCCGTTCCAGAAGGCATCGAACGCGGTGGAGAGCTCCCGAACCGCGGCGCCCGCGACCAGCACGTCCATGTCGATGAAATGGGACGGCTCGCTGCGGCCGAAATATTCGTCGGCGATGTTGCGCCCGCCGCAGATCGCGAAGCTGTTGTCTGCGACGAAGAGCTTGTTGTGCATGCGCCGGTTCACCCGCTCCAGCTGGTGCAGCGAAAGCAGCACCCGCGCGTACGGGCTGCCGGTGCGAACCGGCAATGGATTGAACAGCCGCAGCTGCACATTGCCGTGCGCGGCCAGGCCGTCCAGCAGCCCGTCGTCGCCGCCCGCGTACAGGTCGTCGACCAGCAGGCGCACGCGCACGCCGCGTGCCGCTGCGTCGTGCAGCTCGCGCAGGAACTGCCGCCCCGACAGATCGTTGGCGATCACGTAGTACTGCGCGTCGATAGAGATCTCGGCGCTGCGTGCCAACGCGATGCGGGCATCGAAGGCCTGGTCGCCGGCCGGCAGCAGGCGCAGGGCGGACGACTGCTGCCCGGCCTCCACCTCCACCTCCAGCGAGGCAGCGGCGACGCGCGCGAGCGTGCTCTGCTCGACATCCGTTCGGGCCTGCGACGCCGTGCGGAGCACGTCATGCGGCAGCACGGCGCATCCGGCCAGCAGCGAGGCGAGCGCCAGGACTGCGCCGCAGCACCAGCGCCCGGCGCGGCGCAATGCCATGCAAAAGGGAGTGGGAGGCTTGGTTGTCATGGCGCTGTCCTTGCATCGAATGGCCTGCGTGAGCCGATGCCAGCGAGTCTTCCGCGTTGCCCGCGACGCAACAATTGCGCGCCACGGCTAGGCGGTGCCGCGCATCGCAGCGGCCGTCGGACTAGGCCTTCGGCGTAGGTCGCGGCCATCGCTTGTTCAGCGGCTTTGCGCTAACCTGCCATCGAAGGCAAGGGGGTTCGCGCAGCGATGTCTGGAGGACCGTATGAAGGTTCTGCTGGTCGATGACCACGAGATCGTGTGGAACGGCACCCGCCTCCTGCTGGAGCGGATGGCTGCCGAGATCGAGCCCGGACGGCCCTTCGTATTCGAAGCCGTGCGCGATGTCGAAGCGGCCTGCAAGCTTGCGGCAACCGATGTCGATCTGGTTCTGCTCGACTACCACCTGCCGCAGCTCTCGGGCGTTGCCGCGCTGCACGCGATCAAGGCGCACTTCGAGGCCACGCCGGTATGCATGCAGTCGGCCGAAAGCTCCCCGCAGCGCGTGCGCGAAGTGATCGAGGCCGGCGCTGCCGGCTTCGTCCCCAAGTCGTACCGACTCGAAGACATGGAGGCCGCGTTGCGCGTCGTGCTGCGCCATCGCGTCTACCTGCCGGCGGAGTTCGTGCTGGCCGACGACGTGACGCGGGCCCGTGACCAGGACGAGCTGCCGCGCGAAGACCTCGCGCGCTTCCTGCGGGTCGAGCTCTCGCCGCGCCAGCGCGAGGTGCTGGCCCTGGCGATTCGCGGAACGCCGGTCAAGCTGATCGCAAGGCAGCTGTCGATCGCGGAAGGCACGGTCAAGGTGCACCTGTCGATGGTCTATCGCGCGCTGGGCGCGCGCAACCGCACCGATGCCCTGTGCCGCGTGTTCGACGCGCAGGCCGCCTGGGCGCTCGAGCCGGCATGAACGCCCCGGCCGCGCCGCTGGCAGAGGCGTCCGCCGAGCTGGACGAGCGTCGCCTCCAGGTGGTGGCTGAGCAGGCCGTGGGCTTGCGCTGGCAGATCCTTCTGACCGCGGCCATCGTCGCCGCCATCGCCTGGCAGGCCGTACCTGTGCCGTTGGTGGCCGGCTGGTTCGTGGCGGTGATCGCGAGCCGCGAGTGGCGCGCCGCTGCGCTGGCGCGCATGGCGCGAGACCGTGCGCAGCCGATCGCCCGGCGCCTGCGGGCCACCGTGCGCTGGAATGTGCTGATCGGCACCTGCAACGGGTCGGCGGCGTTCTTCATGGCCTGGCTCGATCCGGCGCTCGACGCGGTGCTCACCATGATTCTCGTTTCCTGGGGCGCGGGTGCCGTGTCCACCAGCGCGACCGTGATGCCCGCCTTCCTCGCCTATGCGGGCCTGCTCTTCGTGCCGACCGCAGCGATGTGGATGCTGGCCGGCAACTGGCTCGGCTGGGGCGTCGGGGCGCTGGTGCTGATGTTCTTCGGCGTGCAGATCCGTTTCGCCAAGCGCAACCTGCAGACCTTCGATGAGTCGTTCGGCATTCGGCTCGAGAACCAGGCGCTGGCCACCACGCTGGAGTTCGAGCGGGCGCAGCTGGCCATCGCGCGCGATGCCGCGGTGCGGGCCAACAACGACAAGAGCCGCTTCCTGGCCGCTGCCAGCCACGACCTGCGGCAGCCGCTGCAAGCGATGGCGCTCAACGTCGGTGCGCTGCGCCATGTGCCCATGGCACCGGACGCGCAGGCGATCGTCGAGGTCGTGGACATCAGCCTGGAGCAGCTGCGCAGCATGCTCGACGCGCTGCTCGATGTGTCGAAGCTCGACGCCGGCGTGGTCGTGGCCCAGCCGAAACGGGTGAGGCTGGATCGGCTCGTTGCCGCCGTGACGGGCAGCTTCGGCGCGACCGCGGCGGCACGCCAAATCGAGGTTCAGACGGCATGCCCGGCCGGCCTGGCCGTGCACACCGATCCGGACCTGTTGCGCCGGATGCTCGCCAACCTGGTCGACAACGCGATCAAGTTCACGCCCGAAGGCGGCAAGGTCGAGGTGCGGGTCGACGAGCGCGACGCCGAGGTCGGTGTCACGGTGCGCGACAGCGGTCCGGGCATCGCACCTGAACACCACCGGCTCGTGTTCGAAGACCTGGTTCAGTTGCCGGGCCGTAGCGCTGCGGCAGTGGCGGGGCACGGGCTGGGCCTGGGCATCGTGCGCCGCATGGCGGAGCTGCTGAAGGTGTCGGTCGCGCTCGAATCAAGCCCGGGCATGGGTGCGAGTTTTCGCCTCGGCTTGCCGCGCGCCTCGGGCGCCGACGAAGAGGGCGAAGACGCGCGCCTGCCGTGGACCCTGGCCGGACGTTGCGTGCTGGTGCTCGAAGACGACCCGATGGTGCGCGGCGCCTACCTCAATGCGCTGGGCGCGATGGGGTGCCGCGTGCTGTCGGCCGCCACGATCGCAGAGGCGCTGCGCCACCTGGGCGAAAGCAGGCCCGATGTCGCGGTGGTCGACTACCGGCTGGGCGAAGGACGCTCGGGCTTCGAGGCGGTCGAGTCGCTGCGCGCCGCGCAGGCCGGGCTGCCGGCGGTCATCGTCACGGCCGACACCGATCAGGCCGTGATCGAGACGGCCAGGCGGCAGGCGTTGCCGCTGTTGCGCAAGCCGGTCGACGACAACGCCCTGGGCCGTGCGCTCGTGGCAGAGATCGATCGGGGTCGCCCGTGAACAACGGCAACAGCAACGGCAACGGCAACGGCCGCGCCGATGGCGGGCATCGGTGGATTTCGGAGGCGGCCGAAGTGCTGGTGCAGGAAGTCCAGGCGGCGCCCCCCGGCGCGCTGCATTGCGAAGTGCTGGTGATCGGAAGCGGCTATGGCGGCGCGGTCGCGGCGGCGCGGCTGGCGGGCGCACGGCCTCGCGGCAGCCCGGCCGACGCAACCCCGAAGGCACCAGTCCGGGTCTACGTGCTCGAGCGTGGCAACGAATACCTGCCGGGCGAGTTTCCGGCCACATTCGGCGAACTGCCGGGGCACGTGCGCTTCAGTCGCGGGGACGGACAACCGGCGCGCGGCAATGCCTCGGGATTGTTCGACGTCCGGCTTGGCGGCAAGGTCAACGCGCTGCTCGGCAACGGGCTGGGCGGCGGCTCGCTGATCAATGCGGCGGTGATGGAGCGTGCGACCCAGGACGCATTCGCCGGATCGACGTGGCCCGCCTGTATCGACCGGCACTCGCTCGCGCCGCACTATGCCCGGGCCGAAGCCATGCTGGGTATCGAGCAGATTCCCGGCAGCGTCTCCAAGCTGGATTCGCTGCTCGCGGCCGGCCGGCAGATGCGCGCCAGAACCCGCCGCAAGGCATGGGTTGCTATTGCCTTCAAGGAACACACGCGCACCGCCGCCAATGTGGCGATGCATCCTTGCCTGCAATGCGGCGACTGCGTGAGCGGCTGCAACCACCGGGCCAAGAAGTCGCTCGATACCAACTACCTGGCGCTGGCCCGGGCCCGCGGCGCGCGCCTTTTCTGCGGCGCCACCGTGCACCGGATCCTGCCGCTGCCCGAGGAGGGCGGCTACGCGGTCGAGTTCTTCTTCACCGACCGGCGCAAGGCGCGCACCGACAACGCGACTCCCTACGTGCTGCGCGCGCAGCGGGTGATCCTGGCCGCGGGGACGCTGGGCTCCACCGAGATCCTGCTGCGCTCGAAGAAGCAGGGCGGCCTGCCCGTCGCCGCGAAGGCGCTCGGCGCGGGTTTCTCGACCAACGGCGACATGATCGCCGTGGCCTGCGACCAGAAGCAGGAGGCGCTATCAAGCGCGCTCGAGGGCGATGCACCCGCGGAACGCCACATCGGGCCGACCATCACCGGCCTGTTGCGGACAGCCCCGGCGAAAGGAGAGCGTCCGCTGGTGATCGAAGAGTTTGCGATCCCGGCGCCGCTGCGGCGCCTGCTTGCCGAAGTGGTGGCAACGACCGATGCCCTGCAGGGCCTGGCGCGCATGGATTTCGACCTCCATGCGCCGGACGAGCAGAGGCCCGACCCGCTCAGTGTGGACGACGAGGTTCTGCGCCGCACACCGGTCTACGGAATGATGGGCGACGATGGCGCTGGTGGCACGATCCGCTTCACCGGGGACGACATGCCGATGGCCGATGCGCAGGTTCGCATCGACTGGGACGAGGTTGCGGAGCACCCGGTGTTCCAGGCACAGATGAAGGCCCTGCACGCCGCGCACGATGCTTTTCAGGGGCTGGGTGGACGCGTGTTGCCGAATCCCTTGTGGAGCCCGCTGCCGCCGTTCCAGGTGCTGGGCGATCCGCCGCCGGCGGTGGGTGCGGTGACGACGGTCCATCCGCTGGGTGGCTGCCGCATGTCGGATGACCGCGAAACCGGCGTGGTGGATGACTGGGGCCGTGTCTACAGCAGTGAGGGCGCCGCGCAGGCCCCGCTGCGCGGGCTGGCCGTGCTCGACGGTTCGATCGTGCCCGTTTCGCTGGGCATCAACCCTTCGCTGACCATCGCGGCGCTGGCCGAGCGTGCGGTTCCCGTGCTGGCCGACGACTGGGGCCTGGAGCTGCTCGAACCGACGCATCCGGCCGCGTCGGAGCGCCCCTTGCGGCGCGACCTGACCCGCCCGCGCGCGCCGGCGAAGACGGTCGTCTCGATGCAGGAGCGCATGACGGGCCGTGTCCGCATCGACGGCAGCGACTTCGATCTGTCTGCCGAGGTGGCCTTCGAGCCGGCCGAGATCCAGTCGCTTCGCACCCTGCCGAGGGCACTGAAGCAGACCGCGGTCGTGCGCTTCGGCCGGGGTGACGACGCTCCCGAGGCGCATTGCGAAGGCATGGCCTCGATCCTGGTGCGCGAGAAATGCGACGGCGTCGTGCGCCTCCTGCGCACGCAGCAACTCGCGCGCAGCAAGCTGGGCAAGCTGATCGGCACCGGCGACCTTTCGAGCGAGAGCACGAGCGACTTGCTCGCGCTGTGCTCGCATCTGGGCACGGTGCGCCTGATCCAGTACGACTGGACGGTTCTGGCCGCCCCGAACGCCTCGCCGCTCCGGCCGGGCGATCGTCTGCGCCTGACCAAGCGCATCGAATTCGTGGAAGGCGGCAACCCATGGCGGCAGTTGAGCGAGGGCGAACTCGAGTTGATACGACCCGCCGGCCCGCAGCGGCTCGGCCGGCTGGTGCTCGATCCCTCCTATTTCGTCGAGAAGCTGCAACCGCTGCTGCGTGTCGAGCAGCAGGAGGATCAGCCGAACCAGCTGGGGGATCTGATCGAACTGGCGCTGTGGGTGCTGCGCATCGTGCTGCAGATCCACCTGCTCGATTTCCTGCCGCCGCCCGACCAGGGCAAGCGCGTTGACCAGCGGCTGCCGGGCACGGTCGGCGCGGTGGAACCGGATCGGCTGCCGGTCGAGCCGACCGCAGCCGCGTATGCCGATCCGCCGGTGCAGCGGCTGTTGTCGCGCTACCGGCCGCCGCTGCGCCGCGCCGGCACCCGGCCCGTGCTGCTGATCCACGGCTACGGCGCGAGCGGCTCGACCTTCGCGCACGAGAGCATTCCGGGCAACCTGGTGGCTGCCTTGCTCGGTGCGGGGCGCGAGGTGTGGGTGCTCGACCTGCGAACCAGCATCGGATTCACGGGCCCGCGGCGCTACTGGTCGTTCGACGAGGTCGCGATGACCGACATTCCCGATGCCATCGAGACCCTGCGCCGGGCCTCGGCGGATTCCGGCGATGGCAAGGTCGACGTGGTGGCCCATTGCATCGGGGCGGCCATGTTCAGCGTGGCGGTGCTGCGTTCGACGGATCTGCACGAACGCATCGGCGCGGTCGTTCTCTCGCAGGTCGGCCCGCTGGTTCGGGCAACCGGCTTCAACCGCTTCCGTGGTTTCGTGGCCAGCTACCTGCAGCAGTACATCGGCGTCGAGCAGTTCGACACGCGGCCGGCCGGACTGAGCACGTCGATGAGTTTCCTCATCGACGGGTTGCTCGCGACCTTTCCTTATCCCGATGGCGACGGCGAGGCCGAGCGCCTCGAGACCGTGCCCGGCTTCGCCGTCGTGCGGCACCGCGCCGATGCCATCTTCGGCCAGACGATGCGGTTGCATAACGTCGGCGATGCAACGCTCCAGGCGCTCGACGCGATCTATGGCTTCGTGATGGTGCGGGGTCTGGCGCAGGTGGCCCACTACGCACGCGAGCAGGTTCTGACCGATGCCGGTGGCCAGAACCAGGCCGTCGCCTTCGAGCGTCTGGGGGAGCGCTTCGGTTTTCCGTTGCTGCTGCTGCACGGGCGGCAGAACGCCGTGTTCGACTGGCGCGGCTCGTACGACAGCTTCTGGCTGCTCAAGCGCGTGTTCGGCAAGGATGGCGGCCTGCCCCAGAAGCCGCCCGAGCCCCCCGAAGGCGACCTCGTACTGGGGCAGGGCACGCCGCGCCGGTTGCTGGTGCTTGGCGAGTACGGCCACCAGGACACGCTGATCGGCGAGAAGGCCTGCGACGACGTGTTCCCGCGCATCGTCGGGTTCCTGGACGAGTTCCGCACGTTGCCGGGATCCGGCAGCCCGAACCCGCCCGAATGGGTCGCGCGCCTGCCCGCGGCCGGCCCCTGGCTCGGCCATGTGGCCCGGTATGCCGACCAGCCGGGCAAGCTGCACTGTCGGCTGGCGCTGCGTCCACCGCCGGCCCATGCCACCGCCCGCTGCGTGGTGTTCGTGCCGGCACGGCGCCAGGGCGAACGGTGGAGCTTCGACCCCGCGTCGATGGTGGCGATGCAGGCCACGCGCGACACGCTGCTGCACGAAGCACTGCAGGTCGAGCTGTTCGACGCGCGGCTGGGCGACTACCAGGGCTTTGCGGTGCTCACTGCGCACGATGACTTGCCGGTGGATCGCAGCACGGTCGACATCCTGGGGGCCAGGTTGGCAGGCACGCCGTTCGCGCAGCCGGATCGCGCGCCAATCGACGAGATCCGCGCGCAGGTTGAGCACACGCTCGCCGGCGCGAGCGCGCAGCAGCTTGCAGCTGCGGTGATCCGGCTCGATGCTGCATGGCTCGGTGCGGTACAGCCCGCCGAACGCCCCGCGCAGGCGTCGCTGTGCTTTGCGCTGGCAAGCTGCCAGTACGTGCCCGGGCTGGTCGACCGACTGCCCGCGCAAGGCTCCATGGCACGGCTGGCCAGGCGCCTGGAGGCCTCGTCCTCGCCGGCAAAGCCGCAACTGCTGCTGCTTGCCGGGGATCAGGTGTACGTGGATCAGACCGCGGGACTGTTCGTGCCTGCAGGCGGCGACGACGTCGGCCAGGCGTATGCACTGAACTTCGGGCTGCAGGCGCTGCGCGAGGTGGCAGCGTCAATGCCCTGCTACCCGCTGCTCGACGACCACGAGGTCATGGACGATTGGGAGCCGGGGGCCGATCCCTACGGCGAGGCGGGAACCGCCGCCGCGCTCGGTGCCTACGCCGTGCAGCAGCACAAGCTGGTGCACGGCGCGAGGCTGGACTCGATCGACCAGCGCCCCTTCGACTACCGGATCGCGCCTGCCGGCTTTCCGTTCTTCATGCTCGACACGCGCAGCCTGCGCGAGCGCCGCACGCTGCGCCCCAACGGCAGCGCAAAGCTCCTGCATCAGGCGGCCATTCGTGCCCCATCCGGCATGGGCGACCTGCGCAAATGGCTGCAGGCGTCGCCTGCAGACTTGCCGAAGTTCGTGGTCTCGCCGGTGGCGCTGTTTCCCCTGGCGCGGACGGCCGCATTCGGCGACCCCGCGGAGCGACTCGGGCTGGACGACTGGAGCGGCTACCCCGCGTCGCAGCAGGCCCTGTTGGAGCTGCTGCGCGACAGCAGCGCGCGCAACGTCGTGATCCTGTCGGGCGACCGGCACATGTCGAGCGTTTCGAGCCTGTGGCTCGAAGGCCCGTCCGGCCCGGTGGAGGTGATCTCGATCGTGTCTTCGGGCCTGTATGCGCCCTGGCCCTTCGTCAACGCGCGGCCCGATGAATTCTGGCTCGACGGGCCGCTCGAACTGCGCTTGCCGACCGCTACGCTGCAGGCCACGATGGTGACGGCGGCGGTCGGCACGCGGGATGGCTACGCGGTGGTGCTGGTCGAGCGCGATGGCGGCGGGCACTGGCAGATCAGCGTCAGCCTCGACCTCGACGGCGGCACGACCCGATGCACGCGCAGTCTGGATGCGGCCGGCGAGCGAAGCTGGAACGTCGAAGGGCCTGCCCGCTTTGTGCGCGCGCCATCGGCGCGGCCGTGACGCGCCCGTGACGCGTCGCCCTCATGTGCGCAAGGCGCTCCCGGCCGTCAGGCGGCCCGCGCTGCTTCCTCGCGCGAGCGCCGCGCCTCGTAGGTCTTGAGGTGCGCATACGCAATCCGCAGCATCGACCGATCCGGCTGCTGGGCCTGCGCGCCCCGGCTCAGCAGGTCGCCCAGGATGTGGTCGGCTTCGGTCGGCGCGCCGCGCTCGATGTCCTTGAACATCGACGCCGTGAGCGGCGAGGCCGGTGCACTCACCATCGCGCGGCCTCGTTCGAGCGACGCTGCGCTCGGCGCAAAGCCGTTGTGCGTGGCGATGGCGGCGCACTCGTCCAGCAGTGCCAGCGCCAGGTCTTTGCCGCCCGCGCTCACGATGTCGCCGATGCACGAGCGCATCAAGGTCGTGATGCCTGCGAGCGAGGCGATGAACATCCATTTTTCCCACATCGCCTGCAGGATGTTGTCGCTCGCGGTGCTGCTGAAATTCGCGGTGGCGAAAGCCGCGGCGATCGCGTCCACGCGCTCCGAGCGGCCACCGTCCAGTTCACCGAAGTTCAGCGTGTGCATGTCGTTCAGGTGCAGGACGGTGCCGGCGTCGTCGAGCACCGCGGAGATCAGGCAGAGCCCGCCCAGCACGCGCTCGCGGGCGAAGCGTTCGGCCAGCGCGTCGAGGTGCTGCATGCCGTTGAGCAGCGGGATGATCACGGTGTCGGGCCCGACGGCGGCGGCAAAGGAGTCGATGGTCTGCGCGAGGTCGTAGGCCTTGCAGCCGACGATGACGACGTCAAAGGGTGCGTCGATGTCGTCGGACAGCACATGGGGCGGCGCGGGGATGTGGGCATTGCCCGCGGGGCTCTTGATGACGAGCCCGTTCGCGGCCAGTTGGGCGGCCCGGCGAGGGCGCAGCAGAAAGCGCACGTCCTGCCCGGCCTGCAGCAGGCGGCCGCCGAAGTAACCACCGAGCGCGCCCGCGCCCACGACCAGAAATCTCATCTTCATGCTCCTGCGGGCGTTGCGCTGCCCGTTCAGTGCCGTTGTAGTCGATCGGCGCGAACGGCGCAGGAGCACCAAAGCAAAAGCCCGCATGCGCGGGCTTTTGCGGGAGCGGGTGGACGATGCTCAGGCGACGAGGGCGGCCACGTCCTGGTTGGCGGCCTTGTCGACCACCGTGCCGATGTCGCTGCGCGCAGCGGCCAGCGCCGCCGCCTTGGGTGCGTCACCCATGGCCAGGCCTTCAGCGCGCACGAAGCGCACGTCGGTGATGCCGAAGAAGCCGAAGACCACCTGGAGGTAGCTTTCCTGGTGTTCCATCGCACGGCCGCCTTCGCTGGTCGAATAGGCGCCGCCGCGGGTCGACACCACGATCACCGTCTTGCCGCCGGCCAGGCCGACCGGGCCCTTGTCGGTGTACTTGAAGGTGCGGCCGATCTGGGCCAGGCGGTCGATCCAGGCCTTGAGCTGGCTCGGCACGCTGAAGTTGTAGAGCGGGGCGCCGACCACGATCACGTCGGCCGCGAGGAACTGGGTCACCAGCTTTTCCGACACGCCGTTTTCGAAGCGCTGCGCTTCGGTGGGTTCGGCTTGCACGCCGACCTTGATGCCGAGCGCATCGGCGCTGAAATGGTTGGGGGTGTCGACCGTGAGGTCGAGATAGTCGATGGTGGTGTCGGGATGGCTGTTGCGCCATTCGGCGACCACTTCGGCCGTCAGCAGGCGGGAAACGGAGTTGGTGCCCAGAACACTGGAATCGACGTGCAGCAGTTTCATGATCTTTCGCTCTCTTTCGGTGAAGGTGCCGGCAAAGGCGTCGGCTTGGGGTCAATTCTATTTTTGTGGCGATTGATTGATAAGTAGGCAAAAATGAGCCATATCGTTCTACTGATAGGACAGTGACCCATGCAAGACCTCAACGACATGGTTCTTTTTGCCGAAGTCGCCGAACACGGCGGCTTTGCCGCGGCAGGCCGCGCGCTCGGCGTGCCGAAATCGCGCCTCTCGCGCCGGGTGGCCGACCTCGAAGCCCGGCTTGGGGTGCAGCTGCTGCAGCGCAGCACCCGCAGCCTCTCGCTGACGCCGGCCGGCACGCTCTATCTGCGTCATTGCGCCGCCATGCGCGACGCCGCGCAGGCGGCTGCGGAGGCGGTGGCCCAGATCCAGACGGAGCCGCGCGGCACGGTGCGCATCAGTTGCCCGGTGACGCTGGCGCACAGCAGCGTGGGGCCGTTGCTGCCGACCTTCCTGAAGCGCTTTCCGCTGGTGCGGGTCGAGATGTCGGTGCTGAACCGGCCGGTCGATCCGATCGAGGAGGGCATCGACATCGCACTGCGGGTGCGGCAAGCGATCGAGGACAGCGCCACGCTGGCAGCACGCAGCTTCGGCGAAAGCCGCGCCATGCTGGTTGCGAGCCCGGACTTGCTGCGACGCCACCCGGCGCCCCGGACGATGGAAGATTTGCAGCAGCTCGACACGCTCGCAATGGCCAGCAGCGATGGCACGACCAGCTGGCAGCTGTTCGGCCCCGATGGCACCATGTACCGGCACGACCATGTACCGCGCTATGTGGCGGACGACCTGCTGACCTTGCGCTTCGCCGTGCTGCAAGGCATCGGGGCCTCGGTGCTGCCCGACTACATGTGCCGCGATGACGTGAAGGCGGGCCGCCTGATGGAAGTGCTGCCCGGTTGGGGGCCGGCCGCGGCCATCACGCACGCGATGTACCCGCCGCGCCGCGCACTGGTGCCGGCGGTGCGTCAACTTATCGAGTTTCTGGCCGAAAACCTCAATGGCGACGAGCCGCACGACTTCGTGATCTGAAACCTCCTTATTCGATAAACACCATATTCAAACAATTAGATATTCGTTTGAGTTCCAAGCGCTTGTTCGGACAATGGCAGGCCGTACTGTTATCAGGATCGACCATGGCCACCCTCCGACTCGGCGACACCGCCCCGAATTTCACGCAAGACTCCAGCGAAGGCCCGATCGACTTCTACCAGTGGGCCGGCGACTCGTGGGTGGTGCTGTTCTCGCACCCGGCCGATTTCACGCCGGTGTGCACCACCGAACTGGGCAAGACGGCCGCGCTCTCAACTGAATTCGCCAAGCGCGGCGTGAAGCCGATCGCCGTGAGTGTCGACCCGGTGGACAAGCACCGCGAGTGGATCAACGACATCAACGAGACGCAGAACACCACGGTCAACTTTCCGATCCTGGCCGATGCCGACCGCACGGTGGCGAATCTCTACGACATGATTCACCCGAACGCATCGGCCACCGCCACGGTGCGCAGCGTGTTCATCATCGACTCGAAGCACGTGATCCGCACCACGCTGACCTACCCGGCCAGCACAGGCCGCAATTTCGACGAGATCCTGCGCGTGATCGATTCGCTGCAGCTCACCGACAGCC
>JBDUCH010000185.1:0-8037 GCA_040003555.1 Variovorax sp. | reverse complement strand
TCGGACGCGTGTCGATCAGCGAACCCGGCAGGAACGCGCGGATGCCGTTGACCAGAACGGTCAGGCCGCCCTTGACCTTGCCGCTGGTGGTGCCGGTGACGAAGTCGCCGGATTCGAGGGCCTTCTCGAGGCTCATCCACGACGCGAGCCGCTTGGCGGTGTCGCGCGAGAGGATGGTGTCGCCGTAGCCGTTTTCGACGCTGCCGATGGCAACGGAAACGAAGTCGCCGGCCTGCACTTCGAGTTCGCCCTTGTCGTTCTTGAACTCTTCGATCGGCACGTACGCTTCGGACTTGAGACCGGCGTTCACGACGACGTGGTTGTGCTCGACGCGCACGACTTCGGCCGTGATGACCTCGCCGGTGCGCATTTCGGAACGCTTCAGGGACTCTTCAAACAGGTCGGCAAAAGATTCAGACATTGATAGTTCCTTCCGTCAGGCAGGGTTGCAGGCGCCAATGCGAAATTGCGAGCGGCTGCGTGGTGTCTGTAGACGGCGGTTGTGGGCTTGGTGCCCGGGTTAAGTTGAAAAACCAGAAGGCCGGTGCGCTGGCGCGCGGCGGGAACCTGCTGGACGGAAAAACCCTTCAGGAAGACCTGAAAGGCTGTACTTGCCGCCACCAGTCCAACACCTGATCGACCGATTGCGCGATCGACAAGCTGGAGTTGTCCAGACGGCGGGCATCCTGTGCCGGCTTGAGTGGCGCGACGCTGCGGGACGAGTCCCTGGCGTCGCGTGCTTCCAAGTCGGCGCGAAGACTGTCGAGTGTAGTCGAAATTCCCTTTGAAATCAACTGCTTATGGCGCCGTTCGGCCCGGTGCGCGGCGCTCGCCGTCAGGTAGACCTTGAGCGGAGAGTCGGGGAAGATCACGGTGCCCATGTCGCGCCCATCCGCCACCAGTCCGGGCAGCGCGCGAAAGCTGATTTGCAGGGCCGTCAACGCTTCGCGCACGCGCGGCAGGGCAGACACGCGGGAGGCGTCCATGCCGGCCGCCTCGGTGCGGATCGCTTCGGTCACGTCCTCGCCGGCCAGCAACACCTTGCCGGCGTCGAAACGCAGCGGCAGCGACCGGGCCAGTTCGGCAATCCGGTCGGCGTGCACTGGCTCGGCGCTGAGGCCGGCGCGCCGCATGGCCAGCCCGGTCACTCGGTACAGCGCGCCGGAGTCGAGGTAGTGGTAGCCCAGTGCGCGCGCCACTTCGACCGCCAGCGTGCCCTTGCCGGAAGCGGTGGGGCCATCGATACAGATCACCGGCACCGACCGCGGCTCGACCACGGAGAACAGCGTCTCGAAGTAGTCAGGAAAGGTCTTGGCAACGCAATGCGGATCGAGGATGCGCACCGGCACTCCGGCCGGATTGAAGGCCGCGAGCGAGAAACACATCGCCACACGGTGGTCGTCATAGGTGCGGATGCTGGCGGCACGCCAGCGATCGGCCGCCAGCGGATGCACGCGAATGAAGTCCGGGCCGGCCTCGACCGTGGCGCCGAGCTTGCGCAACTCGTTGGCCATGGCATCGATGCGGTCGGTTTCCTTGACGCGCCAGCTCGCGATGTTGCGCAGGGTGCTCGGGCCGTCGGCGTAGAGCGCCATTACGGCCAGCGTCATGGCGGCGTCCGGGATGTGATTGCAGTCCAGGTCGATGGCCTTGAGCGGCCAGGCGCCGCGCGAAACCTCGAGCCAGTTCGGCCCGCTTTGAACCCGTGCACCCATCGCCCCGGCGGCTTCGACGAAGCGGATGTCGCCCTGGATCGAGTCGGCGCCGACGCCTTCGATCCGCAAGCTATTCGAGTCATTTCGGCCCGCAGCGCCCGTGGCGATGGCGCCCAGCGCTATGAAATAGCTGGCAGACGAAGCGTCTGCCTCGATGTGAATGTCACCCGGCGAGCGGTACCGGCTCCCGGCCGGAATCGTGAAGCGCTGCCAGCCATCGCGCAGCACATCGATGCCAAAGCGCGCCAGCAGGTTGAGCGTGATCTCGATGTAGGGCTTGGAGATCAGTTCGCCGACCACGTCGATCACGATGTCGCGCCGGCTCGCAAGGGGCAGCGCGAGCAGGAGCGCGGTCAGAAACTGGCTGGAGACGTCGCCCCGCACGCGGATCGGCGCGTCGAGTTGCAGTGCTTCGGGCGGCACGGGATGAATGCGCAGCGGCGGATAGCCCGGGTTGCCGAGGTAGTCGATGCGGCAGCCGAGCTGGGTCAGCGCGTCGACCAGATCGCCGATCGGCCGCTCGTGCATGCGCGGCACGCCGCTCAGCTCGAACTCGCCACCCAACAACGCGAGCGCTGCGGTCAGCGGCCGCATCGCGGTGCCGGCATTGCCGAGGAACAGCGACGCCCGGGGCGTCGACAGTTGGCCGCCAAGCCCATCGATCCTGAGCGGGCCGTCGGTGCGCTCGATGCGGCAGCCGAGCAGTGCCAGTGCCTCCAGCATCACCCGCGTGTCGTCGGAGTCCAGCAGGTCGTGGACAGTGGTCGTGCCGCTGGAGAGCGCGGCCAGCAGCAGCACGCGGTTCGAGATGCTTTTGGAGCCAGGCAACTGCACTGTGCCACCCGCTCCCGCCAGTGGCGGGATGTCGAGAAAGGGGGTCGAAAACATGTTCAGTCGGCCGGGTTGCCGGATTGCCAGCCCGCACGCACGCGCCGGGCCGATTCGATCGCACTCTCCAGGCCTTGGGCGTCCCCCGTGGCGACCATCAGTTCGAGCGCTTCCAGTGCCTCGCGGAACTCGCGCGTCTGCGCCAGCAACTGCTCGCGATTGGCCAGCAGGATGTCGCGCCAGACCGTCGGGTCGCTGGCCGCGATGCGCGAGAAATCGCGAAAGCCCGGGCCTGCGAGCTCGAGAAAGCGCTTGCCGTTGGCCTGGCCTGCAATGCCGTTGACGAAGGCGAAGGCCAGCAGGTGCGGCAAGTGGCTGACCGCAGCGAAAGCGCCGTCGTGCTCCTCGGGCGTCATCTGCACCACGTTGCCACCGAGCGACGTCCAGGTTCGGCTGGCGCGCTGCACATTGGAGCGCAGCGTGGCCCTGACCGGCGTCAGCACGATCTGGCGACCGTTGAACAGGGTTGCCTCGGCGTGCTCGATGCCCGAGACCTCCTTGCCCGCGATCGGGTGGGCCGGCACGAAGCGGCTGAAGTGCTCCTGCAGGCCACGGCGCGCTGCTTCGATCACGTCACCCTTGGTCGAGCCGACGTCCATCACCAGCGTCTCCGCCGAAATGCCATGGCGGATCGACTTGAACGTGGCCTCGGACGCGGCCACCGGCACGGCGATCAGCACCAGGTCGGCGCCGGACACGGCCAGGAGGGCCGACGGCGCCGTCAGGTCGATCACACCGAGCTGGCGCGCCCGCTCGGTGGTGGAGGGCGACTTGCTGTAGCCGACCACGCGTTTCACCAGTTTGGCCTTCTTGAGCGCGAGCGCGAACGACCCGCCCATCAGGCCGCAGCCGATCAGTCCGAGTTGCTCAAACATGCTGCGCGATCAGGCGGTCACGGGATAGGCACCCAGCACCTTGTAGAAGGCGCACAGCGAACGCAATTCGGCCAGCGCGGCCGCCACGTGGGGCTGGGAGGGGTGTCCATCGAGGTCGATGTAGAAGTAGTACTCCCACTGGCCGGTCCGTGCGGGCCGCGACTCGAACCGCGTCATCGAAACGCCATGATTCTTGAGCGGCACCAGCAAATCGTGCACTGCGCCCGGACGGTTCGGAACCGAAACGATCAGGCTGGTGCAGTCGCGGCCGGAGGCGGGCGGCATGGCCAGCGTCTGCGGCAGGCAGATGATCGCGAAGCGGGTGCGGTTGTAGGCGTCGTCCTGGATCGCGTGGGCCACGATGTGCAGGCCGAAACGCGTTGCAGCGCGCTCGCTGGCCAAGCCGGCCCAGGCCGGGTTGGATGCGGCCAGCCGGGCGCCTTCGGCGTTGCTGGACACTGCGCGCCGCTCCACGTCGGGCAGATGCTTGGACAGCCAGGTCTGGCATTGGGCCAGCGCCTGCGGATGGGCCAGCACGGCTTCGATGCCATCTAGCGAGTTGGTCGTTCGCAGCACGTTGTGGCGCACCAGCAGGCTGACCTCGCCGACCACATGCGCGGGCGAATGCAGGAACATGTCGAGCGAGCGCGTCACCACGCCCTCGTTCGAGTTCTCGACGCCGACCACGCCGTACTGGGCGCTGCCGCTGGCGGTAGCGTGGAACACCTCGTCGAAACTTGCGCAATAGACCAGGTCGGCCGCACCGCCGAAGTATTCGACCGCAGCCTGCTCGCAGAATGTGCCTTCGGGGCCGAGCACCGCGACGCGTTGCGGCGATTCGAGCGCCAGACAGGCCGACATGATCTCGCGCCAGATGGCCGCCACATGCGGGGCCTTCAGTGGCCCGGGGTTGCTGCGTTCCATCTTGTCGATCACCTGCGCCACGCGATCCGGACGGAAGAAGGGCGTGCCCTCGCGTTTCTTGATCTCGCCCACCAGCTCCGCCACGTGGGCGCGCCGATTCAGGAGCCCGAGCAGTTGCTGGTCGAGCGCGTCGATCTGCACGCGCAGTTCGGCCAGGCTGGCAGAGGCTTCGGGAGGCGGGGTGGGAGAGGGCGGTGCGGTGTCAGGCATGCGATCGTTCAAATTCTCGCATGTAGTTCACCAGTGCCTGCACGCCCTCGAGCGGCATTGCGTTGTAGATGCTGGCACGCATGCCGCCCACAGACTTGTGGCCCTTGAGCTGCAGCAAATCCGTTGCGCGAGCGCCGGCCAGGAACGCATCGTTGCGGCTTTCGTCGGCCAGGAAGAAGGGTACGTTCATGCGCGAACGGCAATCTGCGGCCACCTTGTTGAGGTAGAAGCCCGAGCCGTCGATGAAGTCGTACAGCAGCCGTGCCTTGGCGATGTTGCGCTGCGCCATCGCTTCCACGCCCGTCAGGGCGCCTTCAGTCTGCTCGCGCAGCCACTGGAAGGTGAGCCCGGCCACGTAGATGCCCCAGGTCGGCGGCGTGTTGTACATCGATCGGTTGTCCGCCACGATCTTGTAATTGAATGCGCTCGGGCAAATCTCCAGGGCGTGTCCCAGGAGGTCGTCGCGCACGACCACGATCGTGAGTCCGGCCGGCCCGAGGTTTTTCTGGGCACCGCCGAAAGCCAGGCCGACGCGCGCCCAGTCGACCGGACGAGAGGCCACATGCGACGAGAAATCGATCACCAGCGGCGCCTTGCTGCCAAGTGCCGCAAGGTCGGGCAACTGCTGGAACTCGATGCCGTTGATGGTTTCGTTGCTGCACAGGTGCACATAGGCGGCATCGGCGCCGATCTGCCAGCCGGCCGGATCCGGCAGACTGAGATGGCCGTCGGCCGCATTGCTCGCAGCGATGCGTGCGGCGCAGTAGCGCTGCGCTTCCTTGTGCGACTTGATGCTCCAGCTGCCCGTGATCACGAAATCGGCCGCGCCGCCGCGCGACAGGTTCAACGGAACAATCGCGTTCTCGCCCAGTCCACCGCCTTGCATGAACAGGATGTGGAACTGTTCGGGAACCGCGAGCAGGGTGCGCAGGTCGCTTTCGGCCTGCGCAAGAATGACGCCGAACTCCTTGCCGCGATGGCTCATTTCCATCACGCTCATGCCGCTGCCCTGCCAATCGAGCATTTCGGCAGCGGCACGGCGCAGCACCGCCTCCGGCATTGCGGCCGGGCCGGCGGAGAAGTTGTAAGGCCGCGTGCCCGGCGCGGGCATCACTTCTTGGCGGGTGCTTTGGCAGGCGCGGCGGCAGGTGCCTTGCCCTGTGCGCCGGCAGGTGCGCTGGTCGGCGCGCCGAGGGCCTTGGCGACGGACGCGTCGAGCGCGCGCAACTTGGGTTCGATGGCCGGCTTGGTTTCTGCCACCAGCTGCTTCGTGAGCGCTTCACCCATCTTCGGGTTGAGCTCGTCGTACTTCTTGCGCAGCGGCGAGCTGAGCCATGCGATGAGCTGGCGCAGCTCGTCCTCGCTGAAGTTCTCGGTCATGACCGGGCCGAGCGTGGTCGGCGCCAGCGCCATGGCCCTGTCACGCAGGATCGGGTAGGCCTCGTCGAAGTACTTCTTGAGCTCGGCGTCGGCCGCCTTGGCGGCAGCTTCGCGCTTTTCGGCCGGCACTTGCGATTGCAGGTAGCCGGAGCCAGCCTGGGCGATCGGCGCGCTCGAGTCTTCCACGAGGCTGCGGGCCAGCACTTCGATGCCAGGGCGTTGCAGGTCGATGAGTTGCTTGACGAGGGCGGCCTTGCCGTCCTGTGCCCAGCCGATGGAGCTGGTGGCCAGGGTGGCAGCGACGAGTGCGAGCTTGAGGGTTTTCTTCATTCAGTTTCTTCCGTTCAGGATGTTGGATTGTCTTCAGGTTCAGGAGTGGATTCGATGTCGCCGTTGGCGTCGTTCTCGACGATGCGCTGCAGCCCGCTGAGCTTGGCGCCTTCGTCGAGGCCGATCAGGGTCACGCCTTGGGTGGCGCGGCCCAACTCGCGGATTTCGGCGACCCGGGTGCGCACCAGCACACCCTTGTCGGTGATGAGCATGATCTCATCGTCCGCATGCACCAGTGTGGCCGCAACGACCTTTCCGTTGCGCTCACTCTGTTGAATGGCAATCATGCCTTTGGTTCCGCGGCCATGACGCGTGTATTCGGTAATGCTTGTACGTTTCCCGTAACCATTTTCCGTGGCCGTCAGCACGCTTTGCTGTTCGTCTTCGGCCACCAGCATGGCAATCACGCCCTGGCCGTCTTCCAGCATCATGCCGCGCACCCCGCGTGCATTGCGGCCCATCGGCCGCACATCGTTCTCGTCAAAGCGCACCGCCTTGCCGCCATCGGAGAACAGCATCACGTCATGCGTGCCGTCGGTCAGTGCAGCGCCGATCAGGTAGTCGCCCGGATCAAGATCGACCGCGATGATGCCTGCCTTGCGCGGGTTGCTGAATTCGTCCAGCGTGGTCTTCTTGACGGTGCCCATCGACGTGGCCATGAACACGAACTGGTCAGCGGGGAAAGTGCGTTTCTCGCCGGTCAAGGCCAGCACCACGTTGATCTTCTCGCCTTCCTGCAACGGGAACATGTTGACGATCGGGCGGCCGCGCGAGCCGCGCGAGCCCGCCGGAACCTCCCAGACCTTGAGCCAATAGAGCCGGCCCCGGTTCGAGAAGCACAGGATGTAGTCGTGCGTGTTGGCGATGAAGAGCTGGTCGATCCAGTCGTCTTCCTTGGTTGCCGTGGCCTGCTTGCCGCGGCCGCCGCGCTTCTGGGCCCGATATTCGCCGAGCGGCTGGCTCTTGATGTAGCCGCTGTGCGAGAGCGTCACGACCATGTCGGTCGGCGTGATCAGGTCTTCGGTCGAGAGGTCGTAAGCGCTGTGCTCCACCTGGCTGCGGCGCGCGCCCAGCTTGGTCTGGCCGAACTCCTGTTTGATCGTGCCCAGTTCGTCGCCGATGATGACCGACACGCGCTCCGGCTTGGCCAGGATGTCGAGCAGATCCTCGATCTCGGACATCACTTCCTTGTATTCGACGACGATCTTGTCCTGCTCCAGGCCGGTCAGGCGCTGCAGGCGCATTTGCAGGATTTCCTGCGCTTGCGTTTCCGACAGCCGGTAGAGGCCGTCGTTGCCCATGCCGAAATCGGCTTCGAGGCCGTCCGGGCGATAGTCGTCGGCATTGACCACGCCGCCATCGGCACGCGTACGGGTGAGCATCTCGCGCACCAGCTTGCTGTCCCAGCGGCGCGCCATGAGTTCGGTCTTGGCCACCGGCGGCGTCGGGGCGTTGCGGATGATCGCGATGAAGTCGTCGATGTTGGCGAGCGCCACCGCCAGACCTTCGAGCACGTGGCCGCGTTCACGCGCCTTGCGCAGCGTGAATACCGTGCGGCGCGTCACCACTTCGCGGCGGTGCTGCAGGAAGACCTGGATCAGGTCTTTCAGATTGCAGAGCTTGGGCTGGCCATTGACCAGCGCCACCATGTTGATGCCGAAGGTGTCCTGCAGCTGCGTCTGCTTGTAGAGGTTGTTCAGCACCACCTCGGGCAC
>JBDUCH010000184.1:0-8104 GCA_040003555.1 Variovorax sp. | reverse complement strand
AGGAGGCCGCAGGCCGGGGGACATTCGCGGAAGGGGCCACCCACCGCCAGCGGCCTACCCCCGAACCTCTTTGAACGCGACCCGGTATGAAAGGCAGTTGACGTCAATTCCAACATGATGGACATTTAATCCACCATGAAAGAAGATCAACCACCCAACCTGAACGACCGCATCGCCCAGCGCGTGCGCGACCTGCGCGCCGCGCGCGGCTTGTCGCTTGATGCGTTGGCAGCCCACTGCGGCGTCAGCCGTTCGATGATCTCGCTGATCGAGCGGGGCGAGAGCAGCCCCACCGCCGTGCTGCTCGAACGGCTGGCCACCGGGCTCAACGTGCCGCTGGCCTCGCTCTTCGATGCGCCCGAACCCGCCGCGGAACCCGTGGCGCGGCTGGCCGATCAGCCCGCGTGGCGCGACCCACATTCGGGCTACGTGCGCCGCAACGTTTCGCCGGCCGGTGCGGCTTCGCCGATCCAGATCGTCGAGGTGTCGTTTCCGCCCGGTGCGCGCGTGGCCTATGAAACCGGCGCACGCGAGCCGCAGATCCACCAGCAGGTCTGGGTGCTCGAAGGTGCCATCGAAGTCGCGCTCGGCGACGAGCGCCACCGGCTGGGCGCCGGCGATTGCCTTGCGATGCTGCTGGACCGCCCCATGAGCTACCACAACCCCACCCGCAAGGTCGCGCGCTATGCCGTCGTGATCGCCACCCTGCCTGCTTCCCGGAGATGACATGTTGTCGAACCAGATCCCCCGCATCCGCCGCCTGACGAACCTGACCGACGCGCAATTGCAGCAACTGGCCGATCTGCTGGTCGACTGCGTGGAAGGTGGCGCCTCGGTGAGCTTCATGCAGCCGCTGACCCCGTCCAGGGCATTGGGCTTTTGGCGTGGCGTCGCCGAAGGGGTCGCGCGCGGTGGCCGTGCGCTGCTGGTGGCCGAAGACGGCCTTGGCATCGTGGGCACCGTGCAGCTGCTGCTCGACCAGCCCGAAAACCAGCCGCACCGCGCCGACCTCGCCAAGATGCTGGTGCACCGCCGGGCCCGCCGCCACGGCTTGGGCGCCGGCTTGATGCAGGCGGCCGAGGCGCTGGCGCGCGAATGCGGCAAGACGCTGCTGGTGCTCGACACCGCGGGCGGCGATGCCGAACGGCTCTACGAGCGGCTCGGCTGGCAGCGCTGCGGCGTGATCCCCGGCTACGCGCTGTGGCCGCAGGGCGGGCTGTGCGACACCACCTATTTCTATCGCGTGCTGCAGCCGGTCGAGGCCTAAACGCCGCGCTGCAAGCCGTGTGCGCGCAGCATCGACTTGAGTCGCCGCACTTCGTGCTGCAGGTCGAGGATCAGCGCGGCTGCATCAAGCCCGACGCCGAAGTCGCGCTCCAGCCGGCGCGCATCGAGCGCGCGCTGCAGCGCATCGCTTTCGAATTGCCAGCGCTCGGGCGCGGCATCGGGCACGCTTGCCTGCACGATGCCGACCTCGACCAGCTGAACCACCCAGGCGGTGTCGGCACCACAGGCATGGGCCAGCTCGCGCAGCGCCAGCGGCTGGGAGGCACTGATTGCGGTCGCGGTCGTCACGGAAACAGTCGCCATGATCAAACTCCCAGGTGCCGGCGCGGGTTGAACGATGAAGTGGCCTGCGCCAGCGTCTGGTAGGCCATGCGCACGGCGTCGCTGTCGGCCGGCGGCAGCGCGATCTCGAGCAACAGGTACAGGTCGCCCGGCGTCTTGCCGGCGAGGCCGCGCCCCTTGAGGCGCAGTTGCAAACCGTTGCGCGCGTTCGCAGGCACGGTGACCTCGACCACGCCGCCGGTGGGCGTCGGCACCTTCACCTGCGCGCCGAGTGCAGCTTCGCTCGGCGTCACCGCCAGCGTCATGTAGAGGTTGCGCTCCTCGATGCGGTAAAGCGGGTGGGGCTTGATGCGCACCTCGAGGTAGAGGTCGCCGGCCGGCTCGCCGCCGTGGCCGGGCATGCCCTGGCCGGCGAGGCGGATGTACTGGCCCGGATGCACGCCGGGCGGGATCTTGACGCTGAGCGTGCGCGTTTCCCATTGCGGCATGCCTTGCGCGTCGACGGTCTGGGCGCGCAGCGTGATCTCGCGCTCGGCACCGTTCAGGGCATCTTCGAGCGCGATCTCGATCGCCGCATGGTGGTCCTCGCCGCGTGCGCGCATGTGCCGGCGCGCGGCACCGCGCTGCTCGGCCGCACCGAACAGCGAAGAGAAGAAATCGCTGAACTCGGCATGGTCGGCCGGGCCGGCGCCGGGCCCGCGGTGGAATTCGTAGCCGGCGTCCCAGCCCGGCGGCGGCTGAAAGTCGCCTTCGGGCGAGCCGCCGCGCGCCACGCGATCGGCCAGCGCGTCGTAGGCCGCGCGCTTTTCCTTGTCGCGCAGCACGTCGTTGGCTTCGTTGATGTCGCGCATCCTGGCCTCGGCGTCGGCTTCCTTGCTGACGTCGGGGTGGTACTTGCGGGCCAGCTTGCGGTAGGCCTTGCGCACCTCGTCTTCCGAGGCGCCGCGCTCGAGCTCGAGGGTCTTGTAGTAGTCCTTGAATTCCATGATGACGGGTCAGGCGATGCCGGCGGCTGCATCGCCACTGGCTTGCAGGGGCGTGACCGTCCACAGGAATC
Source organism: Variovorax sp. (assembly GCA_040003555.1). Classification (GTDB taxonomy): domain Bacteria; phylum Pseudomonadota; class Gammaproteobacteria; order Burkholderiales; family Burkholderiaceae_C; genus Variovorax. The sequence continues at coordinate 5,478 of JBDUCH010000184.1, read as the reverse complement.
GGTCGCGTTCGAAACGCAAGGGCTGCGCATTGCCCAGCACGCCCATGTCGATCGCCACGCCGAGCAGGGCGGCCAGCACGAACAGCGTGCCGCCGTGCGCCACCACGAGCACCGGCGCGGGCCGGGCCAATGCGGATGCCAGCGCCGGGCGTTTGCGGTTGACGAACTGCGCCAGCGTCTCGCCACCCTCGGGCTCGCAGGCCCAGTCGATGGCGGCGGACGAGGTGCCGATCAGCGCGCCGAAGTGCCGCTCGCGCAGCGCGGCATCGGGCGTGGGAACGAGCCCGTGCGGCACGGCCACGGTTTGCGCCGTGACATGCGCGCGGTTCATGTCGCTGCAGACGATGGTGCGGATCGTCTCGCCGGCCAGCAGGGTGGTGGCCTCGGCCGCCTGGGCCAGGCCCAGCTCGCTCAGCGGCTCGTCGGCCGACTGGAAGATGCGGCGCGCGTTGCAGCCGGTCTGGCCATGGCGCAGGAAGTAGAAGTGGTCGCAGGCTGGCGCAATCGGCTGGGCGGCGGCAAGCTGCACCAGCAGGTCGAGCCCGCCGGGCGTGAAGTGGGCGGGCGTGACGAGGGAGGCTGGCATGCGCATCGGTGTTTGGTCTTCAACCCATCCTGATCGCCGCGGGCCGGGCCTGCAGGCGCTCGATGTAGGCATCGATCTTCGCGCTGTTCGAGCGGCCGCCGAACATGCGCTGCCAGATGAACATCGAGCCGATCATCACGTCGGCCGCGGTGAACTGCGCGCCGAACAGCCAGGGCCCGTAGCCGAGCTCGCGCTCGACCACGCGAATGGTCTCGTCGAACTCCGTCCAGCCGCGCGAGGGCAGGGTTGGCTGATTGAGCAGGCTGTCGCCCATGGAGGGCTCCAGCTGCGAGGTCGAGTACACCATCAGCGACAGGTAGCGCCCGCGCTCGTCGGAGCCGACCGGCGGGGCTAGCCGCATTGCCGAAAACTTCTCGGCCAGGTACATGCAGATGGCCGCGTTCTCGAACAGCCGCACCCGGCCGTCGACCAGTGCCGGAAGCTTGCCGGCGGGATTGACCTGCAGAAACGCGTGCTGCTTGTGCTCGCGCGTCTTGAGGTCGATCGGCACGATCTCGTACTCGGCACCGCATTCGTCGAGCATCCACTTGGCGACCAGGGCTCGGCTGTGAGGGTTGAAGTAAAGCTTCATCATGTTGGGCGGTCTTCTGGGCCGGGACTCAGAACTTCGGAATACGGAGGGTCTTGCTGATCATCAGCGTGCCCGACACCGCGAACAGCAGCGAGATCGGGTGCAGCACCCAGGGGCCGAGCGTCCAGGCGCCGCCCCAGAGCGCGCTGCCGATGGCGCCTTTCCAGGCGGCGAAGGCCAGCACGCCGACCAGCACCACGCTGGTGGGAATGGGCGTCCCTTCGAAGTACTTGACCTTGTCGGCGCCTTCGGAGAGCGCTTCGGCCGTCACGTTGTAGCGCGCCAGCCGGCTCACGCCGCAGCAGACGAAATAGATCAGCAGCAACGCGTCCCAGGCGCCGTCGGCACCGGCCGCAAAGGCCAGCGCGGCCGGCGCCACGCCGAACGAGATCACGTCGGCCAGCGAATCGAGTTCGCGCCCGAGCGCCGAATGCGTTTGCCGCCAGCGCGCGATGCGGCCGTCGAACACGTCGAAGATGAAGGCCGCCGGCGCCAGCGCCGCAGCCCAGAGATACACCGAGAGATCGTTCTTCGCCATGTAGGCCATGGCAAGGAACACGCAGCCGACGCCACAGGCCGCATTGCCCAGCGTGAACGCATCGGCCAGATGGAAGCCGCGAATCATCGAGAAATGCTTGCGCGGGGGCGTGGCGGCGTTGGGCAGGGGCATGGCACAGGTTCCGGGAATTGGAATGCACCTTAACGCATGGGCCGCTACGGGCGTGTCAGACCAGACCGGCGACTCAGCCCGCCGCGGCGTCGCGTTCTTCGGCCAGATGTGCGAAGCGGCCCAGCAATTGCGCTGCGGTGGGCGTCGCCTCGATGCCATCGCGCAACGCGGCCGGATCCTTGCCTTCGGCGCGCAGCTCGTCGGCCACCGCATCGATGTATCCGCGCATCGCGGCCGCGTCGAACTCGGGGTGGAACTGCACGCCCCATGCGCGTGCACCGACGCGAAATGCCTGGTTCGGCTCGAACGCATTGCCGGCCAGGCGCACTGCGCCATCGGGCAGGCGCAGCGCGCTCTGGCGGTGCACCACGTGCGCGGGAAATTCGTGCGGCAGGTCGTGGAACAGCGCGTCGTCGGTCGCTGCCTCTGAGAGGCACACCGTCACGGTGCCGATCTCTAGGCCGCCCGGGTGGTTGTCGGCCTCGCCGCCGAGCGCATGTGCGAGCAGCTGGTGGCCGTAGCAGATGCCGAGCACCGGCGTGCCGCTGGCGACGATGCCGGCCAGCCAGATGGCGGTGGCCTCGCTCCAGGCTTCGCGATCCGACACCATCGAATGCGAGCCGGTCAGCACGACGCCGGAGAGCGTGCCGGGTGCGGGCAGGGTGTCGCCACGGCGCGGGTCGAGCACCACCACCGGCAGGCGCGTGTCGCCCAGGCCGCGGGCGACCCAGTGTTCGAAATCACCATTGGCGTCGCGCAAGGCATCGAAGGTGTCACCGGCCTTGAGGATGACGAGCGGATGGGGGACGAGGTCTTCCATGCAGCCGATCATGCCGCAGGGCGCGCCGCAGCGTCGATGGCTTCGCGCACCGCTTGCGCGACCTGGTCGACCACCGCCTGACGCTGCGGCGATGCGATCCAGCGGGTGCGCAGGCCGGCCTCCCAATCGGGATGCCCGCGCGCTGGCCGGGTTGCATGCAGGATGTCGACGATCTGCCGCTGGCTGGACGCGCCGTCTTGCGCTTGGCCGGCCGCGATGCGCTGCACGGACGCATGGCCGCGCTGCTCGAGCGCGCACACCAATTGCAGCTGCCAGGCGAGCAGCACATGGAGCACGCGGTCTTCGACCGTGAGTTCCTGCACGTCGCGCAGCCGGTTGGCGAGCTTGCGGCCCACCGGGCCCCAGCCTTGCGACACCGCGCCGCCGATCGATGCACCCAACGCCGTGGCCGCGCCGAGAGAGAGGCCGGCCAGGGCGAGATCGGCCACGACGCCGACCGCGGCGCCGACGGCCGCGCCCTTGCCGAGGCGCACGCCCGCATCCTTCATGGCTTCGGCGCTGAAGAAGTCCATGCTCCAGCGGCCTTCGAGCAGCGGCAGCGGCGCTTCGTCGGCGTCGCCTTCGCGAAAGCCGTAGAGCGCAAGCAGATCGTCGGCGCAACGATGGGCCTTGGCCGACACGGCTTTCTGCAGTTCGGCGATCGGCGCCTGGCGACGCACGGGATCGTTGAAGGTTTCCGACGGCACGCTGCGGCGCAGTGCCGAGGCGTCGACGGCGAGCTCGGCCATTCGGGCGGCGGCGGCGATGCGGCGTTGCACGGCTTCGGCCGCCAGCGCTTCCACCACGCCGCGCAACTGCTCGCGCCGCTCGCGCAGCAGCGCGCCCAGATCCTGGTACAGCTCGCGCTCGGCGCCGACGAAAGGTGCCGCCGCGTCGAAACGCACCACCGCGTGCAGCCCATAGGCCGAGAGCAACTCGCGCCAGGCGGGCTCGCGGCTGGCGCCATCGCGCACGAAGTTCAGCACCGGCAGCACCGGACGCGCGCAGGAGTTCAGCAGCTCGATCTCGGCGCGGAACTTGGGCAGCACCGGCTCGCGCGCATCGATGACCAGGAACGCCGCATCGACCTCCAGCAGTGCGCGCAGCACCTTGGCTTCCTGCTCGAACGCGCCATGTGCTTCGGGGCCCTGCAGAAAGGCCCGAATGCGCTCGGGCGGCGTCTGCGCATCGGACGCGAAGGTATCGAGGTGCTCGCGCAGGCTGACAGCGTCTTCGAGACCGGGCGTGTCGAGGAAGGTCACGGCGGCGCGGCCTTGCACCTTGAGTTCGATGCTCTCCACATGGCGGGTGGTGCCGGGGCGCTCGGACACTTCGCCGAAATTCACGCGCCGCGTCAGCGTGCGCAGCAGCGAAGTCTTTCCGGCATTGGTGTGGCCGACCACGGCGATGCGGATGGCGGGCGCGTTCATGTCCACCCCTGCAACGTTGCGGCGAGATCGTCATGGGCCGTGACCCGTTCCAGCCCAGCGTCGACCAGCCAACGCCGCCAGCGCTGACCGCCCGCATCGTCGCTCGCCATCAGCCAGAGCCGACATTCGCCGCAGTGGGCGAGCAGTTCGCGCAGCAGGCGGCCGGTGCCGCGATCCGGGCTCGATGATGCGTGGCAGGCGATCAGCAGCGCGCGGGGGCGCAGCCTGGCCACTGTGTCGAGCAGTTCGTGGCGCTGAACGGCGCTGCCGTCGATGCGCAACACCGGCGCGGCGGCTGCGGGCAAGCCCGGCGGCGGCCATGCCGACTCCGGCGGCAGTTCGAAGCCGACCACCACCAGCGCATCGCTGGTTTCGCCGGCGGCCAGGCCGGCAGGCGCGCTCAGGTGCTCGGAACCCGGGTCGCCGTCGACGATCGTGGCCGGCGCCATCGCCTCGAAGCGGGCGAGCAGCTTGCGGTAGTAGGGCGCCGCAAGATCCGGTTGCAGCGCAGGCTTGCGCCGCTGCCACACCAGCGCACTGACCAGCGCGAAGAACACGCGCGGCAGCAGGCCGTAGGCCACGATGCACCCGGTAAGCCACAGGGCCCAGGCGCGCTGATCGGCAGCTTGCGTCACGGGCGCCAGCACGGTTGCGGCGTCCGGCACCGGAAACCCGAGCCAGCCCGGCGCCCAGCCCAACAGCCGCACCCCTTCCACGAAGACGCCGGGATCCAGAATCGTGGTCTCCCAGCCGAGCGTGTAGCTGTGGAAGGCCAGCGCAAACAGCAGGGCGCCGAGCACCACGGTGAACGACAGCGCCCAGATGCTGTGGCTCACAAAGCCCAAAGCCCACGGCAGCAGCCGGGCCCGCGCCAGCAGTTGCGTGGCGGCGCGCAGCAACACCGGTGCCTGGCCCTGCTTGCCGCCAGCCACGCGCGCAGTCAGCGCCAGCCAGAGCCATCCGAAAGACGCATTGAAGGAATTGAGTGGCACGACCAGGCCGACCAGCCAGAGCAGCAGCGTGAGCGCGTGCACGCCGAGGAGGCTGACCAGCGCCACCATGATGTTGATGCGCCGCTCGCTGCCGCCGACCACATTGCCCGCAAGCGCCAGGCCCGCGCACACGATCAGCAGCACCAGGGCGAGCGCGATCCACGGCGCCCAATGCCGTGCGCGTGCCAGCTCGGCTTGCAGTCCGATGCGCCGGCCGAGCGCGCTGGCGCGCTGCACGATGCGGGCGGCGGGTTCGCGCTGCTGGGCGACCGCCTCGCGCATGGCGGATGCATCATCGAGCGATCCGGCCTGCTCGATGAGTTGCACTGCTTCGGTGATCACCGCGTTCGACAACAGGTCAGTTTCGCGCAATGCGGTGTTCAATGGC
>JBDUCH010000183.1:0-8107 GCA_040003555.1 Variovorax sp. | reverse complement strand
TCTGGAGCAAGGTGGCGCTGGCGGTCACGCTGGTGTTCTTCATCGTGTTCTTCAATGTCTACCAGGGCGTGCGCGAGGTGAGCCCGGTGATCCTGGCCAACGCGAAGATGCTCGGCGCCAAGCAGCGCCAGCTGCTGCGCACCGTGTACCTGCCGAGCGCGACCAGCTGGGTGTTCTCGAGCCTGCACACATCCGTCGGCCTGGCGTTCGTCGGTGCGGTGGTGGGCGAGTACCTCGGCTCGGCGCGCGGGGTCGGCTACCTCATCCTGCAGGCCGAAGGCACCTTCGATGTCAACACCGTCTTTGCCGGCATCGTGGTGCTGACGGCCTTTGCGCTGGTGCTCGACAACATCGTCGGCATGATCGAGCGGCGCCTGATGAAGTGGCAGCCGCGCAGCGGCGAGACCGAGAAGCTCTGAAGCTCGGCGCTTCTTTTTGCAGCTCAACGCTTCTTCTTCGACGGCGTACCACCGCGTTTTTCGCGCACCACCTGCTGCTTGCTCGAAGCGGGTGTCTTCGACACTTTGGCCTTGCCGCGGGCACTCGTGACAACGGCGACCGGCTTGGTCGTGCCGCCGCCCCGGTGGGCCGTGACGACCTGCGCGCGGCCGCGCGCAGGCGCCTCGCCGGTTCCGACGCTGGCCGTGCGTGAGGCGCGCACCGGCAGGTAGACCACCACGCTGACGCCACGCGGGAATGCATGGTTGGGCTTCACGTCGTTCCACTCCGCCACATTGGTGGTGCTCACGCTGTAGCGCCGTGCGATGCTGGCGACGCTGTCGTTGCGCCCGGCCTTGACCATGGTGCGACGCGTCACGATCTCGGGCTGGAAGCTCAGGTGACCGGTGTCGGCCACCAGCGCGGCCACGTCTTCCTGCACCTTGGCCGAGCGCGGCACGATCAGCGTGGAGCCGGCCTTTATCAGCATGCGCGGCGGCACGTCGTTGATGGCGCGCAGGTCGGCCTCGCTCATGCCCGAGCGTTGCGCTGCATCGGCCACCGTCATCGTGCCTGGCACTGTCCAGGCCGTCCAGCTTGCGTACTGGCCCTGGCTGAAGGCCTCGAAATTGCGCTGGAAGACGGCGGCGTTGTCCCACGGCAGCAGGATCTGCGGCGTGCCGGCGGCCAGGATCACCGGCTTGTGCGCGGCCGGATTGAGCGCGCGGAAATCTTCGATGCGCACGTCGGCCAGCTTGGCGGCCAGTGCCACGTCGAGGTCGCGCGTCAGCGTCACGGTCTGGAAGTAGGGGTGGTTGGGGATCAGCGGCAGTTCGGCGTTGAACGCCTGCGGATTGGCCACGATGTTCTTCACGGCCTGCAGCTTGGGCACGTACAGGCGCGTCTCGGCCGGCATCACGAGGTCGCTGTAGGTGGTGGGCAGGCCGGCGCGCTGGTTCTTGGCGATCGCGCGGCTCACGCTGCCTTCGCCCCAGTTGTAGGCGGCCAGCGCCAGTTGCCAGTCGCCGAACATGTTGTAGAGCTTCTGCAGGTAGTCGAGCGCGGCGCGCGTCGACTGCAGCACGTCGCGGCGGTCGTCGCGGAAGATGTTCTGCTTGAGGTCGTAGTCGGTGCCGGTGGCCGGCATGAACTGCCACATGCCGGCCGCGCGTGCGCTCGACACGGCCTGCGGGTTGAACGCGCTCTCGATGTAGGGCAGCAGTGCGAGCTCGGTCGGCATGTTGCGGCGCTCGAGTTCCTCCACGATGTGGAAGATGTACTTGTTCGAGCGCTCAGTCATGCGCTGGATGTAGTCGGGCCGGCTGGCGTACCACTGCTCGCGGTCGCGCACCAGGTCGCCCTCCAGATTTGGCATCTTGAAGCCGCGCCGGATGCGATCCCACATGTCGGTGGGTGGCGCGAGCTGCACCACGCTTTGCGACGTGGCGCGACCCGAAGTGATCGGGGTCAGCGGGCCGTTCGGGTAGAGCGGCGCGGTGCTGCCGGTGGAGGAGGCCGGGGCAGTGGCATCGGGATTGGTGCCGGTCGCGCAGCCTGCGAGCAGCAAGGTGCCCGCGAGGCAGGCGGCAATCAGGAATTTCATCGGAAGTCGTTTTTCCATTGGCGCAGCGCGGCGAACACCTGGGTGTCGCTCGCCTCGGCCGAAAGCTCGGCATGGGCGCGCACTGCTCGAAGGACAGAGGCTTCGCGGCTGCGAAGAAAGGGGTTGATCCTGCGCTCGGTGGCCAGTTGCGAAGGCAAAGTGGGCTGGCCGAGCGCGCGCTGTGCCTCGCACTGCGCCGTATAGGGAGTCAGATCGGGGTTGCCGGGTTCCACGGCGCGGGCGAAACGAAGGTTCGAAAGTGTGTATTCATGGCCGCAGCACACGCGGGTGTCGCCCGGCAACGCGGCCAGCGCATCGAGCGAGGCCAGCATCTGGGCCGGCGTGCCTTCAAACAGCTTGCCGCAACCCGCCGAGAAAAGGGTGTCGCCACAGAACAGCAAAGGTGCCGCGGCACCCTCGGCGGGCAGAAAGAAAGCGATGTGCCCGGCGGTGTGGCCCGGAATGTCGATCACCTCGAAGCGCAGGCCCAGCGCCTCGGCGTGGTCGCCCTGTGCCAAGGGCGTGAACGGCTGGGGAATGCGCTCGCGCGCCGGGCCGAAAACCCTGGCGCCAGTGGCCGCATGCAGGGCTGCCACGCCGCCAGTGTGATCGGCATGGTGGTGCGTGACTAGAATCGCGGCCAGTTGCAGCTGGCCGCGTTCGAGTGCTTCGAACACCGGTTTGGCATCGCCCGGATCCACCACGATCGCACGGGGCCCGTGCTGCAGCATCCAGATGTAGTTGTCGGCAAAAGCGGGCAGCGGAACGAGGGTCATGAGCGGTCAAATTATAGGTTTGCAGGATTGGTTCCAGACCCCACCCGGCCGCTACCTGCTGGCGTGGGAGCAGCGTCAGTTCGACCAGGCGGTGGCCGACATCTTCGGCTACCACGCGCTGCAGCTTGGCCTGCCGGCGGTCGATGCGCTGCGCGCCAACCGCATGCCGCACCGGTGGCTGGCCCTGCCGCGCGCCGAAGCAGCCGGCAAGCGCACGCCGCGCGTCGCGCTGCTGGCCGACTCCGTCGCCCTGCCCTTTTTCGCCAACAGCCTCGATCTGGTGCTGTTGCCACACACGCTGGAGCTCAGCGACGACCCCCATGCGACGTTGCGCGAAGTCGAGCGCGTGCTGGTGCCCGAGGGCCGCGTGGTGATCTGCGGCTTCAACCCGCACAGCCTGTGGGGCCTGCGCCAGCGCCGCGCGCGGCTGTGGCGCAGCCTGGGCTTCGGCGAGCTGTTTTTGCCCGATGCTGGCGAATTCATCGCCTACCGGCGCATGCGTGACTGGCTGCGGCTGTTGAGCTTCGAGGTCGAATCCGGCCGCTTTGGCGCCTACCGGCCAGCGGTGCGCAGCGAAGCCTGGATCGAGCGCTACCGCTGGCTCGACACGGCCGGCGAACGCTGGTGGCCGATCTTCGGCGCCGTTTACTTTCTGGTGGCAGTCAAGCGCGTGCGCGGGCTTCGGCTGTTGAGTGCCGACTGGCGTCGTGCCGCATCGCTCGCCAGCGCGCCGATGCCGGTGATCGGCAAAGTGCACTGCCGGCCGGCCGGCGACAGCCGCACGCTGCCTGAACCGTGACCGGATCGCGTCATCGGCTGCTGCTGGTGCTGACCGAATTTCCGCCCGCCGTCGGCGGCATGCAGACCCATGCCCGCCACCTGGCGGCGCATCTGGCGCAGCGCGGCCATGTGGTGGAGGTGCTCACCTATCGCGTCACCGACGCAGTGCTCGCGGCCGAAGCGGCGCACTTCGATGCGGGGGCCGGCTACCCGGTGCGTCGCATCCTGTCGCGCCTGGGCTACTGGTTCAATGTGCAACGCATCCTTGCCCACATCCGGCAGTTCGGGCCCGATGCGGTTTACGCGTCCACTGTGTTCTATGGCCTGGTGAAGCAGCATGCCGGGGTGCCGGTGCTGTGCCGCTCGGTCGGCAACGACGTGTTGCGGCCGTGGCAGGGCTATCCGTTCGCGCTGTGGAGCACGCTGGCCGCCTCGCCGCGGCTTCAGCATGCGATGCGTCGCTGGATCGAGCATGGCTGGCAGCCCGATTGGGTTGACCACCTGTTCCGCCGCCAGCGCGAACGCCTGATGCAACAGGCCGCAGTCGGCCACACGCGCATCTTTGCCAACAGCCGCTACACCGCGAACCTGCTGAGCGGCATCGGCGTGCTGCCCGAGTGCATCGAAATCGTCGCGGGCGGTGTGGACGCGCGCCACTTCGGCCGCACGCGTCGGCGCGGCGCCGAGGCCCGCGCCGCGCTGGGGTTGGCGGCACAGGACGTCGTGGTGCTGACCGTCTGCCGGCTGGTCGCCAAGAAAGGCGTCGAAGTGCTGCTCGATGCCGTCGCGGCGCTGCGCGCCAGCGTGCCGGGACTCAAGCTGGTCGTGGTCGGCGACGGCCCGCGACGCAGAGCGTACGAAGCGCGCGCCGCCGCACTGGGCCTGGGCCAGACGGTCGTATTTGCGGGCCGCGTGCCGCACGAGCGGGTGCGCGACTATTTCTGGGCCAGCAACATGTTCGTGCTGGCGAGCTACGAATCGCGCCACGCCGGCGGTGCGGCGCGCGACGTGGAAACCATGGGCCGCGTGTTGTGCGAGGCCAATGCGGCCGGCGTGCCGCTGATTGCGACCGACAGCGGCGGCGTGCCCAGCGTGATCCGCGATGGCGTCAACGGCCTGCTGGTACTGCCGGGCGACAGCGCCGCGCTGGCGCAGGCGATGGAGCGCCTTTGGCGCGAGCCGGCGTTCGGCGAACAGCTGGTGCGCGCCGGCCTGCGCCGCGCCCGCACCGAGTTCGACTGGTCTGTCATCATGCGCCGCCATGAACAGGCGATCGCCGACGCGATTCGCCCGGCGCTGGCGCGCAGCGCCACCCCACAAGAGGAAAAGATAGTTTGAACGAAGTCGTGATTTACACCGATGGCGCCTGCAAGGGCAACCCCGGGCCGGGTGGCTGGGGCGCATGGCTCAAGTCGGGCCCCACCGAAAAGGAACTGTTTGGCGGTGAGCTCAACACCACCAATAACCGCATGGAGCTGACTGCGGTGATCGAAGGCCTGGCCGCGCTCAAGCGGCCCTGCAAGGTGATTCTCTACCTCGACAGCCAGTACGTGCGCCAGGGCATCACCGAATGGATCCGCGGCTGGAAGGCCAAGGGCTGGATGACCGCGGCCAAGCAGCCGGTGAAGAACGTCGAGCTCTGGAAGCAGCTCGACAAGCTGGTGCAGGAGGGTGGCCACACCATCGACTGGCGCTGGGTCAAGGGTCATTCGGGCGACCCTGGCAACGAGCGCGCCGACATGCTCGCCAACAAGGGTGTCGAGCGGGCGCTGGGCCGCCTCTAGGGCCAGGCCCTAGAGGCGTTGCGGCGCGGTGAGCGCTTCGCCCATGCGGGCGCGGAACAGCAGTTCGTCGGTCGCGCGCAGGCGTCGGCTCAGCTCGCGCCCGATGTTCATCTGGATCACCGCGAACTCCGCCGCATCGCGCTCGAACAGGCGATAGAGATTGGCGGAACTGAGCTCGATCGCGCTGCAATCCACGTCGGCATGCACCGAGGCGCTGCGCGGAAACAGGTCGAGCAGCGCCATCTCGCCAAAGCAGTCGCCCTGGCCGAGGTGGCGCACCAGCAGATCCTGGTCTTGCCAGGCCTTGGACACCGTGACCCGGCCGCGTTCCAGCACGAACATCGCGTGTGCTGGATCGCCCTCGCGGCAGAAAAAGCCCCCGGCAGGCACCTGCACCAGCGGGGCGGGTTCAAGCAGGAACTCCAGCGTCTCGGCGCCGATCGCGCCGAAAATCGGCATCTGTTGCAGCAGTTCGACGCGGGCGGCGAGCATGGTGGCTACATCACGCCGTCGAACATCATCACGTCGACCTCGTCGCCCGGCGCCACGCTGTCCTGCGCATGGTGCAGCACCACGAGGCCGTTGCCCTCGACCATCGAACTCAGCACGCCCGAGCCCTGGTTGCCGGCGATCCGCACCTCGGGCAGCGCGCCGGGCACCGGCGTGACGCGGCCGCGCTGGTATTCGGTGCGGCCGGGCTTCTTGCGGATGGCGGCCACGCTGCGTGCGCGCATCAGTGGTTGCGGCGCGGCGTTGGCGGCGTTGCAGCCCATCAGCTGGAGCAGGGCGGGGCGCACGAACGCCAGAAAGGTCACCATCACCGCGACCGGGTTGCCGGGCAGGCCGAACAGCACGGCCGAGCCGGAGTGCGGCGCGCGCGGGATCAGGCCAACGGCCATCGGACGCCCGGGCCGCATCGCGACGCGCCAGAACGCCATGTCGCCAAGTTGCTGCATCACGGCGCGCGTGTGGTCGGCCTCGCCGACGCTGACGCCGCCGCTGGTGATGATGGCATCGGCGCCGCCGGCGGCGTCGTGCAGCGCCGCGGCCAGCGCGGCCGGGTTGTCGCGCACCATGCCGAGGTCTACCACCTCGCAGCCCAGCCGCGTGAGCAGGCCGAACACGGTGTAGCGGTTGCTGTCGTACACGGCGCCTTCGCGCGGCGCATCGCCGAGGCTCAGGATCTCGTCGCCGGTGGAAAAGTAGGCCACGCGCAAGCGGCGCAGCACGGGCACCGTGGGCAGTCCAAGGCTTGCGAGCAGGCCGAGCGCGGCGGGGGAAATGCGTTCGCCCTGCAACAGCGCCGGGCGGCCCTGCATCAGGTCTTCACCGGCGAAGCGGCGGTTGTCGCCGCGGCGCAGCGCGTTCGCAGGGAACCGCACGCGGTCGCCGTCGACGCTGCAGAACTCCTGCGGAACGACCGTGTCAAGGCCAGCGGGCATCACCGCGCCGGTCATGATCCTGAGCGCGTCGCCGGTGGCCAGCGTGCCGTGCCAGGCCGCGCCGGCGAGCGCGGTGCCGGCCACCCGCAGCGTCAGATCGGGCGACCGCGTCTGGAGCAGCGCGCCGTCGAAGGCAAACCCGTCCATCGCCGAGTTGTCGTGCGGCGGCACGTTGAAGGGTGAGATCACATCCTCGGCCAGCACGCGGCCCAGCGCCTCGAACAACGGAACGCTTTCGCGCTCGCGCACGACAGCCGGCGCTACCAGGCTGGTCAGGAAGGCCTGAACGCCGTCGACGCTCAGCGCCTTGGGGTCATAGCCGGCCAGGGCGGCGGCGATCTCGGCGATGCGGCTCATCGCGCACGCACGCCTTCCAGTGTCTGCAATTCGGCCAGCGTGTTCGCGTTGAAGAACGCGTCGGGCGCATCGTCGGTGCGGTCGAAGGGCACGAGCACGGTGCGATGCTGCGCCGTCCAGGCGTCGATCTTGCGGCCGCCACCCTGCGTGAAGCGGATCAGGCTTTCAAGCAGCGTGGTCGGCAGCAGGCAGAACACCGGCTGGGCGCGCAGCACCGCAGGGCCGCCATCGTCCGGCGGTTCGGGCGCGCTGACCATGGCGATCTCGGCATCGGCCTCGACCAGCGCAGCGGCGAGCCGCTCGGCTAGATCGAGCGGGAACAGCGGCGTGTCGCAGGGCACGGTCAGCAGCCAGGGTGTTTCGCAGCGCTCCAGCCCGGTCAGAAAGCCGGCCAGCGGGCCCGCGTAGTCGGCCAGGCCGTCTGGCCAGACCGGCACGCCGAACGACTCGTAGGCAGAGAGGTTGCGGTTGGCATTGACCATCATCTCGCCAACCTGCATGCCGAGCCGCAGCACCGCGTGCATGGCCAGCGGCGTGCCGTTGAAGTTCTGCAGGCCCTTGTCGACGCCGCCCATGCGCGAACCGCGGCCGCCGGCCAGCACCAGGCCGGTGATTTCAGAAGCAGGGATCGAAGTACGGGGCGGCATCGTCATCCGCCGATGTAGCTCATCTCGACGCGGCGTGGCGCGCTGCCGTCGGCTGCGGCATCCGGCCCGCGCAGGGCGCGCAGTTCGGAATACCGGTCGGCGCGGCCTTGCCAGATGTGGCCGATGGCCGAGAGCAATTGTTCGTCGGCCGCATCGCCTCGCAGCAGCGGCCGCAGGTCGTGCCCGCGGCTCGCGAACAGGCAGGTGTAGAGCTGGCCTTCGGTTGACAGGCGCGCGCGGCTGCAGTCGTGGCAGAAGGCCTGGGTCACGCTGCTGATGA